>WHSN01000031.1 GCA_009380045.1 Luteitalea sp.
AGAAGTTGCTGCGGGCGATCTTCGGCGAGAAGGCCGGCGACGTTCGCGACGCGTCGCTGATCTGCCCGCCGGGCATCGAAGGCATCATCGTCGGCGTCAAGATCTTCTCCCGCAAGGGCATCGAGAAGGACGACCGCGCCAAGGCGATCGAGCAGGAAGAGCTCGACATGATGGAGAAGAACCTGCAGGACGAGATCCGCATTCTTCACGACGAAGTGAAGAAGCGGGTGATCGCGATGCTGCGGGGGCAACAGCTCCGTTCGGATCTGTTCGACGAGTACGGCCGTGAGCGGCTGCTCAGGAAGGGCGCCGAGCTCACCGAGGACGTCCTCCTGGAGATGCCGTACGAAACCATGGTGCGGCTGAAGATCGCCACCGACGACTCCCGGCTCGAGGACGATCTGCGGGATCTCGAGGAGCGGACCGAGCGTCAGGTCGAGGTGATCAAGAACCTGTTCGAGGAGAAGAAGGAGAAGATCCGCCGCGGCGACGAGCTGCCGCCGGGCGTGATCAAGCTGGTCAAGGTCTACGTCGCGATGAAGCGCAAGCTGTCGGTCGGCGACAAGATGGCCGGCCGGCACGGCAACAAGGGTGTGATCGCGCGCATCCTGCCGGAAGAGGACATGCCGTATCTGCCGGATGGCACGCCGGTGGAGATCGTGCTCAACCCGCTCGGCGTGCCGTCGCGGATGAACGTCGGTCAGATTCTCGAAACCCATCTCGGGTGGGCGGCGCACGCGCTCGGCCTCTACTTCGCGACGCCGGTGTTCGACGGCGCCAACGAGAGCGAGATCAAGCACTGGCTGGATCGCGCCGGGCTGCCGGCCGGCGGCAAGACCAAGCTGTTCGACGGCATGACCGGCGTCGAGTTCGAACAGAACGTCACCGTCGGCTACATCTACATGCTGAAGCTGTCGCATCTGGTGGACGACAAGATCCACGCTCGCTCGATCGGGCCCTATTCGCTGATCACCCAGCAGCCGCTGGGCGGCAAGGCGCAGTTCGGCGGCCAGCGGTTCGGCGAGATGGAAGTGTGGGCGCTCGAGGCCTACGGCGCGGCGCACATCCTCCAGGAGCTCCTCACCGCGAAGTCCGACGATGTGACCGGACGCGCGAAGATCTACGAGGCGATCGTCAAGGGCGACGCTTCGTTCACCGCCGGGTTGCCCGAGTCGTTCAACGTCCTGATCCGCGAGCTCCAATCGCTCTGTCTGGACGTCGAGCTGATGAAGACGAAGAAGAAGCCGGCGGAAGTCACTCCTCAACCGGTTTTGGAGGAGGTATAAACAGATGCGACCCTCATTCCACGAGCGCTCGGCGCTGACCAGCGACTTCGACGCGATCCGGATCAGCCTGGCGTCCCCCGACAAGATCCTGTCGTGGTCGCACGGCGAGGTCACCAAGCCGGAGACCATCAACTACCGGACGTTCAAGCCGGAGCGGGACGGCCTGTTCTGCGCCAAGATCTTCGGTCCGATCACCGACTGGGAATGCCTGTGCGGCAAGTACAAGCGGATGAAGCACCGCGGCGTGATCTGCGACAAGTGCGGCGTCGAGGTGACCCAGGCCAAAGTCCGCCGTGAGCGTCTCGGCCACATCACGCTGGCGACCCCGGTCAGCCACGTCTGGTTCTTCAAGGGGCTGCCGAGCCGGATCGGCCACCTGCTCGACATCTCGCTGCGCGATCTCGAACGGGTGCTCTACTTCGAGGCCTACGTCGTCGTCGATCCGGGCGACACCGAGCTGAAGCAGAACCAGCTGCTCAACGAAGAGCAGTTCCGCAAGGCGCGCGAAGAGCACTCCGATCCCCGCTCCGGCATGCCGCGGTTCCGTGCCCAGATGGGCGCCGAGGCGATCAAGGAGCTGCTCAAGCGCGTCAGCGTCGATCGCCTCTCGATCGAGCTGCGCGAGAAGATGAAGACCGAGCAGTCGGCGCAGAAGAAGCTGAAGTACGCCAAGCGTCTCAAGGTGACCGACTCGTTCCGCAAGTCCACCAACAAGCCGGAGTGGATGATCCTGGACGTGATTCCGGTGATTCCGCCGGAGCTGCGGCCGCTGGTGCCGCTCGACGGCGGCCGGTTCGCCACCTCCGACCTGAACGATCTCTATCGGCGCGTCATCAACCGCAACAACCGGTTGAAGAAGCTGATGGAGCTGAAGGCGCCCGACGTCATCATCCGCAACGAGAAGCGCATGCTCCAGGAGGCGGTCGACGCGCTGTTCGACAACGGCCGCCGCGGCCGCGTGCTGCGCGGCGCGAACAACCGGCCGCTGAAGTCGCTGTCCGACACGCTCAAGGGCAAGCAGGGACGGTTCCGCCAGAACCTGCTCGGCAAGCGCGTCGACTACTCCGGCCGCTCGGTGATCGTCGTCGGTCCCGAACTGAAGCTGCACCAGTGCGGGCTGCCGAAGAAGATGGCGCTCGAGCTGTTCAAGCCGTTCATCTACAACAAGCTCGAAGAGCGTGGCCTGGTCGCCACCATCAAGCAGGCGAAGGAGATGGTGGAGCTGCAGCGGCCCGAAGTGTGGGACGTGCTGGAGGACGTGATTCGCGAGCATCCGGTGCTGCTGAACCGCGCGCCGACGCTGCACCGCCTCGGCATCCAGGCATTCGAGCCGGTGCTGGTCGAAGGCAAGGCGATCCGCATCCATCCGCTGGTCTGCACCGCGTTCAACGCCGACTTCGACGGCGACCAGATGGCGGTTCACATCCCGCTGTCGCCAGAGGCGCAGATCGAAGCGTCTGTGCTGATGCTGTCGGCGAACAACATCCTGTCGCCGGCGCACGGCGCCCCGATCGCGATCCCGTCGCAGGACATCGTCCTCGGGTGCTACTACCTCACCAAGGCGAAGAACGGCGCCAAGGGCGAAGGTCGGGCGTTCGGCAACCCCGACGACGTGATGCTGGCGCTGGAGGCGCAGGAGCTCGAGACGCTGTCGCCGATCCGGCTGCGCTACTCGGGCGATCTGCAGGACCTGACGGCGTCGCGCGACGACCAGGACGTGCTGCGGACCGAAGTGCAGACGGTGACCAACAAGATCGTCAATACCACCGTCGGCCGCGTGATCCTGAACCAGTCGCTGCCAGCCGGGATGCCGTTCGTCAACGGCCTGCTGAAGAAAAAGGGGCTGCAGCAGCTGGTGCAGTCGTGCTATCTGAAGTTCGGCCTCGAGAAGACCGTCGAGATGCTCGACTCGCTCAAGAACGTCGGCTTCACCTACGCGACGCGATCCGGGCTGTCGATCGGCATCGACGATCTGATCATCCCGAAAGAGAAGGCGCCACTGGTCAAGGCGGCGCGCGAGGAAGTGATCAAGGTCGAATCGCAGTATCTCGAGGGCGCGATCACCAACGGCGAGCGGTACAACAAGGTGATCGCGATCTGGTCGGAAGCGACCGAAGACATCGCCAACGCCATGTTCGGCGAGATGGAGGAGATCGACAAGGAAGGCCGGACCTTCAACCCGGTCTACATCATGGCCGACTCCGGCGCCCGAGGGTCGAAGCAGCAGATCCGCCAGCTCGCCGGCATGCGGGGCCTGATGGCCAAGCCGTCGGGCGAGATCATCGAGACGCCGATCACCTCGAACTTCCGTGAAGGGCTGGAAGTGATGCAGTACTTCATTTCCACCCACGGCGCCCGCAAGGGCCTGGCCGACACGGCGCTCAAGACCGCCGACTCCGGCTACCTGACGCGCCGGCTGGTCGACGTCGCGCAGGACGTGATCATCCACGAGGAGGACTGCGGCACGGTGGACGGCATCGAAGCGCGCGCGATTGTCGAATCGGGCGAGATCATCGAGCCGCTGCGCGAGCGGATCATGGGCCGCGTCACCCTCGAGCGCATCACCGATCCGTTCAGCGGCGAAGTGATCATCGACGTCAACGAGGAGATCACCGAGGACAAGGCGGCGGCGGTTCAGGATGCGGGCATCGAGAAGGTGAAGATCCGCTCGGTGCTGACCTGCGGATCGCGCCGCGGCGTCTGCGCCAAGTGCTACGGCCGCGACCTCGCCACCGGCAAGATGGTGGAGCTGGGACAGGCGGTCGGCGTCATCGCGGCCCAGTCGATCGGCGAGCCGGGCACCCAGCTGACGATGCGGACGTTCCACATCGGCGGCACCGCGTCGCGCGTCTCCGAGCAGTCGACGCTCGAAGCGCGCAACGCCGGCAGCGTGCGGTTCGAAGGGCTGCAGGTGGTGCAGGCCAAGGACGGCAACCTGGTGGTGATGAACCGCAGCGGCTCGCTGGTCGTGCAGGACGCCAAGGGCCGCGATCGCGAGCGCTACCCGATCGTCTACGGCGCCCGGTTGAAGGTGAGGGAAGGCCAGGAGGTCGAGCAGGCGCAGGTCCTGGTCGAATGGGATCCCTACACCTTCTCGATCCTCACCGAGGAGCCGGGGCAGGTCCGCTTCAAGGACATCCTCGAAGGCATCACCGTGCACGAGGAAGTCGACGAAGTCACCGGCCTGTCGCGCCTGATCATCGTCGACTCGCCGGACGAGAAGAAGCAGCCGGCGATCGAGATCAGGGGCGTCGGGACCCAGGTTTCTACCGTCAAGCGCAAGTACCACATGCCGTCGCATGCGCACTTGATGGTGCAGGACGGCGAGATGGTGTCGGCCGGCGACATCCTCGCCAAGATCCCGCGCGAGACCACCAAGACCAAGGACATCACCGGCGGTCTGCCGCGGGTGGTGGAGCTGTTCGAGGCGCGGAAGCCGCGCGAGACGGCGGTGATCTCGGAGATCGACGGCCTGGTGAAGCACGGCGGCATCGTCAAGGGTCAGCGCAAGATCATCATCGTGCCGGACGAGGATGGCGCCGAGCCGCGGGAGTACTCGCTTCCGCGCGGCGTCCACGTCAACGTCCAGGAAGGCGAGCGGGTGCGCGCCGGCGAGCCGTTGATGGACGGACCGTCCAACCCGCACGACATCCTCAACGTGCTCGGCGAGAAGGCGCTGCAGGCGTACCTGGTCAACGAGATTCAGGAGGTCTACCGGCTGCAGGGCGTCAACATCAACGACAAGCACATCGAGACCATCGCGCGCCAGATGATGCGGTGGGTGAAAATCGAGGATGTCGGCGACACCGAGTTCCTCGTCGACGAGCAGACCGACAAGTTCCGGTTCCTCGAGGAGAACGAGCGCGTGATTACCGCCGGTGGACGCCCGGCCCAGGGCCGGCCGCTGCTGCTCGGGATAACCAAAGCGTCGCTGTCGACCGACTCGTTCATCTCGGCCGCGTCGTTCCAGGAAACGACGCGCGTCCTCACCGAGGCGTCGATCTCCGGCAAGGTCGATCACCTGCGCGGCCTGAAGGAGAACGTCACGATGGGCCGGCTCATTCCGGCCGGCACCGGGTTCGAGTACTACCGCCATGTCAGTATTCCGGCGGACGAACCGCCGCCGCCTCCGGCGCCGCCGCAGCCGAGCGACGACGAGCTCGAGCTCGAACGCGACATGGAGTACTTCATCGAGCCCGAGGAAGCGCTCGGGCCGCGGACAGGGGATCTCGGCGAGTAGGGCACCGCGTCGTGCGACGACGTCCGACACCGGGGGGCGGCGGCCGAATGGCTCGCCGCCCTTCTTTTGTCTCGTCACGAATCCTGCCTGCTTCGTGCCGTCCCGACCAGGCTGCTGCGGTGAAGTGGAAAACGGGCTGAGGTTGCCGAGCGCGAGGACGCAGAAACTCCGGCGTTGGCGGTCGCGAATGAATCCAGTCTTCATCACCGGCGGCACCGGTTACATCGGCCGGGCGCTCATCAGCGCACTGATCCAGAACGGGTACGCCATCCACGCGCTGGTGCGGCCCGGCTCACAAGGCAAGCTCGCGCGGGCCGTGATCCCGGTCATCGGCAACGCCCTGGACGAGGCGACGTTCGCCGGCGCCATCCCGGCTGCGGCGACGGTGGTGCACCTGGTCGGGACCCCGCACCCCAACCCGGCCAAGGCGGCGGAGTTCCAGCGCGTCGATCTCGTGTCGATCCGGGCGGCGGTTGCCGCGGCGTCGCAATCAGCCGCGCAGCACATCGTCTACCTGAGCGTGGCGCATCCCGCGCCAATCATGCAGGCCTACATCGCGGTGCGACGGGAAGGTGAAGCGATTGTCCGTGGGTCCGGAATCCCCGCGACCATCCTGAGGCCGTGGTACGTGCTCGGCCCCGGGCATTGGTGGCCCGGAGTACTGCTGCCGGTCTACGCCCTGCTGCGGCGATTGCCGGCGACCCGGGAGGGAGCCGAGCGCCTGGGCCTCGTCACGCACCGGCAGATGGTTGCCGCGCTCGTCGGCGCGGTAGCAGCGCCGCCGGCGGCAGGTGTGCGGATCGTGGAAGTACCGGAGATTCGGCGCAGCGCCCGGGCCTGACGCCGCGGCGCCGTCGCGGGACTCCCTTCTCAGGGCCAGCCCGGGCGACAAGACGTCGCGATCGGCGTAGCATGTTGCAGGGGTGCTTGATGCAGCCGGACGCAGACGAGTTCGTTCAGACCGATCCCGAATCGAAGCTGGAACGGGCGTTCATCGCTGAATATCTCGAGCGCAATGGGTCCAGTCTTGCCGCCATCCACGACCTCCCGGCGGCGGAGGCGGCCCTGCTCATGAAAGGCGCGTCGATCTACGCGTCCGCCAAGCTCAGCGAGGTGGAAGCGCGGGCGCACTACGTTCACGACATTCACAACGCGTCGAAACGCTCGGAATAGGGCGGTGCTCCGGTCGGATGTTGCAGCTTCGGGGATCAGTTGGTCCCGATTCATAAGGAAACTTCGTTCCTTCGTGCCGCCGTGATGAGAGACTGCTCTTCGAAAGCGCCAGGGTCGCGAAGCTGCTGCACCCAACACTGCGCACCCAATTCTTGACGTCGCCGGCTTCTGAGGGCACGTTCGGCAGGTCCGTGCGCTCGGGAGGGGGATCGACAGATGAGCGCTGATGTTCCGTTCCGCGAACAGATCGCCAGGCTTCTCGACTGGGAAGATGCGCACGTCAGCTTCGACACGGCGGTCGCGGGCATTCCTCCAGATTTCCGCGGCCGGCAACCGCCGGGCCTGCCGTACTCGCCCTGGCAGCTCCTCGAGCACATCCGTCGGACGCAGCACGACATCCTGGAGTTCTGCCGCAATTCGCGCTACCAGGAGCTCGAATGGCCTGCCGACTACTGGCCGCCATTGCCGGCGCCAGCGTCGGCGGCGGAATGGGATGCGTGCATCAGCCGCTTCGCTGACGATCGAGAGGCGCTCCGACGGCTCGCGCTCGATCCGAAGACCGATCTCACGGCACCGATTCCACATGGCACCGGCCAGACTTACCTGCGGGAGCTGGTGCTGGCGGCCGACCACACCACCTATCACGTCGGCGAGCTGGTCGTCGTCCGCCGGCTGCTCGGGATCTGGAAATCGGCCTGAGGAGGAGATCATGACGCTTCAGCGTGTTGTCGTTGTGCTGACGGTCGCGAACGTGCTGGCCCTGGGCTTCGCGCTCGCCCAGGTCGGGCCGCTGCGGGCACAGGGCGTGCCACCGGTGCTCCGCGCCGGATCGTTCGAGATTGTCGATCCCAGGGGACCGTGCGCGCGCGGATCAACATCGAGGCTTCTGTCACGATGCCGGACGGCAAGACGTATCAGAGGCCGTGGTGCTCAGGATGACCGATCCCCAGGGGCGCATCCGGGTCAAGCTGGCCGATCGGGACGGCTCGGGACTGCTGCTCTCGAACGACTCGCAGCAGCCGGGCGTGCAGATGCAGGCCGGCGCCGCCGGCAGCTCGGTGAAGGTGATCGAGAAGGATGGACGGCAGCAGGTGATCGCGCCGTAGAAGATCGGAGCCCCGATGCGAACGTTCATGGCCTTGCCGCTGGCGCTCACGCTTGCGGCGGCAGGCGCCGCTCAATCCGGCGCGACGAGGACCCTCGAGATCTATGTCGTGGACGTCGAGGGGGTATCAGCTCAGGCTGACGGGACGTTCACCGTCACCAACGGCCGCAACGGGTTCGCCAAAACCTACAGAGTCTGTACCTAGAGGCGGAAGGAAATGTTGTGGGGGGCAATGGTCGAGTACCGCGGCGTGAGTCACCGCCGCCGTGCGGCGCGGTGAGCAGCCCTGGTAGGATCTGTGCATATGTGCAGGAACATCAAGACGCTGGCAAACTTCACCCCTCCCGCGACCGACGAAGAGATCCGCGCGTCGGCGCTGCAGTTTGTTCGAAAGTTGAGCGGCTGCAACCGGCCGTCACGCGCGAATGAAGCCGCATTCGACCGCGCCGTCGGGGAGGTCTTCGACTCGGCCCGCCGTCTGATCGACTCGCTGACGACCAATGCGCCGCCGCGGGATCGTGACGAAGAGGCGCGCAAGGCGCGCGAACGAAGCCGCGAGCGATTCGGTCAGCCAGGCGCGACAGGTTGATCAGCGGGCGCGGACGTGTTGGTGCCTGATGCGCGGACTCGAGACGCAGCAGTTCACGCGCTGGCTCAACTGTGCTCGGTTGTCGCGCCTTGCCAGCCGGGTGCCTGCGCGCCGGGATGGTGGCGACATCTTGCGAGGCGGGACACCAAAAAGTCGACGACCCGTTCGAACGGGTCGAACCCGAAGGCTTCGCCAATCGACGGGCGCAGGTTGGAGTTGGCGTTGATGTCGTAGAACACGCGGCGGCCGTCCGCGGTTTCGAGGTACTCGATCCCGCCGACGTCGAGTCTCGCGGCGCCAACAATCCTTCTTGCCGTCTCCACCGCTGCGGCGGGCACATCAGGGTAGGGATAGAACTCGACCGGAAGGGCGGCGGTGGGACCATTCACGTCACATGCGCCCTCGTGGCCATCGGGGTTGCAGACCGGAGACGGACACAGGTTGAACCGTCCGTGCGTCTTCACCCGCATCGCGTACAGCAGCTCGCCGCCGAGGAATTCGAGGCGCACGATACCCTGCTCGGGGTCGTGCGGCAGGTACTCCTGAAGCAGGAACAGGTTGTCCGGCAGCCACACCGAGGGATCGGCGGCGAAGATGGCCTCGATCTGTTCGATCGAGTCGACGACCTGGATCCGGGCGCCGCTCCCGCCCTGATCGGGTTTCAGCACCGCCGGCCAGCGAAGCTGGCGCGCATACGCGCGCAGGGCGCCAGCCTCGTTGAACGTAATCGAGCGCGGGCAATCGATGTCAAGCGTCCGTAGCAGCGTCGCCTGCGCGCTCTTGCTCAGTTCGAGCTCGAACACGTCAGCGCCGTTCAGCACCGGCACGCCGAGCAGTTCAAGCGTCCGCATGTACGCCAGCGCGAACGGCACAGCGCGCGTGTGGCCCCGTACGTAGGCGCTGGGGCTCGCCTGGTTGAAGTAGAGGCGTGCGGCAGGCGTGTCGGCGTTGCTGAACGCTGCCCGCGTCACGTCGAACGGCCTGAACGACACGCCGCGCCGTTCCAGCGCCGCGAACAGCGGCTTCTGCCATTCGGGGTGCTCGTGGAGAACAATCAGGTCGGGACGTGTCGTGTGCATCTCAGCGTTCACGCCCGGAAGACCGAAAGTACGAGCCACGCTACTGGCCGTGGGGCAGATGCACCGACATCAGGACGAGGATCCCCTCGATCTGCGTAAACCAGTGCGGCGTCTTCTCGGGCACCATCACCCAATCTCCCTTGCCCAGCCGCCGTGAGGTCCCACCCTCGATTGCGGAACCCTGCAGGTTGTCGGGGCTCGTGCGGCGCTCGTCCTTCAGCGTGCCTCCGGTCACGACGGTGCCCGATCCCTCGATGACCAGGAAGAGCTCCGCGTCGCGATCGTGGACCGAGGCAGTGGCGGCGACGCCGCCAACCCGATACTCGAGGTTTACGTTGTAGGGTGCGAGCTGTACGATTGGCTGCACGAAGTTCGCCTGGTCCGGCTTCCGTTCGCGCTTCGCGCGTTCGATGAGCGCCGCGACGTCCGCCGCGGGCGCGAACAGCCGCGCCGCCGCCGGCGCGGCGGTTTGCGCGGCGGCCTGTCGTCCAGCCAACCAGACCAGCGTCACGCCGAGCACGAGCACCGCCGCGCGCGTCATCGTGGAGTGTGTTCTCATGTCGCGCTGATTCTACCCGGATCGGAAGCGGCGCGAGGCAGAAGGCCGAGCCGGGCGTTTCCTGGCACACACTACGCGGGCGGCGCTGTCGCGCTGCTTGACACGTTTTCCGTCACCATCTACCGTGGCCGTGGGCCAGCGGTGGCACCCAAGCCGAGGATGACACGATGACCACGCATATGCCAGCCAGGTTCGACCAAGCCAAGGCCGAGCTGTTCGCAGGCCGGCTTCTCGAGGCACTGAATCATGGCGCGCTCTGCTTGATGGCATCGGTCGGCCACCGGACCGGACTCTTCGACGCGATGCGTGATCTGCCGCCGTCGACCACGTCGGAGGTCGCCGCCAGTGCTGGCCTGAACGAACGGTACGTGCGGGAATGGCTCGGGGCCATGGTGACGGCGGGCGTCGTGGAAATCGACCCGTCGACGGAGCGATACCTGCTGCCGGCCGAGCACGCGGCATTCCTCACGCGCCTGGCGAAGGCCGACAACATCGCCGTCTTCGCCCAGTACATCGCGCTTCTCGGCGCGGTCGAGGACGACATCGTCAACTGCTTCCGGAACGGGGGCGGGGTACCGTACGACAGATTTCCCAGGTTTCACGACGTCATGTCCGAAGACAGCGGACAGTCGGTGCTCTCGTCGCTCGAGAGCCACATTCTTCCGCTGGTGCCGGGGCTCTCGGCGCGGCTCGCGCAGGGGCTGCGCGCCGTTGACCTTGGTTGCGGACGCGGGCTGATCATCATCAGGCTGGCCGAGCTGTTTCCGCACAGCCGGTTCGTGGGGATGGACCTGTCCAGGGAAGCGACCGAGTTCGGGCGGGCGGCGGTCGCGGCCAAGGGGCTGGCCAATGTCGAGTTCATGACCGTCGACCTGAGTCACTTCGACCGCGACGCTGAGCCCGGGGCCTACGATCTGGTGACGACCTTCGACGCCGTGCACGATCAGGCTAAACCGCTGGGCCTGCTGCAGGGGATTCATCGCACGCTGAAGACCGATGGTGTCTACCTGATGCAGGACATCAAAGGGTCGAGTCACGTGCACAAGAACGTCGACCACCCGCTGGGGACGATGTTATACACGGTGTCGTGCATGCACTGCATGACCGTCTCGCTCGCACAGGGCGGCGAAGGGCTTGGCGCGATGTGGGGAGAGGAGAAGGCGCGAGAGTACCTCGAACGGGCAGGGTTCCGATCGGTCGAGACCCATCAGCTGGCGCACGACATCCAGAACAACTGGTATGTGGTCAGGAAGTGAACGAGGGTACTCCTCTCGGCGCGAAGATGCGTGCGCGCATCATCGAGAACGCCCGAGATCCGGGACATCGACGACCGGGCGGCCGAGGTCCTGGGCGCCGCCTGACGGCAGGTCATGCCTGAGATTCGCGCGTCCCTGTCAGCCGTGATCGACGCGCCGCTGCGGATCGCCTACGGAATCATCGCCGACTATCACCGCGGTCATCCGAGCATTCTGCCGCGCAAGTGCTGACGGCATCAGCTGTTGGTCAAGTAGAGAACGAAGATCACCAGGACGATCAGGAGCGCGATCTTGATCCAGCTCCATGGCCGCTCGCCGGCGATGCTCCCGGTGACGCCGTTGACCACCACCTGGTGAGGCTTCGCGGCGTAGACGTAGGTGACCAGCCACACCGGGACCAGCACGTGCTTGAACCGCTGGTCGGTGAAAGTGGCCTGTACTTCGAGGTTGCGCTGGGTGTCGCCGGGCACGGCCGCGGCGCACAGACGCCGCAGCGCAGCCTGCATCTGCTCGCGTGAGCGCGCGGCCGCGGCGACCAGGTCAATCTGGTAGCGCTCCACCGTCCACCCGGCCAGGTAGCCGGCGTCGTAGGGGATCAGCTCCCCGGTCGGAAACGGTTCGATCGCTTTCAACCTCGCCGCGTGCACCCCGAGTGACGCGGGCACCAGGTCGTCGTCGAACAGATGCGACAGCTCACCTGCGGCCGGAGTCCACCTGACGCGCCGCACCCGTTTGCCCCTCTCGTGGCTGTAGTAGTAGTCGCCGGCGTCGGCTCGCCACGATGCGTGCGCGCGCGCATCGAAAGTCCAGTACGAGAGGTAGACGCCCTTGATGGTGTCGGTGAGCGCTTTCGTGCGCAGCGCGTTCGGCGCGAGCCATTGGCGTCGGTACCAGTCGCGGATCAGATCCCGCGCCTGCGGCTCGGAAATCTTCAGCGGCAGCAGCGACTCGGGGCGGAACGCGTCCTTGACCTGGTCGTAGGGGACGAGTTGCGCCGACCCACAGAAGTCGCAGCGTCGCGCAATCTTGTCCGGATCGAATACCGATATGGCGTGACAGCTTTGGCAGCGAACGGCGATCTTGGCGGCCTGCCACCCTCGCGCCTCGTCCGGAATCCTGCGGAGCGCCTCGGCGAGATCATGTTCGACGATCGTGGTTTCGGCGGTGCGCGACTCGATGGTCGCCGGTGACTCGGTGCCGCAGAAGGGGCAGATCAGCGCCTGCCTGGCCGGGTTCCAGTGCGCTTCGGCGCCGCACGCCGGGCAATGGAACTTCTGTCGAGCGGTCGCGACAATCTCGGCGGCGGGGCGTTCGCCCGCCGCCTCGCCCGCCTCGCCTTCAGGCATCCCCACGAGCTATTGCAGAAAAGCGGCGAGCTGCGCGCGCGTGAGGCGCCACTGCGAGCCGATCCGCCTGCCTTTCAGGTCGCCGGCTTCGAGGCTGGCGATCACGTCGGCCTCCGACACGCCGAGCACCTTCGCGGCGTCGGCCGGACCGAGCGTCTCAGGGATGGCGCCGCCAGCGGCGGGCGCCGCAGCGGCAGGGGTGGCTTGCCCCGAGATGCCTCCCGGCTGATTCAGCATCTGACCGGCCATGGCCAATCCGACCGCCACTTCAGCGCCGACGCCGGCCACGCCCGCCCCGCCCCGCTCGAAGCCTTTCGCCATCTGATACTTGACGAAATCGTTCAGGTTCCCGACCGCGGCCATGCTCGAACGCTTGTCGATCGCCTCCTCCACCTCGGGAGGAACCGAGACGTTCTCGAGGATGAAGCTGCCCATCTCGATGCCGTACTTGTCGACCAGCACCGGGTTGATGAGCGGCAGCAGCGCCTCTCCGAGCTCACTGTAGCGGGTCGCGACATCCAGCGCCGGAACCTTGCTCGTCGCCAGCGCCTCGCTGAACACGCTCACCAGGCGGGAGCGCATGGCGTCGGTGAACTCGTCGAGCCGGAAGTGCACGTCCGTGCCGGCGACCTCCTTCAGAAACCTCGGCACGTTGACGACACGGAAGTCGTACGTGCCGAACGCGCGCAGCCGGACGATCCCGAAGTCCTGATCGCGGACCATCACGGGATTCGAGGTCCCCCATTTGTTCCCTGTGAACAGTCGGGTCGTCACGTAGTAGACGTCGGCCTTGAACGGGGTCTCGAAGCCGTACTTCCATCCCTGAAGCGTGGTCAGCACCGGGATGTTGTCGGTGGTCAGGGTGTGCTTGCCCGGCCCGAAGAGATCGCCGAACTGCCCGAGGTAGACAAACTGCACGGCCTGCGATTCGCGGACGATGAGCTGTGCTCCCCGCTTGATCTCCTGATCCTGATCCGGGAAGCGGTACGAGAGCGTGTCGCGCGAGTCGTCGGTCCATCCGATGATCTCGATCAGTTCGCCCTTGATGAAATCCATCAGACCCATGTGACGCGCCTCCTCACGTAGTGGAACAGCGGCCATTGTGCCACACAGTCGGTCGGGACTCCTCGACCCTCATCGGGCTTGGCCGCAGAGCGCACGGAGCGCACCGAGACGACTCCTGAAGTTGCCCGGCGTTTCTTTTTTTCGTGACCTGGTGACTTCGTGATCTCGTGATCTCGTGATCTCGTGCGTTCCGCCGGTTCCTGAGACAGGTTCTCGACGGTGCGGCGACGAGGACCGCGCGATCCGATCAGCCGGCCGTGGCTGGAGCCGGGCGCACGGCGCCGCGCAACTCGGCCCCGGCGCCCCGGCGCTCACCAATCTGCTGCCGCCACATCGCGTAGTACAGCCCCTTCTGTCCGACCAGGTCGTCGTGACGTCCGGTCTCGACGATCCGCCCGCGTTCCAGCACGTAAATACGATCGGCGTGCAGAATCGTCGACAGCCGGTGGGCGATCAGCACGGTGATGGTGTCTCCTCCCGCCGCCACGTCGCGGATGGTGCCGACGATGCCTTCTTCGGTCAGCGAATCGAGCGAGGAGGTCGCCTCGTCGAACACCAGCAGATGCGGCTTTCTGAGCAGCGCTCTCGCGATCGACAGCCGCTGCTTTTCGCCGCCGGACACCTTCACGCCGCCTTCACCGATCACGGTATCGAGGCCGCGATCGGCGCGGGCGAGCAGGTTCTCGCACGCCGCCCGCCGCAGCACCGACAGGCATTCCTCATCGGTCGCGGCCGGGTTCACAAACAGCAGGTTCTCGCGAATCGTGCCGGAGAAGAGCTGCGTATCCTGGGTGACGAAGCCGATCCGCTCGCGCAGGCCGTCGAGGTCGACCGCCGCGCTGTCGATCCCGTTGTACAGGATCCGTCCGGACTGCGGCTGATACAGGCCGACCAGCAGCTTCACCAGGGTCGTCTTTCCCGCGCCCGACGGACCGACGAACGCGATCGTCTCGTGCCGCTGGGCGTCGAACGTGACGTCGCTGATCGCGGGTGACGACGCGGACTGGTGCTGGAACCGCACCTGCTCGAACGACAGCCAGCGAAGGTCGGTCAGCGGCACCGGGTCGATCGGTTTGCGCTCGGTCGGCATTCGCAGGATGTCTTCGAAGACGTTCAGCGACGCCTCCGTCTCGCGGTAGATGTTGATGACGTTGCCGATCTCCTGCAGCGGGCCGAAGATGAAGAACGAGTAGATGAACAGCGAGAAGAACTGGCCGACCGTGATCGCGCGTGTGAAGATCAGATAGAGCATCAGGAACATGATGCCGGTGCGCAGCAGGTTCACCGCCGTCCCCTGGATGAAGCTCAGGCTGCGCAGGTAGCGGACCTTCTTCAACTCCAGGATCAGGATCTTGCCGGTGGTGGCGTTCAGCCGATCGATCTCCTGCTGGCCGAGACCCAGGCTCTTCACGAGCTCGATGTTGCGCAGCGACTCGGTGGTAGCGCCGGCCAGCGCGGAGGTTTCGCCGACGATCACCTTCTGGATCTGCTTGATGCGCCGGCTGAGGACCGAGCTGATCACCCCGAGCACCGGGACGGTGAGGAAGTAGGCCGGGGCGATGATCCAGTGGACGCTGAAGGCGTAGATCATCACGAAGATGATGCCGACGAGCGAGGTGAACAGCACGTTGATCGACGCGGCGATCAGCTTTTCGACGTCGGTGCGAACCTTCTGGATCCGGCCGAGGGTTTCGCCGCTGCGCTGGTCCTCGAACGTCGAATACGGCAGCTCGAGCGAATGCCTGATGCCGTCGGAGTACAGCTGGGCGCCGAGCCGCTGCTGATCACGTTGATGTAGTAGTCCTGGAAGTTCTTCGCGACCCGCGACACGAAGGCGACGCCCACGGCCGCGCCGAGCAGCAGGCTGACGCCGCTGAAGAACTCGCCGGTTGTGTAGTCCTCGAACCGCGTCGCGTAGCCGTCGATGACGTGCCGGAAAATCAGCGGATCGAGCAGCGAAAACGTCTGGTTGATGGTGGCGAGCGTGAGCGCGACGGCGACGAGCCCCCAGTAGTTGCGCAGATAGCCGTAGAGCAGCTTCATGCCCCGATTATCCCCGCTGCGGCTTCCGACCGACGGAGCAAGGGGCGTCGTGCGCGACCTGAGCCGGTCGTCACGCAGATGTGGCTTGCCGTGGCGCGGTGACCGGCGTAATGTGACTGCGTCAAAAACGGCTCGCTCGCACGTGCGAGGCTGAAGCCGCCGGTCGGACAGAGTGTCCGCTGGATTCGTTGGAGGTGCCACGTGAAGATTCGCTCGGTCGTCGGCTCCGTCTGTCTCGTGCTGGCCGTCCTCCTCATCGCACCGATCGCGCTCACTCCGACACGACTGATTGCGCAGAGCGGCGACGGATCGTCGATCGCCCGCGACGACGAGGATCGCGGGTTTGGTGACGATCGCGACTCGCGAGTGAGGATCGGTTTCAGCATCGCGCCTGTTCGCCTCAGATACAAGGCGCGGGACCGCGAGCTCGTCGGCCTCGGCAGCTACCTGGTCAACGCCGCCGGCGGGTGCAACGATTGCCACACCAATCCGCCTTACCAGCCCGGGCGCGATCCGTTCAGAGGAGAGCCGGAGAAGATCAACAAGGCAGGCTACCTCGCCGGGGGTACCGCCTTCGGGCCATTCGTGTCCCGCAACCTCACCCCGGACGAGAACGGCCTGCCGGCGAGGCTCACGCTCGAACAGTTTCTCAGGGTGATGCGCACCGGAGTCGATGTGAAACAGCGGCATCCCGAGATCTCGCCGCTGCTCCAGGTGATGCCATGGCCGGTTTACCGGAACCTCCAGACCAGCGATCTGCGCGCGATCTACGCGTTCCTGAAAGCGATTCCTTCAGCCGGGCGCGGCGCTCCGTAGCACGGACCTCGCGGAGAGATCGGGCGGAGGAGCAGCGCCACAGGCTGCCGGCGCCTTCGCCCGATCCGCGCGGCTCTCCGCCGGTGCTCTTCGGTCCCTCGTCGCCCGCGATCAACGACAATAGGGTCGTGGCCCTCACGGCGACCATCTACAACTTCGATGTCGAGCTGGCGGATGGCGATCGCGGCGTATACGAGTCGCTGGCGCTGCGTGTGGCGCGCCACCCGTCGGAATCCGAGGAGTTCCTCCTCACCAGGCTGATCGCCTATCTCCTCGAGTTCACCGCCGGCATCGAATTCTCACCGGGGTTGTCCGATCCGGACCAACCGGCGATCGCCATCAAGGACCTGACCGGGGCGATCCTGACCTGGATCGAGGTCGGCACGCCCGACGCGGCGCGGTTGCACAAGGCATCGAAGGCCTCCCGGCGCGTGGCGGTGTACACCCACAAGGATCCGGGTCAGTTCCTCAGCCGGCTGGTCGGCGAGCGTATCCATCGCGCCGCCGAGGTCGAGGTCTGGGCGATCGAGCGGCGGTTCCTCACGGCGTTGGTCTCGCATCTCGAGCGCCGCATGGCGTTCAGCCTCTCGGTGAACGATCGCGATCTCTACCTCTCGGTCGGCGCCGAGACGCTGACCTGCCGCGTCAACCGGCACCGGCTCGCTTCGTGAGCCCTGCATGATCTCGTTCATTGTTCCGGCGCACAACGAAGAGCAGTTGATCGGGGCGACGCTCGACGCGCTTCACGCCGCCGCCCGCGATCTCGAGCTCCGGTACGAGCTGATCGTGGTGGACGATGGGTCGAGGGATGCCACGGCGGCGATCGCGGCCGCGCGCGGCGCGCGGGTTGTCGCGGTGGACGTCCGGCACATCGCACGGGCCCGCAACCTGGGAGTGCGGTCGGCACGTGGCGACACGTTGATCTTCGTCGACGCCGACACGCTGGTTCCCGCCGCGACGCTGCGGGCGTCGATCGACGCGCTGGCGGCAGGCGCGGCCGGAGGCGGCGCGACCGTCACCTTCGACGGCCGCGTGCCGATCTGGGGCGCCGTCATGCTCCCGGTGGTTCGCGGGCTGCTGCGGGCGGCCAACGTCCCGGCTGGATGTTACGTGTTCTGCACGCGGGCCGCGTTCGAAGCGGCAGGCGCCTTCGACGAGCGCTTGTTCGCCGCCGAGGAGATCGCGTTCGGCCGCGCCCTGAGACGGCATGGCCGGCTCGTGATCCTCCGCGAAGTCGTGACGACATCCGGCCGCAAGCTGAGGACGCACACGGTCTGGGAGGGCCTGCGACAGCTCGGCGCCGTTGTGAGCCAGGGCCCGTCGTCTATCCGCAGCCGAGACCGCCTGTCGCTCTGGTACGGCGACCGCCGCGACGATCCGGATGCCGGCCGCCCTCGCTGAGCCGATCGGCGTCCACCAATGCGCGATCGCGCCGCTCGATACCTGTTCTGACCCGGCGTTCAGCCGTCGGGCGTTGGGCCGGCCGTTCCGTCGATCCGAGAACCGCCGGACCTTCTCGACCGTTCGCGCGCTCCACCGCCGGCAATTGGCCCATAATGAGCGCTGGCCGTAGGAGAGACGTGATGACGCGGCGAGCGGCTGTGCTCATGGCGACGCTGACCATGTCGGTGGCGGCGGCCGGACCCCGCCGACGCGCCGGAGTCGGTCGGTCTGTCGCATCCCGACTGCAGGAAGCGACCGGCCGGTTGAATCGCTACGTCGCGGAGCAGAAAATCGCCGGCGCCGTTGCTGCGGTTGCGCGCAAGGGACCGCTCGGGTACCTGGCCAATCCGGACTCTTTGCGGCAGCGGTTCAACCCCGCCGTCCAGCAGGCGCCGGTCGACTGACGTCACGCGCGAAAAGGAGCAACTGTATGCCGACAATCAAGCCGCTCGGGTGGATGCTGATGACGCTTGCGAGCGGGTTCGCGATCGGGATGGCGGTGCAGGGCGGGCGCCTCGGCGCGCAGGCCGACAGCCGGGTGTTCGAGCTGCGGACCTACACCACGCCCGAAGGAAAGCTGGCCGACCTGCAGGCGCGCTTCCGCAATCACACCACGCAGCTGTTCGAGAAGCACGGCATCACGAACATCGGCTACTGGGTTCCGCAGGATGCGCCGCTGTCGGAGAACACGCTCATCTACATCATCGCGTATCCCAATCGCGAGGAAGCGAAGAAGCGGTGGGGGGCTTTCGCGTCCGATCCCGAATGGCAGAAGGCGCGGACCGCGTCCGAGCTTCAGGGGCGGCTCACGGCCAAGGTGGAATCGGTGTTCATGTCGCCGGCCGACTTCTCGCCGATGAAGTAGTGAACGAAAGGAGAACAGCCAATGCGTCGAATACTGCGGCTCACCGGGAGAGTGTTGTGGCTGGCGCTGGCGCTCATAGTCGGCGCGCATTGGGTGGGGCAGGCACAGCAACCTCCCGCGGCTGCCGACGATCCGAGGTTCACCGGCCGATCAGACCAGTTGGAGCCCACCGGCCTCGCGCTCTCGCGGCGGAGGTTCGACGCCGGCGCGCGCTCCGCGTGGCACAGTCACGCCAATGGGCAGCTGCTGTTCGTCGAGCAGGGGCGGGCGCGCGTCCAGCGGCGGGGCGAGTCGATGAAGGAGCTCGGACGCGGCGAGAGCGACTACACGGCGGGCAAGGTGGTGCACTGGCACGGCGCCGCGCCACGCGAGCCGTTCGTCCAGGTCGCGGTTGGCTTCGGCGGCGAGACCACCTGGCTGCAGAAGGTCACCGACGATGAGTACGCGGGCAAGAGCAAGTAACCTGCCTGGAGCGAAAAGGGAGCCCCATGGACCGGCGTGAGTTTCTTGCCGCCGCGGCAGCGGTCCCGTTCACCACTGTGGTCGATGCGCAGGCTGGTGCCCAGATCGCATCGGACACACCCAGGCCCGCACAGATCCTGGTCTTCGACACCTTCGGCACCGTCGTCGACTGGCGGTCGTCGGTGATTGCCGAGGGGGAGGCGCTCGGTCGCGCGAAAGGCGTGACGATCGATTGGCCGGCGTTTGCCGACGCGTGGCGCGGCGGATACGGGCCGGCGATGAATCGCGTGCGGCGGGGCGAGCTGCCGTGGACGAAGATCGATACGCTGCACCGGATGGTGCTCGACGACCTGCTGCCGCGGTTCGGGCTCGCCAGCCTCAGCGAAGCCGAGAGGGCGGCATTCAACCGGGTGTGGCACCGGCTGCAGCCCTGGCCCGATTCGGTGGGCGGGCTCACGCGTCTGCGCAACCGGTTCGTCATTGCTCCGCTGTCGAACGGCAACCTGTCGCTGCTGACGAACATGGCGAAGCACGCGAAGCTGCCGTGGGACTGCATCCTCTCGACCGAGCTGGTGAAGCACTACAAACCGGACAAGGAAACCTACCTCATGCCAGGCGAATTCTTCGACCTGCCGCCGGCAGCGGTCATGATGGTTGCGGCGCACGCCGGAGATCTCCAGGCGGCAAAGGCGCTCGGCCTCAAGACCGCCTACGTCCATCGTCCGCTCGAGTTCGGAGCGGGCAAAGGCAATCCCGCGCCGGCGCCCGGCACATTCGACTATCTCGCACCAGACTTCCTGGACCTCGCGCAGCAATTGGGTGCGTAGCAAGCTGGCGAGGGCGTGGACCGTCAAGCGCGCCGAGCGCGCCGCGATCAAAGGGCTCGTATCGGCGAAGAGCACATGGACTCGCCCCAGACTGGCTGAATGGGTTCGCTCGGAATTCTCTTCGCGCTGACGTCCGGGCTGGTATGGGGCGCGGGGGACTTCACCGGGGGTCTCGCCACACGCCGCGGCGGCCAGTTCCAGGTGCTTGCCGTCTCGGCCCTCGCGGGCATCGTTCTGCTGGCGCTGTTTGCACTGATCGCGCGTGAGCCGCTGCCTCCATTGGCGAGCGCGGCGTGGGCCGGGGCGGGTGGAGCGGTCGGCTCGCTCGGGCTGGCGTGCCTGTACCGTGGTCTGTCGCTCGGAAGCGCGGCGACGGTTGCGCCCACCGCGGCAGTCGTCACCGCCGCGCTGCCGGTTGTATTTGGCGGCATTACCTCCGGGTGGCCGCGCAACACGCAGCTGTCCGGGTTCGTGCTGGCAATGGCAGGCATCTGGCTCGT
Source organism: Luteitalea sp. (assembly GCA_009380045.1). Taxonomy (GTDB): domain Bacteria; phylum Acidobacteriota; class Vicinamibacteria; order Vicinamibacterales; family CAVVIG01; genus WHSN01. The sequence continues at coordinate 20,655 of WHSN01000031.1, forward strand.
CGCTCGCACGTCGGGACGTGACCCGATGTCCGGCCAGGCGCTGCGATTGGCGCTCACCGCCGGCCTGGCGTTCGGTTCGTTCCTGATCCTGATCGCGCAGGTGCAAGCCGGCCTGGTATTCGTGCCCCTGGCGATCGGGCGCACGGTGACCTTTGCCGCGTCGCTCGTGATGCTGGCCTCGCGGCGGGCGCCGCTGCCCTCGATCGCGGCCTACCCGCTGGCGATTCTCGCCGGCGTGCTGGATGCCGGGGGCAACGTGTTCTACCTGCTTGCCCGGGACCTCACGAGGTTGGACGTTGCGGCGGTGCTGGCGTCGCTGTATCCGGTGACGACCGTCATGCTCGCGCGGCTCTACTCGAAAGAGCAGATCACCGCCACTCAGTGGGCAGGCGCCGTTGTGTGCCTCGGGGCGGTCGTGTTGATCACCATCTGACCCGGGGCGCGGCAGGGCGTGGCGCGGCCCGTCGTCGAGGGGGAGACGCGAGGCGCCCGGAGAAAGTAGGCACATTTCGTGGTACTCTCCAGCGACACCAAACGCGCGCCTTCAGAGGAGACCGCATGGCAAAGAAGACTGCGACGAAGACGGGTGGCCGGAAGCCGAATGCGGCCTTCATGAAGCCCGTGACCCCGAGCGACAAGCTGGCCGAGGTCGTCGGCGCGAAGCCGATCCCGCGTACGGAAGTCACCAAGAAGCTCTGGGCGTACATCAAGAAGAACGGCCTCCAGGACAAGAAGAACAAGCGGATGATCAATGCCGACGCCAATCTGAAGGCGGTCTTCGGCGGCAAGTCCTCGGTCAACATGTTCGACATGACCAAGCTGGTGAGCAAGCACCTGAAATAGCACCCGCGGCTGCGAGCCTGCCACCTGACGACCTGGGCGACGGTCACCGGCCGTCGCCCGTTGCTTCGCGACGGAGACCTGAGAGTGAAGAACATCGCTCGCGTCCTGCTCGTCATGATGGGGATCTCGATGACTGCTGCCGCGCAGAATCGCATGCCGCCGATCCCGGCAGAGCGGTTGACCGACGTCCAGAAGAAGGCGGTGGCTGAGTTCGCCGCGGCGCGGAAGGTCGCGCCGTCAGGCCGTTCATCCCGCTGCTTCGCAGCCCCGAGGTGATGAACCGCGCCCGCGCGATGGGCGACTATCTCCGCTTCAACAGCGTGCTGCCGCCCCGGCTGAGCGAGTTCGCGATTCTCATCACGGCGCGGAAATGGACGCAGAACTACGAGTGGGACGCGCATGCGGCGCTCGCCGCGAAGGGCGGGCTGTCGGCCGACGTCATCAACGCGGTTGCTGAAGGGCGCTGGCCGGATCGGATGGCCGACGACGAGGACACCCTGTATCGCTTCTGCACCGAGCTGCACCAGAACCAGAGTGTCAGCGACGCCAGCTACGCGCGGGCGGTCAAGGTCTTCGGCGAGCAGGGTGTGATCGACATCGTCGGCATTTCGGGGTACTACACGATGCTCGCGATGGTGCTGAATACCGCCAGGACGCCGCTGCCGGCCGGTCACACGCCGGCGCTCGCGCCGTTTCCGCGCTGAAGTCCAGCCCCCGGTGTGGAAACACCGGCCGCTAGTAGAATCGTCGCGTGGCGCGTGGCGCCGCGCTCGCCGATCACACGGGATCAACATGTATATCGCACGCTCGCGGTCGTGGGACAGATCGCCGGGGCGCGCGCCGCGGGCCCTGGGGACGAGTCCCTGGAGCTCGCCGCGTCCGTGCGGGGGCGACACCGCAACCTGAAGGAGGGCCATGAACTCGCGGCGTCTGCTCCCTGCGCTCCTGCTGCTGTTCATCGGCAGCGGCTGCGCTGCTCTCATCTATGAGGTCGTCTGGTTTCAGCTGCTCGAGCTCGTGATCGGATCGTCGGCGGTGTCGATGGGCGTGCTGCTCGGCACGTTCATGGGCGGCATGTGTCTCGGCAGTCTTCTGCTTCCGCGCGTGGTCGGGCCCGGCAGCCATCCGCTTCGCGTCTATGCGTGGCTGGAGCTCGGCATCGGCATATTCGGGTTGCTGCTGCTCTCTGGCATGCCGATCGTCGGCGGTGCGTATACCGCATGGGCGGGCTCCGGTGTCGTCGGCATCCTGCTTCGCGGGGTGGCTGCGGCCATCTGCCTGTTGCCACCCACCATGCTGATGGGTGCGACGCTTCCGGCGATTGCGCGATGGATCGAGCGGACGCCGGACGGGGTTGCCTGGCTCGGGTTCTTCTACGGTGGCAACACGGCCGGGGCGGTGCTCGGCAGCCTGCTCGCCGGCTTCTATCTGTTGTCGGTGTACGACATCTCGATCGCCACCTATGTCGCCGTCGCGCTGAACCTGGTCGTCGCGCTCCTTGCCATGCTGCTCGCGTCGCGCGCGCCGGAGATTCCGCTGGTACCGGCCGCCTCGTCGTTCACCCGGCCGATCGGTGGAGCGCTCGTTTACGTCGTGATCGGGTTCTCCGGCCTCACAGCGTTGGCCAGCGAGGTGCTCTGGACCCGGCTGCTGTCGCTGATGCTCGGTGCGACCACCTACACTTTCTCACTGATTCTCGCGGTGTTCCTGGCGGGGATCGGTATCGGCAGCAGCGCCGGGTCGGTGCTCGCGCGGGGCATGGAGCGGCCGCGCATCGCGCTGGCGTGGTGTCAGCTCTGTTTGTGCGCCGCGATGGCGTGGACGGCGTGGATCCTCACTGAATCGCTGCCGTACTGGCCGGTGAACCCGTCGATCACGCCGAGCGCCTGGTTCCAGTTCCAGCTCGATCTCGTGCGGTGCATCTTCGCCATGCTGCCCGGCGCGATCTTGTGGGGCGCGAGCTTCCCGCTCGCGCTCGCCTCGGTGGCCTCGCACGACGAAGATCCGGCCCGTCTCGTCGGTGGAGTCTACGCGGCGAACACCCTTGGGGCCATCGTCGGAGCGCTCTCGGCCGGTCTGCTGCTCGTCGTGTGGCTCGGCTCGCAGCGCTCACAACAGCTGCTGATCGTCCTGGCTGGCGTCTCAGGGCTGCTGCTGCTGATCGAGGCAAAAGCCTCGGTGATTACCGTCGCCCTGGCGGCGGCCGCCGCGGGCCTGCTGGCCGTCAGCGTTCATCCGGTGCCGGGCATACTCGTCGCGTATGGCCGTTACGCCGCGATGCAGATTGGCCAGTCCGACATCATCTACGTCGGCGAGGGCTGGAACGCCTCGGTCGCCGTGTCCGAGCGGTCCAACGGCGTGCGCAACTACCACAACGCCGGCAAGGTACAAGCCTCGAGCGAGCCGCAGGACATGCGGCTCCAGCGGATGCTCGGGCACCTCACCACCCTCGTGCCGGCGAGCCCCAGGACGGTGGTGGTCATCGGCTGCGGCGCCGGCGTCACTGCCGGCGCCGTTTCGATCGACCCGGCGGTCGAGCACCAAACGATCGCGGAGATCGAGCCGCTGGTGCCTCAGGTGGTCTCGACCTATTTCGCCGAGCACAATTTCGACGTCGTCCGCAATCCCAAGGTGCGCATCCATATCGACGATGCCCGGCACTTCCTGTTCACGACCCGTGAGACGTTCGATGCCATCACCTCGGACCCGCTCGATCCGTGGGTGAAGGGCGCCGCGATGCTGTATACGCGGGAGTTCTTCGAGCTCGCCAAGTCGCGGCTGAACCCGGGCGGTATCATGACCCTCTTCGTGCAGCTCTACGAGAGCAACACCGAAGCGGTGAAGAGCGAGATCGCGACCTTCTTCGAGGCCTTCCCGAACGGAATGATCTTCGCCAATACCTACAACGGCGCCGGCTACGATCTCGTGCTGCTCGGCCAGGTGGAAGGGACGTCGATCAACCTCGACGAGATCGATGCGAGGCTGGAGCGGCCCGAATACGCGCCGATCAAGAAGTCGCTGTCGGAGATCGGCATGAGCTCGGCGGTGGATCTCTTCGCGACCTACGGCGGTTCGGCGAAAGACATGCAGCCATGGCTGCTGGACGCGCAGATCAACCGCGACCGGAACCTGCGGCTCCAGTATCTGGCCGGCCGCGGGTTGAACCTCTACCGCGCCGACACGATCTACGCCGAGATGCTCCCGTACGCCACTCCGCCGGAGCGCATCTTTTCCGGGTCCGAAGAGAAGGTGCAGGAGCTGCTGCAGAAAATCCGCAACGCGCAAGGGTTTGGGCAATGACGAGATGACCCAATGACCCAATGACCCAATGACGAGATGACCAGATTCCGAATGCCGTGGCATGCCTTATTACGCCCTGATCTACGACTCGGTCGAGGATTACGCGACCCGTCGTCAGCCATATCGTGAGGAACACCTCGGCCTGGTTGCCGCTCTGCACGCCCGGGGCGAGGTGCTGCTGGCCGGTGCCCTCGGCGATCCGCCCGACGGCGCCCTCCTGATCTTCCGTTCGCCGTCGGCTGCAGCAGCCGAAGAGTTCGCGAAACGCGATCCATACGTGGTGAACGGGCTCGTCACCGGCTGGCGGGTCCGTCCATGGAACGTCGTCGTCGGAGGCGAAGCCTAGGTTCTCGGATGCCGACCGTCGTTGTTCCGCCTGGTCCGCCGCGATCGTTGCGAACCACGCTCATCTACGGACCGGGCCGCGATCCGCTTGGGTTCTTCACCGACCTGGCCCGCACCTACGGCGACGTCTCTTACGTGCGGACGGCGGGTGAACGGCTGTTCCTGCTGAATCACCCGCGTCTCGCCAAGGACGTGCTCGTGACCAACCAGCGGTTCTTCCACAAGGGCCGAGGGCTCGAGCGGGCGAAGCGCCTGCTCGGCGAGGGGCTGCTGACCAGCGAGGAGGCCGTGCACCGGCGTCAGCGCCGGCTCTTGCAGCCGGCGTTCCACCGCGACCGCATCGCCACCTACGCGTCGGTGATGACCGCATTTGCCGACCGCATCCAGAGCCGCTGGACCGACGGCGCGACGATCGATGTCGCCGAAGACATGATGCGGCTCACTCTGGGCGTGGTCGGCAAGGCCCTCTTCGATGCCGACGTCGAGTCCCAGGCCAGAAGTGTGGGTCTGGCTCTCACCGCGGTGCTCGACTCGTTCTGGATCACCATGCTGCCGTTCTTCGACGCGCTCGAGCATCTGCCGCTCCCGGTGTTCCGGCGCAGCCGGATCGCCAGGGCGGAACTGGACGCCATCATCTACGGCATGATCGAAGAGCGACGCCGATCCCCGGGCGATCGCGGCGATCTCCTGTCGATGCTCCTGATGGCTCAGGACGAGGAGGCCGGCGGCGCCGGGATGTCCAACCAGCAGGTGCGCGACGAGGCGATGACGATCTTCCTCGCCGGACACGAGACGACGGCCAACGCGCTGTCCTGGACGTGGTTCCTGCTGAGCGGGGCGCCGCACGTCGAGGCGCGCCTGCACGAAGAGGTGGATCGGGTGCTCGGCGGCCGTTCTCCCACGCTCGACGATCTGCCGAACCTTGTGTTCATGGAACAGGTGATGACGGAATCGATGCGCCTGTATCCACCTGCCTGGATCATCGGCCGGCGGGCGATCCACGACTACCCGGTCGACGACTACGTCGTGCCGGCGCGCTCGATTGTGATCGTCAGCCCCTATCTGACCCACCACGACGAGCGCTTCTTCCCGGAGCCGGATCGCTTCGTCCCGGAGCGCTGGACGCCGGAGTTCAAGGCGTCGCTGCCGCCGTTCGCCTATTTCCCGTTCGGCGGCGGCGCGCGGCGGTGCATCGGCGAATCGTTCGCGTGGATGGAGCTGGCGCTGGCCGCGAGCAGGATTGCGCAGCGATGGCGGTTCAGCCTCGTGCCGAACCATCCGGTCGTGCCACAACCAGTGGTCACGCTCCGTCTGAAGCACGGCTTGCGTGTCGTCGCGACGAAGCGGTAGTGGCGCGGGCCGCGAACAGAGGTCGGTCGCTCGCAGCCGTGACGGACGCCTTTCTGCGTACAATGCGACCAGAGGAACGCCGCCGCCGCGGCGCTCGCCCGGCAGGCGCGCCGGCGGCGATCGGCTTCGAAGACGGTTCGGGGATCCGAGGGGAGGGTCGCCGTGACGGCGAATGGAGCTTCTCGCGCCGGGATTTGTCGTGACCGGTACGCCGGTTCACTGGTCTCGCAGATTTTCCGCGACGACATCGGCGACGGCGCCATCTTCGAGGCGGTGCGCATCCTGAACGGGTTCCATGAACGCATGGCCGGCGACCCGCATCCGACGTTCAATCCTGGCGCGATCCTCGGTGGCGCCGCCGTGACGTTCGACGCCGCCACGGGAAGCGGCGGAGCGACCGTCAGCCGATGATCGTCAGCCGGTTTGCGCCGGCGCCGACCGGGCTGCTGCACATCGGTCATGTCGTCAATGCCATCTACGTCTGGGGCCTCGCTCGGGCAGCAGATGGCGTGGTCCTGCTGCGGATCGAGGATCACGATCGCCAACGAAGCCGGCCCGAGTTCGAGCGTGCCATCCTCGACGATCTCGAATGGCTCGGGTTCGAGGCCGATGCACCGCCGGTCAGGCAGAGCGACCGTGTCGCGATCTACGCCGGCGCGCTGGATCGTCTCAGAACCGCCGGACTGGTCTACGCCTGCGAGTGTTCGCGGCGCGACGTCGAGCGGACGGCGGGGGGCCTCGGCTCGGATCCGGCATCGGGACAGGCGGCGCTCGAGGCGGAGCTTCGCTACCCGGGGACCTGCGCCTCGAAGCACCTGCGCGAGCGTCACCGGCTCGGGACTCGTATCCGGCTGGCGCGGTCGGTTGAGACGTTCGAAGACGTGCGGCACGGCCGGCGGGAGCAGTGCGCAGCCGACCAGTGCGGCGACCTGCTCGCCCGCGATCGGGAGGGAAACTGGACGTACCAGTTCGCGGTCACCGTCGATGATCACGAACAGGGCGTCACGCTGGTGATCCGGGGCGACGACCTGCTGGCCTCCACGGGCCGCCAGATCCAGCTCGCGCGATTGATCGGCCGGGAAACGCCGCCGCTGTTCCTGCACCATGCGCTGATCATGAAGACGCCGGCGCAGAAGTTGAGCAAGGCCGACGGCGATACGAGCGTCCGCGACCTGCGGGCATCCGGTCATACGCCGGGCCAGGTGATCGCACGCGCCGCCAGGCTGGCGGGCCTCTGTTCGGCCGAGGAGATTGCCGCCGGCCAGGCAGCGTCACTGGTCGGGCCGCGCTATGAGGCGGCATTGAGGAGACGGCGATGATTCGGACGCACGGGCTCACGCATATCTCGCTGGCGGTGAAAGACGTTCACCGGGCGGCGCGCTTCATCACGACATGTTCGGCGGTCGAGGTGTACCGGGGCGACGGGTTCGTGCAAGTCCAGACGCCGGGCGCGCGCGACGTCCTGGTCTTCGAAGAGCGCGACCCGCGCACGGCGGGCACATCCGGCGGGATCGCTCATTTCGGCTTCCGGCTGCGGGACGCCGGTGACGTGGACGCGGCGGCGCGGGCGGTGAGGGAGGCGGGAGGAACCGTGACCTCGCAAGGTGAGTTCTGTCCTGGCGAGCCCTATGTCTTCGCCACCGATCCCGACGGCTACGCCATCGAGATCTGGTTCGAGCTGCCGACGCCGATCGATCCTCCGGCCGACTGACGCGCGCTTCACGGCCGTAGATCACGGCGCCACGAAGAACAGCCGCGAAGAGCTCTTGTGAATGCCCTGCGGTTGAAGGATCAGGCGGTTCGCGTGTCGGTGCTAGTCGTCGCGGTGTACCGTCGCTGGAGAGAAGGCGGGTGAGCAGACGGCGATGTACTCCGCGCCTCCCTCGTCTGGCGTGCTGTAGCGCACCCACTCTCCGGCGGCCGTGACGACAGCCTGACCGGCGCGAACGACAAGTGTTCCTCCCTCGTGCTCGACTTGGAGCACGCCACCGAGCACGATGGTGATCTCCTCGAACTCGGGCCGCTGGCCCGGCTCGAGCCAGCCTTGAGGCGACACCATGCGCGCCACGCTGACGCCGGAATGGCCGGTCTTCACGCGGCCGGCGTATTCCTCGATCCGCTTCGGTTTGGTGCCGGCGGCCTGGATGATCGCCGGCTGCTCGATGAGTCTGGGCATGAGAACTTCAAGTATAGCCTTCCACTCCAACCCGGCTGTCAGGTCACGCTCGGTTCGCACCCGCCGACGTACACTTACCGGGTGACGAGAATCTTCGACTCCATCCTCGATGCCATCGGTCAGACGCCGATGGTGCGCATCAACGCGATCACGCGCGGCTTGAAAGCGACCGTGGTCGCCAAGGTCGAGACGTTCAACCCGGGCAATTCCATCAAGGACCGCATGGCGGTCCGCATGATCGAAGACGCGGAACGTGCCGGCCTGCTGAAGCCGGGCGGCACGATCATCGAGGGCACCTCGGGCAACACCGGGATGGGGCTCGCCATTGCCGCGGTGGTGAAGGGCTACAAGTGCATCTTCACGACCACCGACAAGCAGTCGAAGGAGAAGATCGACGCGCTCAAGGCGTTCGGCGCCGAGGTGATCGTCTGTCCCACCAACGTCGACCCGGAAGATTCGCGGTCGTACTACTCGGTGTCGTCGAGGCTGGAGCGAGAGGTGCCGAACTCCTGGAAGGCCAACCAGTACGACAACCTGTCGAATTCCGAGGCGCACTACGAGCAGACCGGGCCGGAGATCTGGGAGCAGACCGGCGGGAATGTGACGCACCTGGTGGTCGGCGTCGGCACCGGCGGCACCGTGTCGGGCGTCGGGCGCTATCTGAAGGAGCGGAACGCCGCGATCAAGGTGTGGGGCATCGACACCTACGGCTCGGTGTTCAAGAAATACAAGGAGACCGGTGTCTTCGACAAGCATGAAATCTATCCCTACATCACCGAAGGCATCGGCGAGGACTTCCTGCCGAAGAACGTCGACTTTTCGGTGATTGACCATTTCGAGAAGGTCACCGACAAGGACGCGGCGATCATGACCCGGCGGATCGCGCGGGAGGAGGGCATCTTCGCCGGCAATTCAGCCGGATCGGCGATGGCCGGGGTGCTGCAGCTGGCCGATCAGTTCACCGAGCGCGATCTGGTGGTCGTGATCTTTCACGACCATGGCTCGCGCTATCTCGGCAAGATGTTCAACGACGACTGGATGCGCGAGAAAGGCTTCCTCGAGAAGAGCGGCATGGCGGCGCGCGACCTGGTGTCGCTGAAGCTGTCCGGCGAGCTGTGTTCGATCGAGTGCAACGAGCCGGTGGAGCATGCGATCACGCTGATGAGCGAGCACGACTTCTCGCAGATCTCGGTGACGCGCGACCAGCGCCTCGTGGGGTCGTTGAACGAGCAGCACTTGTACGGCGAGCTGATCCGGGAGCCGGACGTCAAGCGTGAGCCGGTGGAGACGATCATGCAGCCGGCGTTTCCGTTCGTGGACGTCTCGACGCCGGTCGAATTGCTGTCGCGGATGATTACGCCGCAGAACCCGGCGGTGCTGGTGCGGGACTTCAAGACCGACAAGACCTTCATCATCACCCGGTCGGACGTCATCAGAGTTCTGTAGCCGGGCTGATCCGATGCTGGCACTGACGCGCGAGGTGAGCCCGGCGCTGGCGCGGTGCCAGCTGACGCATGTTCCGCGACGTGTCATCGACGTCGACCGGGCGCGCGCGCAGCACGCGGCCTACGAGGACGCGCTCCGGGCGATGGGCTGCCATGTCGAACGGCTGGCGGCCGGAGACGAGATGCCCGACTCGGTGTTCATCGAGGACACCGCGCTCGTGCTCGACGAGGTGGCGGTGATCGCGCGTCCGGGCGCGCCGTCGCGGCGTGGCGAGGTCCAGGCGATCATGCTCGCGCTGCAACCGTACCGGCCGCTGATCCAGATCGAGCCGCCGGGCACCCTCGACGGTGGCGACATCCTCGTCGTCGCGCGTTCGATCTTCGTCGGCGTCACCGCCCCGGCCCGGCTGCGGCGGCGGGGACCGCCGGCCGGCCGGACCAACGCGGAAGGCGTGGCGCAGCTGCGCCAGGCAGCCGGGCATTTCGGGTACGATGTGCGGGCAGTGGCGATCCGGGGATGTCTGCACCTGAAGTCGGCGGTCACGGCGCTGGACGCTGAAACGCTGCTGGTGCAGCGCGAGTGGGCGCCGGCAGACGACTTCAGGGCGTTCGAGCTCGTGGATGTGCACTCGTCGGAACCCGCCGGCGCAAACGTCGTACGGGTCGGGGCGCGGCTCCTCTATGCCGACGCCTTCCCGCGCACCCGCGATCGGATCGCCAGCCGCGGCTATGACCTGTCGACCGTGGACGTGAGCGAGCTCGCGAAGGCGGAAGGCGCGCTGACCTGCTGCAGCCTGATCTTCGGTGAAAACGTGCCGGGTGATCGCAATCTTCCCGGTTGACGAACGAGCTCGTCTCACAGTTCGGCGACATCGACATCTATTTGTTCGATCAGCTGCTGCGCGGACGGATCCCGCCGGGCGCGACGGTGCTGGACGCCGGTTGTGGGTTCGGCCGCAATCTCGTCTACCTGCTGCGACAGGGGTACGACGTTCAGGCGGTGGATGCCGATTCCGCCGCGGTCGACACGGTGCGGGCGCTGGCGGCGCGCCTGGCGCCGGCGCTGCC
>WHSN01000023.1 GCA_009380045.1 Luteitalea sp.
GAAGAACACCAAGGCGTACGAAAAAGGAACGAACTTGACAGCGACAACTCTCATAGAAGTACTGTTGGCGCGTCCGCGCGCAGCGGAATCATCGACATGTCACAGACGATTACTCGGACACGCTCCTAGAGCGCGTTCGATCTGCCGTGGCAGTCGTTCATCATGACGGCACGAAGGCACACGACTTCTCTCTGCCAAATCGGCACTAACGGCCTGGGACACGTCTGCGGGCGGACACGATCCGATCAGCGCTCCAAGTCGGCACCGACGGTTGCCATCCAGTGGCTGATCACCTGCTGCACGCCTGCCAGGACCGTCGCCTGGCCGGGCGTTGCTGCCTTGCCCACCTTGAGGGAATGATCGCCGCCATGGACGACGTGGAGGGTGGCGCGGTCGCCGAGTGACGACACCACCGGCGCAAGCTCCGCCGGGGTGCCGAAAGCGTCGCGGCTTCCCTGGACGAACAGCATCGGCGCGACGACTGCGGCGAGATGGGCGTCGCGACGCTCCTCGGGACGACCCGGAGGATGGAGTGGATATCCCAGGAGCACCACACCGTCGAGGGCGAGCTCAGCGTCGGTGGCGACGTGGGTGGCGATACGTCCGCCCATCGACTTGCCGCCGATGAACAGCGCCCGCCGCGCGGCCGGAACGTCTTTCCGAACCTGCTCGACGACAGATCGGTAGCACGCCTCGAGCAGCGGACGCCGATCAGGAACACGTCGTCGCTGCTCCATGTAGCCAAAGTTGAACGTCACGGTGTCGATCCCCAGGGCGGCCAGCGCCCCGGCGAAGGCGACCATGAACGGGCTGTCCTGTCCGGCGCCAGCGCCGTGCGCGAGGATCAGCGTGGCGTCTCGAGAAGCCGCGACCGCTTCGTACACGCGGGCCGTCACCGACGAAGCGGCTGGCATCGGTACGCTTAATTCGCGAGTGTTTGGCATCAGCTCGTGCGTGCCCGAATCGTGGCTCATTCTACGCCGCAAACGCGAGGCCGACGCCGTAGGTGACAGCCGCCTCGAGGATGCCGACCAGCGTCATCTCGAGACCGGTGGCCCACCACGGGCGAGTGGTGACGAGCGCCTTGGACGCGCCGACGACGAAGTGGGCGACTGTGCTGATGATGAACGAAGCGATGACCGCGGTCATCCCGACCGCGAAAAAGAACGGGACCACCGGGATGAAGCCGCCGATGGCCGTTGAGAGGGTCGCGGACACGGTCGAGCGCCACGGGCTGGGAAAGTTCTCCTCCGACAGGCCGAGCTCTTCGTGTACCAGCGTCCGCAGGAACTGCTTCGGCTCCTTCTGGATCCGTTCCGCCATCATGCGGGCTTCCTCCGCAGAGAACCCCTTCAACTGGTAGAACAGGTCGAGTTCGAGCAGCTCCTCGTGGGGATCCTCCTCAATCTCGGTCCGCTCCCGCGCGACCTCGGATTCGTACACTTCGCGCTCCGACTTGGAGGCGAGATACGCGCCGGCGCCCATCGACAGCGCGCTGGCCAGCGTGCCGGCCAGGCCCGCCGCGAGCACGACCTCGCTCCCGCCGGTGTAGCCGGCCATGCCCGACACGATGCCGAACACCGCGCCCAGGCCGTCGTTCACGCCGTAGATGGCGTCGCCAATCCAGCCGGTGCCGCGCACGTGCCATCGCTCGCGCCGCAGGATCGTGTCGAGCGCCGTTCGCGCCGACGGCAGCGACCCACCGGCCAGGGTGCGCAGGATCACCGCGTGATCGGCCTCGTCCCCCTTGGCGTCTTCGGCGATCCTGCGATCGGCAGGATCGCTCAGGCGCGACATCAGCTCGTCGTAGTCGGCCTCGGCGCGATTCTCCTCCTGTTCCAGCCGATGCAGCACGACCGACGGGTCCGAGATTCGCTGAAACCACGACAGGCCGCTCTCCACGGCGGTGCGGTCCGGGTGACGTCCGGTCGCGGCGGCGATCCGCTCGGCCCATCGCGTCGCGTGGCTCTCCTCCTGATCGGCGAGCCGGTTCAGGATTGCCTGTCGTTTGGCGTCCGGCTCGCGATCGGCGAGCTGCCGGTAGGTCGTGGCCGCCTCGACCTCGCGGCGCCACATCTTTTCGATCGTCGCGAGACTGGTCTGGTCGAGCGGCATCGGCTACCCGATCAGCCGCTCGCAGACCACGATCGTCCCGACGCCGGCGGCGATCAACAGCACCTGCCGCAGCGAGCTCTGATCGAGCTGCCCGCGATGCAGATCCGGGATCAGGTCCGACATGGCGATATACAGGAGGCTTGCCGAGGAAAAGGCCAGCACGAACGGACGGATGCCGGGAATCACGTTCACCATGCCAAACGCGAGCAGGCCGCCGGCCAGGCCCGACGCCCCGGAGACGACGTTCAGCAGCAAGGCGCGGCGGCGGCTGTACCCGGCGGCAAGAAGGATCGCCACGTCGCCCACTTCCTGCGGAATCTCGTGGGCCGCGACCGCGATTGCCGTGTTGATGCCAAGCGGGACCGAGGTCAGCACCGCGGCACACACGATCGCGCCGTCGAGAAAGTTGTGAAAGGCGCCGCCGAGGATCACCAATGGAGCGGTGGCGCCATGCACCTGACACTCTTCGGTATGGCAGTGCCTGAGGAGGACCAACTTCTCCAGCACGAAGAAGACGAGAATGCCGAGGAGAAGGGTGCCGAACACCTGCGGCGGTGCAAGCGTTTCGAGCGCTTCGGGGAGCAGCGCGAGGAGCGCCACGCCAAGCAGCGCGCCCACCGCGTAGCTGACCAGCCAGGGCACCAGGCGCGTCCGAAGATTGTCGTTGAAGAGGAGCAGTGAAGAGGCGACGAGAAGACCTCCGCAACTGCCGAGAAGACTCAGCCCCAGGGCGGTCGCGAGCAGTGGCACCGCGCCATTCTAGCTTGCGACGTAGCCTCGTCGCGCGCGCACGCGGTACTTGGTGTTGCGCACCTCGACGCGGATCGAATGCCAACGGCCGTCTTTCTTGCCGGCCGACGCGTAGCCAAGGTAGTACTGCTTGCTCAGTTCGTCCGCAATGCTGGCGGTCGCGGGATTGAGATCGCGTGCGTTACGCACGATCTCGGTTCGTCCCCCGCTGTCGTCGGTCATGTCGCGAAGCGCGACCACGTTCACCCGATCGTCGTTTCCGGCAGTTCGTCCCCATCCGCCTCCAGGACCGGTGATCTGCGGCAGCTGGGTCATGCTCGGGAACGGACGCCGGCCACGTCCGCCGGGCCATGGAAACGGGAGAGGAGGCCTCGGCCGCGCCGGCCGGGTCGGTACGCGCATCGTCTCGACGCGATCGCTATCGAGGCCGATCGCGTAGACCAGCACCTCGCTCTCGCGCGTCAGCTGCCGCACCTCGTGGACACCCGCCCGGCTCGAGGTGTCGTTACCGTCGGAGATCACGAGCACCGCCTTCTTCGGATTCCGGCCAGCCGCGGCCATCGGGATGGCCTCGACCACCGCGTCGTACATGGCGGTTCCGCCGGTGGTCGAAATCCGCCCGAGCGCACGCGATAGCAGCCGCCGATCGGTCGTCCACTCCTCCAGCAGCAGGGCATCGTTGTTGAACCGGTAGAGGAAGATCTCGTCGCGTTCGTCGAGCAGATCGAACAGGAACCGGTCGAGCGCGGCGCGCGCGGCTTCGATCTTCTCCCCAGCCATGCTCCCGCTGGTGTCGAGCACGATACCGAGGCTCACCGGCACCCGCTCGGCGCTGAAGTGGGTGATGTTCTGCGCCTCGTCGTCTTCGTAGACGATGAAGTCTTCCTGCCGGAGCTCCGGAACGAACCGGCCGCTGGCGTCGGTGACAGTCGCCGTGACGTTGATCAGCTCGACGCCGCTCTTGAAGCGGAAACGCTCCAGGCTCTCCGGCTCGGCGCTCTGCGGTTGCTGGCCCGTGAGCGTGGCGACGCCGGCGAACACCGCAACGAGCAAGGCGACCGCGTTCTTCATTGCCTTCTCCGATCGACATGCGGCACGACGCGATCGTCGTTCCGGAAGCTCACACGATAGCGCCCGGTCTGGGCGGCGCCGGGCACGATGATCTCGAACGATGCTTCGGTGCCGGGGGCCAGTCCGCCGGCGCCCACCTCGCCGCGGCCGCTCGTGAGGAACCCGCCGTCGCCGGTCAAGAGCAGGACAACGGCAGTCAGGTGCTTCACCGCCGCCGTAGTGTCCGGGTTCCGGACGCTGCCCCGCACGGTGAAGCGATCCTGTCCGCGTTCATGATCGAGCGCCACCAGCTCGAGGGCCGGAGGGCTCGCAGGGGCGCCGGTGGCTTCAGGCGACGCCTGCACGAGCTGCGCGGACGCCCCTGCCGGTGTCACCGGGTCCTGCCCGCCGGTGACCGTCATGAAGACCGCCGCCGCGCCTCCCAAGACGAGCGCGCCTGCGCCGATCGCGATGGCCAGGGCAGAGCGCCGCGGTTGCGGTGGCACGGCGGCGAAGAGCGTGGCCGGATCGTCTCCCCCGTGATCCCAGGGCGGAGGATCGTCGCCAGCTCCCGCTCCGACGCGGTGAATGTCGGCCGCCAACGCCGCGACCCGCGCCTCCGAGCGCCGCCGATCGTCCCGCACCACCCTCCACGCGACGAGCGACATCGTCGAAGCGAGCGCGACGGCGGCAGTCGTGACGACGAGCATCGGATCCATCGGGTTTACCCCGCACTCCGAGCGACGTGAGGGCTCATCGCAGCCTGAACTCCATCGCTACTTCTACCACGACCTCCACCGCAATACCCTGACGCGTCGCCGGGGCAAAATGCCACTTCCTGACCGCCTGAATGGCGCGCTCGTTCAGCCCGCTCGGCAGGCCCTGGAGGACTCGCACATCGCCGACGCTCCCATCCCGGCGGACGACAATCTCCAGCACCACGTCGCCCGAGATGCCAGCTCGGCGCGCTTCATCCGTGTAGTCGCCCTTGACCTCGCGCAAGAGGCGCGGCGGTGCAACGCCCGAACCGGGTCTGAACGGACCACCACCGGTGCCACCCTCCGACCCCGCGCCCACGCCAGATCCGTCGCCGTCTCCGAGTCCGGTGCCCGCCCCGGTCCCGGCCCCGCCGTCTCGTCCGGGGCCACGGCTTTCCACGTCGGCCCGTGCCTGCTCGAGCACGCCGGCGCGATCGCGGATGTCTGCTGGTGCGCCGACTATCGGCGCCACCACGACCGGCAACGCCTCCGAGGCGATCGGCGAGAGGGTTGGCTCGGCCGGGGTCGAGACCGGTTCGATCGGCTTCGGCGGTCGGCGGGCCGGCAGCGGGCTGCTCAGCGAGCCTCGCCCTTCCCGGAGCGCCTGCGGTGGCGGTGTTCTCTGGCGAAGGCCCCCGCCACCTCCGCCGCCGCCAGGGCCCGGCCCGGCCAGGAAGATCAGCCGCATGTCGTCGGCACGATGATCGGGCATCTCGAACGTCGCGGCACGCGGCGTGAGGCCGGCGGCGATGATGACCGTGGCCGCGACGATACCGGCGTGAAGGGTGCTCGAGACGGCGATCGGAAGCCCGCGGGGGCGCCATGTGGGAGGGGCCATGAACATCGCGAATGGCGTCCGTTGCGAGTCGATCAGCTGCCGGCCGACCCGCACCGCCTCGTCATGTGGCACCAGGCAGTCGCGGCCGCCAAACGCGGCACGTGCCTGCCCGGTCGAGACACCGGCCGCCCGCGCGATCTCGCCAGGCGAATACAGCTCCATGGGACGGCCCGGTCAACGCAAAAGGCTTGCCGTGGACGCGGGCGTCGGTGACGCCGTAACACCCGTTCTTTCAGATGTTTGCGCGCGCGCTGACAGCATGGCCGAGGCGGCCTGTCTTCCCGAACGGACAGGCGCAGTAGACCTCCGGCTACACTACGCGTCATGGCTTTCGACCAGAAGGTGGTGATCGTCACCGGCGCCAGCAGCGGGATCGGCCGAGCAGCCGCCGAGGCGTTCGCCCGCGAGCACGCACGACTCGTCCTCGTCTCCAGGAACGAGACGGCGCTCAGTGAGGCCACGCGATCGGTGGCCGATGGCGGCGGCACCGCGGTCGGTTGCGCCGTCGACATCACGTCGGCGGATGCACCCGATCGGATTGTCCGGACCGCGCTCGAAGGCTTCGGCGGGATCGACGTGCTGGTGAACGCCGCCGGCGTGATCGCCACCGGAACCATCGAAACGACGTCGGACGAGACCTGGGACGCCATGATGGGCGTCAACCTGCGCGCGCCGTTCCGGCTGATTCGTGCCGCCGCACCGCACCTGAAGGCACGAAAAGGCGCGATCGTGAACGTGTCGAGCGTGAACGGCCTGCGATCGTTTGCCGGCGTGCTGGCGTACTGTGTCAGCAAGGCGGGGATGGATCACCTCACGCGCTGCGCCGCCCTGGAGATGGCGCCGCTCGGTGTACGCGTGAATGCCGTCAACCCGGGGGTGACCGTGACCAACCTGCACCGGCGCTCGGGCATGGACGAGACGCAGTACGCGGCCTTTCTCGAACGCTCGAAGGAGACGCACCCGCTAGGGCGCCCGGGCGCGCCGGAGGAGATCGCCTCACTCATCCTCTATCTGGCTTCGGAGCGCGCCGCCTGGATGACCGGTGAGACGATTCCGATCGACGGCGGCAGGCAGTTGACCTGTTTGCGGTGAGCCTCCTATCTGACCTTCAGCGCCTCCACGAATCGAAGGCCCTCCCGTTCGGCCAGCGTTCGCGCCGCGCGAAAACCGTCGGCGTGAAGCGAGGGCTCGGCATCGAAGGGAGGGCCGCTCTGCGCGCGCGTGAACAGCGCGGCGAGCCCGCCTCGTGGCACCGCGCTGATCACCATCACCCGCCCGCCCGGCCTGAGGATCCGGAGCACCTCGCGCACCGTCGCGACGCGATCTTCTGGGCGCATCGTGGCGAGCAAGCCGGCCGTATCATCGATCACCGCGACATCGAACGCGCCGTCGTCGAGCGGCAGCCGTGTCGGTGGCGCAATCTCCACTTCGACCAGCACGCCCGCCTGCGCTCCGCCACGGCGCGCCCGCTCGGCCGACGCTTCGTCCGGCACCACGGCAATCGCCTGTCCGGAGAGACCGACCTGGGCAGCGATCGCCGCCAGCCGTCCGCCGTGCGCGCACCCGAGTTGCGCGACACGATCGCCCAGCTTCACGCCGGTCATGCCAGCGAACAGCGCGTGCGGTTTGTCACGGCGTCGAAAAGAGAGCATGAACAGAGATGATATAGTTTTTGCCCGTGTCCAAACCTGTTGAAATCGCTCCGGTACGTGGAAAGCTCGGTATCCTGCTCGTCGGACTCGGCGCGGTCAGCACCACGACCATCGCCGGCGTCTTCGCGATTCGAAAGGCGCTCGCCAAACCGATCGGCTCGCTGACGCAGATGGGCACGCTTCGTCTCGGCAAGCGCACGGAAGGACGCTCACCGAAGATCAGCGAGGTCGTTCCGCTCGCCGGCCTCGACGACATCGTGTTCGGCGGCTGGGACATCTTCGAGGAAGACTGCTACGCGGCCGCCAGGACTGCCGGCGTGCTCGAGCCCGCGCTCCTCGAGCAGCTCCGTCCCGAGCTCGAGCAGATCCGTCCATGGCCCGCAGTATTCGATCAGCGGTATGTGAAGCGGCTGGCCGGGCCGAACGTGAAGAAGGGCAAGAGCAAGAAGGATCTCGCCGACCAGGTGGTCGCCGACATCCAGGCGTTCAAGGCCGGCAACGGTCTGGACCGGATGGTGATGGTGTGGTGCGGCAGCACCGAGATCTTCGCGACCGAGTCGCCGGCGCACGCGAGCATCGCCGCGTTCGAGCAGGCGCTCGAGCAGGACGATCCGGCGATTCCCTCGAGCATGATCTACGCCTACGCGGCGATCCGCGAGGGCATCCCCTACGCCAACGCCGCGCCGAACCTCACCGCCGACATTCCGGCGCTGGTCGAGCTCGCCGCAAGAACGCAGTCGCCGCTCGCCGGCAAGGATCTGAAGACCGGCCAAACGCTGATCAAGACGATCATCGCCCCCGGTCTGAAGGCCCGGCTGCTTGGCGTCGAAGGCTGGTACTCGACGAACATTCTCGGCAATCGTGACGGCGAGGTGCTGGACGACCCGGAGTCGTTCAAGACCAAGGAAGAGAGCAAGAAATCGGTGCTGGACTACATCTTGCAACCGCAGCTGTATCCGGACCTGTACAACGACCTGTGTCACGTCGTCCGCATCAACTACTACCCGCCGCGCGGCGACAACAAAGAGGGGTGGGACAACATCGATCTGGTCGGTTGGCTCGGCTACCCGATGCAGCTCAAGATCAACTTCTTGTGCCGCGACAGCATCCTGGCCGCGCCGATCGTGCTCGACGTGGCGCTGTTCATGGACCTGGCCAAGCGGGCCGGCATGTACGGGATTCAGGAGTGGCTGTCGTTCTATTTCAAGAGCCCGGTCCATGCCCCCGGCCTGTATCCGGAGCACGACCTGTTCATTCAGCTGATGAAACTGAAAAACACCCTCCGCTACCTCGTGGGCGAGGACCTGATTACCCATCTCGGACGCGAGTACTACGACTAGCAGTTCCTTCCTCACGCCGCGTACGCTATTCTTCACGCCATGGCCGACACTATCAGCGCAGAATTCGACGATCTCCTCCAGGAGAAACGAGCCTTCCCGCCGTCCGCAGAGTTCTGCGCGCAGGCGAACGTAAAAACCGACAGCATCTACGCCGAGGCTGAGCGCGACCCCGAAGCTTTCTGGGCCGGGTTCGCCAGCGAGCTCGAATGGTCTCGGAAATGGGACCGCGTGCTCGACTGGCAGCCTCCGCACGCGAAGTGGTTCGTTGGCGGCAAGATCAACGCCAGCGTGAACTGCGTCGATCGCCACGCCCGCGGGCCGCGGCGAAACAAGGCGGCAATCATCTGGGAAGGCGAACCGGGCGATCGCCGGACGCTCACCTACTACGACCTCTACCGGGAGGTGTCCCAGTTCGCGAACGTCTTGAAGTCGCTGGGCGTGAAGAAGGGCGACCGCGTCGCCCTCTACATGCCGCTCATCCCCGAGCTGGCGATCGCCATGCTCGGCTGCGCGCGGATCGGCGCCGTCCACAGCGTGGTCTTCGGCGGGTTCAGCGCCGAGTCACTGCGCGATCGGATCAACGACGCGCAGGCGCGCCTGCTGGTGACCGCCGATGGCGGCTACCGGCGCGGCCAGGTCGTGGCGCTCAAGCAACTGGCCGACGAGGCAGTCGCTGGCGCGCCGTCGATCGAGCACGTGATCGTGGTGCAGCGCGGCGGCTCCGGAACGCCCGCCGCCGGCGCGAAGGCCGCGGCCGGCGCGATCGACATACCGATGCAGGAAGGGCGCGACCACTGGTATCACGCGCTGATGGCCGGCGCGTCGTTCAACTGTGACCCTGAACCGATGGACGCAGAGGACATGCTCTACATCCTCTACACGTCGGGCACCACCGGCAAGCCCAAGGGCATCGTGCACACGACCGGCGGGTATCTCACCGGCACCTACGCCACCACCAAGCTGGTCTTCGACCTGAAGGACGACGACGTGTTCTGGTGCACGGCCGACATCGGCTGGGTCACGGGCCACAGCTACGTCGTCTACGGTCCGCTGGCCAATGGCGCCACCGTGCTCATGTACGAGGGGGCGCCCGATTGGCCGCAGAAAGATCGGTTCTGGTCGCTGATCGAGAAATACGGCGTCACGATCTTCTATACCGCTCCGACCGCGATCCGAGCATTCATGCGGTGGGGCACCGACTGGCCCCAGAAGCACGACATGTCGTCGCTGCGGCTGATCGGCTCGGTTGGTGAGCCGATCAATCCCGAGGCCTGGATTTGGTACAACCAGTTCATCGGCGGGCAGCGCTGTCCGGTTGTCGACACCTGGTGGCAGACCGAAACCGGCTCGATCATGATCACGCCGCTGCCGGGCGTGACGACCACGTATCCAGGATCGGCGACCCGTCCGTTCCCCGGGATCGCGGCGGAGATCCGCAACGAAAAAGGGGAGAAGATCGAGGTGGGCGGCGGTCTGCTGGCGCTCACACGTCCCTGGCCGGCGATGTTGCGCGGCATCTACGGCGATCCCGAACGGTATGTGACCCAGTACTGGAACAGATGGGGCCGTGACGTCTACGTCACCGGCGACGGCGCCAAGCGCGACGCTGCCGGGAACTTCTGGCTGCTCGGACGGGTCGACGATGTGATCAACGTCGCCGGCCACCGTATCGGCACGATGGAAGTGGAGAGCGCGCTGGTCGATCATCCCAGCGTCGCCGAAGCCGCCGTCGTCGGCCGCGCGCACGAGCTCAAGGGCCAGGCCATCTCGGCGTTCGTCACGCTCAAGGAAGGGAAGATCGGCACCAAGGAGCACGGCGACATGCTGAAGGAGCATGTGACGAAGAAGATCGGCGCGATTGCGCGCCCCGAGGACATCCTGTTCGCGATTGACCTGCCGAAGACCCGTTCGGGCAAGATCATGCGCCGTCTGCTGCGCGACATCGCCGAAGGAAAGACGCTTGGCGATACCACGACGTTGGCGGACCCGGCGGTGGTCTCGAGGCTGAAAACGGAATACGAAGACCGGGAGGGTTAGCGCGCTTCACCAGTCTGAATGACGAAGGAGGCGAAAGGACGCGAGCTTTCGATGAGGTGAAGTGGAGAACGCGGCAGTGCGGCTGTGTGGCAGCCGCATGCCGCGGCGCTGTTGCTGCAGCGGGATCACGAGCTCCACCCGCCTCAAGGAGGCGTCGGGGAACCGAAGCGTCAGTGAATCCGTCTTACCTTCACAACCCATGGCGCTCATCGAAACCGTCGATCTCTGGAAAACCTACGTGATGGGGTCGGAAGAGATCCACGCCTTGCGTGGGGTATCGATACAGATCGAGCGTGGGGAATACGTCGCGATCATGGGGCCTTCCGGGTCCGGCAAGTCAACCCTGATGAACCTGATTGGCTGCCTCGACACGCCGAGCAAAGGCTCATACTTGCTCAACGGCAAGCAGGTGAGCCAGATGAACGACAACGAGCTGGCACGGATCCGGAACGAGGAGATCGGCTTCGTGTTCCAGACCTTCAATCTCCTGCCGCGCGCTACTGCCTTGCGCAACGTCGAGCTGCCGCTGGTGTACGCCGGCATGGCGGCAAAAGAGCGCGACCTCCAGGCTCGTGGAGCGCTCGAGAAAGTCGAGCTGGGGTCGCGGATGAATCATCGTCCGAACGAGCTGTCGGGTGGTCAACGCCAGCGCGTTGCCATTGCCCGTGCACTCGTGAACAATCCGTCAATTCTTCTGGCCGACGAGCCGACCGGGAACCTCGACTCGAAGACCGGCGTCGAGATCATGGCGTTGTTCGATCGGCTCCACAAGGCGGGCAACACGATTGTGCTCGTGACCCACGAATCCGATGTCGCGGCCTACGCGCATCGCACCATCCACATCCGCGACGGCCAGGTCGAAAACGACGTCCGGCGCGCCGCCTGATACCTGCCTGATTGACGCAGTAACCGCAGGTCACCACGATCACCGCCTGGCGTGCCGAGCTCGAAGAGGGAAGGTTGTGGCGGTGCGTCAGTGCGTCATCGCATACAGCAGGACGTTCACCCCCAGCGCGTAGCCGTGCACCGAGAACTGCAGGAAGTACTCGCGGCTGTCGCCTTCCCGTTCGAATGAGTCACCGATATCGGTGTTGTGCGTGGCCAGCACCATGACGCGTCCGTGCTCGTCGACGATGGCGCGCGCATGCGGCGTCGCGCTCGAACGCCCGCGCTCCGAGGTCGGTCCCCCCGGTCCGCCCCATGCGTTGATCGACGGAATCTGCGGCAGGGTCTTCAGCGGCATCAGCGAGTGGAACATCGGATGCTCGATCGGCAGCTCCTTGAACGGGTAGGTTGTCGAGGGCAGCACCTTGCGCATCTGACCCTCGAACACGTCCCAGGCGTAGTCACCCCAGAAATCGTCGGCCCAAAGGAAGCCGCCCTTGAGCAGGTAGTCGCGCAGGCCAGCCGCTTCCAGGTCGTCCAGGTAGACGGAGCCGACTTCGGTCATCATGATGAACGGACAGTGAAAGAGCTCCGGGGCGCCCAGGTTGATCAGGAGGTGCTTGGGCGTGCCGTTGTCGTCCAGGCCCACCGACGTCTTGGTCAACTCGGACAAGCGCACCGACAGGTTCTGGTCGGCCCGAGGGAAATCGACGCTCCAGTTGCCGCCATCGCCGTTCGAGGCCTGACGGAAGACCGCGCGGCAAAACTGGAAGCTGCCGTCGAAGTCTTCGAGCGTCGCGTA
This sequence comes from Luteitalea sp., assembly GCA_009380045.1. GTDB lineage: Bacteria > Acidobacteriota > Vicinamibacteria > Vicinamibacterales > CAVVIG01 > WHSN01. The sequence goes on from WHSN01000023.1 coordinate 12,228, forward strand.
GCGCAGCTCCCGATTCGAATAGCCGCGGCGGCCGCGGCGGAACTGCGCACCGGCGACCGAGGCGATCAGCAGGGCGACCACCGCCGCGACGACGATGCGGGCGCGCATGCCGCTAGTCTATAAGATGATCCAGGCATGCGAGTGAGATTCTGGGGCGTTCGAGGGTCGGTGCCGTGGGCCACACCAGGCTCGATCGGCTATGGCTGCAACACGCCGTGCATCGAGGTGAGCGACAGCCAGGCCGGTGCGTTCCTGATCATCGATGCCGGCTCGGGTATCGTCGGGCTGGGCGAGGCGCTCGGCGGATCGCCCCGTCCGGTGCCCATTCTTCTGTCGCACTTCCACTGGGATCACATTCAGGGAATCCCGTTCTTCGCGCCGCTGCACCGGCCCGGTTGGTCACCGGCGATCTGGGCGCCGGCGTTGGCGGATGCGCACTCCCTGTCGCTCGACTCGATGTTCACGTCGCCCTTCTTCCCTGTTCCGCGCGACCGGCTGGCTTCACCGCCGCTCGTCACGTTGATCCAACCCGGACAGATTGAAGTGGGCGGCTTTCGCGTGTCGGCCCATCGCGTGACACACCCGGGCGGAGCGTTTGCGTATCGCGTCCACGGAGACGGGAACGACGTCGTCTACGCCACCGACCACGAATTCGGCGATATCGCCGTCGACGAGCAGCTCGCCGCCTTCGCGCTGAACGCCGACGCCATCGTCGTCGACGCGCACTTCACACCCGAGGAGTTGTTGTCGCACCAGGGGTGGGGCCATTCGAGCTGGAAGCAGGCGGCCGATTTCGCGTCGGCAGCGGGCGCCGGCCACCTGTGGCTGTTCCACCACAAGCCCGGGCGCCCCGACGCCGAGCTCGCCGAGGTGGAACGGCGCGCGCGCCGTGTGTTTCCCGCGACCACGGTCGCGCGGGAAGGCGCCGCGTTCGGCACGTGATCGGGCAGCGCCCGGCGCACACGGCGGCGAACCGGCGCTGCGGATTGCCGGGCGTTGCACGTGCGCCTATGGTACGGGGAGGTGCGAAAAACGGCCGCCGGCGTGGTTGTCGGGCTCATCGCCGCGCTCATCGTGCTCGGATTCGAGGGGCTGTTCGTGCTCTTCACCGACGGCACCCGCCTCACGCCGCTTCAGACCATCGAGCTCAAGACCTACGACTGGCGCCTGGCTCGCACGGCACGGCCCGCCGACGCTCGCCAGGACATCGTGCTCGTCGACATCGACGAGTACTCACTTCGGAACCTCCAACCCTATGTCGGCCGCTGGCCGTGGCCTCGTCAGGTGCACGCGGCGATGGTCGACCATCTGGCCGCCGCACGGGCGAGGGTCGTCGCCTACGACGTGAACTTCGCCGGAGCCGACTCGAATAGAAGCTACACGGCGGACGGTGAGACGATCACCGGTGATGAGTCCGACCGGGAGCTTGTTCGGCCGGTTCAGGACGCCGGCAACGTGATTCTGCTCGCCGACGCCACCTATGACGCGACGGCCGGGGCGACCCCGGCACTGCCGGGCGCAGAGTTTCCGATCTTGGGCGCCGGCGTCTTGGAGCGGAAGGTCGTCGTCCCGCCCTATGAAAGTCTGGCGGTGGCGGCGATCGGCGTCGGTCAGAATCTGTTCATCCTCGATCCCGACGGCCCGATCAGGCACACCGTGCCGTTTGTGAAGACCGGCATCTACGCCGTGCCGTCGCTCGGCGTGGCGGCGGCCCTGCGCGCCGCCGGCATCGCGGCGGCCGACGTGCGGCTGGACGGGGATCGGCTCGTGCTCGGCGACCGGTCGATGCCGATGGCCGAGCGGCGGCTCAAGACGGAGGACGGGGTGATCGCCCGCCAGTGGGCGCTCATCAACTTCCGGGGCCCGGCGTTGTCGCCGGACCTGACCAGCCGCACGTATCGGACCTACTCATCTTCGACGTTCTGCAGTCGGCCGATTCGGACCAGCCGGCGGTTGACCGATCCGTGTTTCGCGACAAGGTCGTGTTCGTCGGCACCTCTGCCGCCGGGCTGTTCGACGCGTTCGAAACGCCGTTTGCCCACGGCAAGATGCCAGGCATCAACGTCCATGCGGCGGTGGCCGACGACATCCTCTCGAACCGGTTCATGCGTCGGGCCCCCGACGGTGTTCGCTTCGGGGCCGTGATCGCGTTTACCCTGGTGATCGGCGTAGTCGCGGCGCTGCCGCCCGCGTGGTGGGCAACCGGGATTGCCGGGCTCCTGCTGGCGGGATTGGCGTGGGCAGGCACGCGACTGTTCGCCGGCGGATATTGGCTGAACCTCACGCAGCCGGCGCTCGCCTCGTCGATCGCGCTGTTTGGCGGAGTCGCGTATCAGTACTTCGTCGAGGGCCGCGAGAGGCGGAGGATGACGCGTCTGTTCGGCCAGTATGTGTCGAAGGATGTGTTTGCGCAGCTGATCGCCCATCCCGAGCTGGCGCGCCTCGGCGGACAACGCCGGGAGATGACGGTGCTGTTCTCGGACATCCGCGGCTTCACCACGCTCACCGAGCAAGGTCAACCGGAAGACGTGGTCGGCATGCTGAACGAATACTTCAGCCGCATGGTCGACATCGTGTTCCGGCACCAGGGCACACTGGACAAGTTCGTCGGAAACATGGTGATGGCGCTGTTCAACGCCCCGCTCGACGACCCGGGTCACGCCGACCATGCGGTGGCGGCGGCGCTCGAGATGATCGATGAGCTGGAGATCCTGAACGAACGTTGGAAGGCGGAAGGCCGGTACGCCGGGCTGGACATCGGCATCGGCGTCAACACCGGACCGATGATCGCCGGCAACATCGGTTCGGAAGCGGTGATGAGCTACACGGTGATCGGCGACGCGGTGAATCTGGGGGCGCGGCTGGAATCGCTCAACAAACAGCACGGAACGAGGATTATCATCAGCGACGCCACTCGTGAGCGGCTGAACGGCCGACACACCTGTCGACCGCTTGGCGACGTCATCGTCAAAGGCAAGAGTCAACCGGTGGCGATTTTCGAGGTCGTCGGCCGGGAAACGGTGGATACGGTGGACGCGGTTCATCCGCCGCCTTCCGATCCCGTTCCAGTCGGCCCGAAGCCACCGATCGTCAATGGGGCAGGTGTATGAAACCGTTCAGTGTCGTCGGTGTCGTCGCGATGTTGTTGGCGGTCAGCGCCCCGGCGTCCGCCCAGCTGGTGGGTTGAGCGGAGCGCTGAACAAGGTGCAGGCCGCCAAGCAGAAGCCGGACGACCTCACCTTTTCGGAGGCGGAAGAGCGGACGATCGGGTCCAACGTCAGCGAGAAGATCCGCGTGCGCTTCGGCGTCGTACAGGATCGCGACGTGCACAGATACGTCACGCTCGTCGGCCGAACCGTGGCGAAGCACACCGATCGGCCGAACCTCGATTGGACCTTCATCGTGCTCGACACCGACGGGGTGAACGCGTTCGCGTCGTGGCTTCGTGCACATCACGCGCGGCGCACTGGGTCTGATTCAGAACGAGGCGGAGCTGGATGGCGTGCTCGCGCACGAGATCGGGCACGTCACGCGCCGGCACACGATCGATGCGCTTTGCAAGAGCAATGCTGAAAAGATGCTGGCGGACGCGACGATCGCGAACCGCGGCGCGCTCCTGAACCGCTTCGCCGACCTCGCCTACGGCCAGATTCTCGAGGGCGCCTTCGATCGCGGTGACGAGCTCGACGCCGACAACGCTTCGGCGCAGTTGGCGCCGAGAGCGGGCTACATGCCGGTGCTCGCGGACTTCCTGACACGGCTCGACGATCGCAACCACGATCAACGGGAGCGAAACGGCCTGTTCGCCTCGCATCCCGAGACCAAGGAGCGCATCGACAAGCTCCGCGCGCTCGCGGCATCGGCCAAGGTCGTCGCCGTGGGCCTGGCCCGGTACAAGGCCAGCGTGCCCTACGCGGCCACACCCATCACCGCCATCACCGCCGTTCCGGAAGGGTCGGCCGGACTGACCGGCGGCGGAAAGGGCGATGCGGCCAATGCTAAGAAGGAAGAAACGCCGAAGAAGAGGGGGTTCGGTCTGGGAGGGCTGAAGCAGACCGTCGCGCCTGAAAAGCAGAGCGCCCAAGTATCCGCCTCCGGTGGCGCCAGGGGCGTCGGCCCCGACCGCGCCGCATCCGGCGGCAGCAACCCCGCGCCGGTGAGGATCACCGTGACGGCGGGCGAGGTCGAGGAGTTTGGGAAGGGGATACTGTAGGGGTTAATGGTCGTTGGTCGTTCGGTCGTGGTCGTTGGTCGTTGGTCTTCGTCAGGGCAGTGCATGGGTCACCCGCTGGGTGATCCGCGCGACGCCTGCGGCATGCCATGTGCTCGGCGGGCGGCATGGGTATCCGGTCGCTTCAAGATCTGCAGGTGTATCAGGATTCGCTCGACGCCGCGGAGGCCGTTTCCGCATTGTTGCGGCGAGATGGCCTTCGCAGAGATTTCCACCTCCGCGGTCAGCTCGCCAAAGCGTCGGACGAGATCGCGTCGCACATCGGCGAAGGATTCGGGCAGCAGACGGACCGGCATTTTGCGCACTATCTGGGCATCGCGCGCGGTTCGTGCAACGAAATCTGCACCCATCTGGCGATTGCGCGTGGACGCGAGTACCTGACCAAGGCCGAGTGTGATGAAGTGTGCGCACGCTATGTTCGCATCGGGAAGCGACTGACTCGATTGATGCAGCACCTTCGGATGGAGGACAGAAAAAGGCGGGGTTGACCGACCAACGACCAATGACCAACGACCAACGACCAACCCCACAACTACACCGCAGCAAAATGTCCCCTTCCGATCTCCCGCAGCGCTCCGCTCCGATTGACGAGGGCGGGATCGAGCGTGAGACGCTGCCGCGGCGCGTCCGGATCGGGAAGCGGGATGGCGGAGAGCAGCGCGCGCGTGTAGGGATGATACGGCGCTGAGAAGAGCGATGCGGTCGGCCCGATTTCGACGATCTTCCCGAAGTACATCACCGCGACCCGGCTGCAGATGTGCTCGACCAGACGAAGGTCGTGCGCGATGAACAAGTAGGTGAGCTGCAATTGCCGCTGCAGATCCATCAGCAGGTTCACGACCTGGGCCTGCACCGACACGTCGAGGGCAGAGACCGGTTCGTCGAGCACCAGGAACGACGGATTCAGCGCCAGCGCCCGCGCCAAACCGATGCGCTGCCGCTGTCCGCCACTGAACTGGTGAGGGAACCGCTGGATGTGTCCGGGATCGAGCCCGACCAGGTGAAACAGCTCCGCGACGCGCGCCCGACGCCGTGCGCGAGCGCCGAGCCGATGGATGATCAGCGGCTCCTCGACGATCTGGCCCGCCCGCATGCGCGGGTTCAGCGATGAGTACGGATCCTGAAAAACGATCTGCATGTCGCGTCGAGCCTCGCGCATCCGCCGATGGGTGAACGCGAGGACATCGTCGCCGCGGAACGACACCGAGCCCGAAGTCGGCTCGACGAGCCGCAGCAGACACCTGCCGGTCGTCGTCTTGCCGCTGCCCGATTCGCCGACCAGCCCGAACGTTTCCCCTTCGGCGATGCTGAAGCTCACGTCGTCCACCGCGCGTATCGTGATGCCCCGGCTGAACAGGCCCGATCCGCGGGTGAACTGCTTCACCAGGTGAGACACTTCAAGGAGCATGGGGAACAGGCGCCGCGGGGTGACTGGCGGCAGCGTGCGGATCGTGCAGGTAGCAGCGCGCCCCGTGGTCCTGACCGACGGGGTAGTCGGCTGGCGCCGCCGTCGGGCACGGCTCGAACCGATCCGGGCAGCGTGGATGGAACGTGCAGCCGGTGGGGAAGGCGCCGAGCACTGGCACCGATCCTTCGATCGCGCGCAGGCGCTGCCCGCGGCCGAAGCCGGGCATCGAGGCGAGCAAGCCCTGCGTATAGGGATGCCGCGGCTCGCGGAAGATGGCGCGCACCGGCCCGTGCTCCACGATACGTCCGGCATACATCACCGCGACACGGTCGGCGGTTCCGGCGATCACGCCGAGGTCGTGCGTGATGAGCAGGAGCGACAGCCGCAGCGTGTCCTTCATGTCGCGCAGTAGATCGAGAATCTGAGCCTGGATGGTCACGTCGAGGGCCGTGGTCGGTTCGTCGGCGATCAACAGCGACGGCCTGCAGGCGATGGCCATCGCGATCAGCACCCGCTGCCGCATGCCGCCCGAGAGCTGATGCGGGTAGTCCTTGATATGAGCCGCCGGATCGGTGATGCGCACGGCGTCGAGCAGTTCCACGGCGCGGGTCCTGGCCTCGCGCCTCGTCGCCCGGCCGTGGACCAGCAGTGTTTCAGCGATCTGATCGCCGATCGTGAAGACCGGATTGAGCGCGGTCATCGGCTCCTGAAAGATCAGCGCAATGTCGGCGCCTCTGACGCTCCGCATCTCCCGCTCGGACAGGGTGAGCAGGTCCCGGCCCTTGAAGCGGATGTGGCCGGCGCTGATGCGCCCGGGGCTCTCGACGAGCCGCATGATCGACAGTGCCGTTACCGACTTGCCGCTGCCGGATTCGCCGACGACCCCGAGCGTTTCGCCAGGGTAGATCTCGAAGCTGACGTCATCGACTGCCGGAGTGGCGCCGGATGGCAGGTCGAAGACGGTGGTCAGCCGCTCGACCGAGAGCAGCGGGGGCGCGCTCACACGTTGCCGGCCGTTTCGATGTGCTCGCCGAATACCGCACGCATGCCGTCGGCGATCTCGCCAACGGTCGCCTGCGCCTCCACGGCGGCGACGATCGGAGGGACCAGATTCGACCCCGACCGCGCCGCGTCCGACACCGCGGTCACGGCCGGCTTCCAACCATCCCCGCGAGAGGCCCGGAGAGCGTGCACGCGGGCGATCTGCCCGCGCTCGACCTCGGCGTCCACCTTGAACACATCGATTGGCGACGGCCCCTCGGCCCCATTGAAGCGATTGACCCCGACGACAATCGACTCCGCGGTGTCGATTGCTTGCTGGGCGCGGTACGCTGACTCCTGAATCTCCCGCTGAATGAAGCCGGTTTCGATCGCCGTCAGCGTCCCGCCGGAGCGATCGATGCGATTTAGCAGCGCGGCCGCTTCACGCTCGATGGAGTCCGTCATCGCCTCGATCGCATAGGCCCCCCCGACAGGATCGACCGTATTCGCCACTCCCGTTTCGGCGGCAATCACCTGCTGGGTGCGCAGCGCCGTCCGCGCCGCTTCTTCAGTCGGCAGCCCCAGTGCTTCGTCGCGGCCATTGCAATGAAGCGACTGGGTGCCGCCGAGAACGGCGGCCATGGCCTGCAGCGCCACCCGGACCATGTTGTTGTCGGGCTGCTGCGCGGTGAGCGTGCTGCCGGCGGTCTGGGTATGGAACCGGAGCTGCTGGGCGCGGGCGCTCGTGGCCCCGAACCTGTCGCGCATGATCCGCGCCCACAAGCGCCGCGCCGCACGGAACTTCGCGATTTCCTCGAGGAAGTGGTTGTGGGCGTTGAAGAAGAACGAGAGCCGCTGCCCGAACCGGTTGACGTCGAGACCAGCGTCGATGGCGGCCTGCACGTACGCAATGCCGTGGGCGAAGGTGAACGCGACTTCCTGTACCGCGGTCGATCCCGCTTCGCGGATGTGGTAGCCGCTGATCGAAATCGTGTTCCAATTCGGCAGCTCGCGCTCGCAGAACGCGAACACGTCCGTGACGATGCGCAGGGACGCGCGCGGCGGGTAAATGTAGGTGCCCCGCGCGACGTACTCCTTCAGGATGTCGTTCTGGATCGTGCCAGACAACCTGGCCGGCGCGATGTTCTGACGCCGCGCCACGGCGATGTACAGCGCCAGCAGGATGACGGCCGTGGCGTTGATGGTCATCGAGGTCGACACCCGGTCGAGCGGGATCCCCTCGAAGAGCAGCGCCATGTCTTCGATGGTGTCGATGGCCACGCCGACCTTCCCGACCTCTCCCTCGGCAAGCGGATGGTCGGAGTCGTACCCCATCTGAGTGGGCAGATCGAACGCCACGCTCAGTCCGGTCACCCCTTCGTTCAGCAGGTAGCGGTATCGCGCGTTCGATTCGGCCGCGGTGCCGAAGCCCGCATATTGCCGCATCGTCCACAACCGGCCGCGGTACATCGTCGGCTGGATGCCGCGAGTGAAGGGAAACTCGCCCGGAAAGCCGAGGTTATCCATGGGTAAGGATGTGCCGCATTGTAACGCGATCGGGACAGAACCGTCGGCTGTAAGTGCTTGACACGATACGGATTTGACCGTACACTCGATTCACCTCACAAGTTTCGCGCACAGTTGTTTCAGGCCGGGTTTCCTGTCTCACTCTTGAGGTGTAGGCAGATTCGATTTGTGGGGCGCCTCCGGCGGCGTAGGGAGGGAACGAGGGATGGACGACGTCGTCAACCGCTTCGCACGGGAGCTGGCCGACGCGATCGCCGCCGCGGTCGCGGAGAATGCCCAGGTCGAAGCCTGTCGCGAGAAGGCGCGCGCTGCGGGCTTCGAAATGAAAGTGACGCTGGAGGCCGTGGTCGGGTTCGTCAACCGGTCGCAGCAGCAGTCGCAGGCGCTGGCGAAGGTCGTCACGCCTGCCCGCGCGGTGCAGCCGCGCCGCACGTTCGACGTCACAGCCAACGACCGCCGGTTCCTCCGGTCGCTCCGTATCGCCGCCGACGAGACCGCCGAACCGGTGGAATAGCACCACAACAATCCGTACAAGGCCGGCCTGCTTTACGCACGCCGGCCTTTTTTTCTTCACGTTGCTTCGCGCGTCAGCGCTTGGTCTGGTTGGCGACCGCCGCGGCCGCTGCCGCCGCCTTCTGCGGATCCCCCAGATAATAATGACGGACCGGACGGAGGGTCTCGTCCAGCTCGTAAACCAGCGGAATCCCGGTCGGGATGTTCAGCTCGACGATCTCGCGTTCCGGGACGTTGTCGAGGTACTTCACCAGAGCGCGGAGACTGTTGCCGTGGGCGGCAATGATCACGCGGCTGCCGGAGGCGATCGTCGGTGCAATGGTCTCGTGCCAATAGGGCAGGAACCGGGCGACGGTGTCCTTGAGCGACTCGGTCAGCGGCAGGTCAGCGACCGGCAGAGCGACATACCTTGGATCGCGGTGCGGGTGCCGCTCGTCGTCGGGAGCAAGGGCGGGCGGAGGGATGTCGTAGCTGCGCCGCCAGATCTTCACCTGCGCGTCGCCGTGTCGGGCCGCGGTCTCCGCTTTGTTGAGACCCTGGAGCGCGCCGTAGTGCCGCTCGTTCAGGCGCCAGCTCTTGACGACCGGAATCCACAGCAGATCAAGCTCGTCGAGGACAAAGCCGAGCGTCTTGATCGCGCGCTTGAGCACCGAGGTGTAGGCGATATCGAAGACGTAGCCGCCTTCGCGAAGCAATCGTCCGGCCTCTTGCGCCTCCGCGGCGCCGCGATCGGACAGATCCACGTCGGTCCATCCAGTGAAACGATTCTCTCGATTCCACGTGCTCTCGCCGTGGCGTAACAATACGACTTTGTACATGGTGATGTTGACTATTGGCGCCCGAGTGCGCGGATCGCCGATCGGCCGGCGTAAGTGGCCGTGCTTCCCAGGTCCTCCTCGATGCGGAGCAGCTGGTTGTACTTGCAGACACGATCGGTCCGGCTCGCTGAACCGGTCTTGATCTGGCCCGCCGCGGTGCCGACCGCCAAGTCGGCGATCGTCGAGTCCTCGGTTTCGCCGGACCGATGGGAGATGATCGTCGCGTACTGGGCGTCGCGCGCCATCGTGACGGCGTCGAGTGTTTCGGTGACCGTGCCGATCTGGTTGAGCTTCACCAACAGGGCGTTGCCCACACGGTCCGCGATCCCGCGCTTCAAGATCTCAGGGTTGGTGACGAACACGTCGTCGCCGACGAGCTGCACACGGTCACCCAGCTCAGCGGTCAGCATTTTCCAGCCCTCCCAGTCGCTCTCCGCGATGCCGTCCTCGATGGACGCGATCGGGTACTGCCGCAACCAATCCTCATAGAGCCGGACCATCTGCTCGGAGGTGCGGTCGGGCTCACCAGATTTCTTGAAGGTATAGCGTCCGTCACCGGCCCAAAGCTCGCTCGAGGCAACGTCGAGCGCGATGAGCACGTCGCGGCCAGCCGCGAGACCGGTCTTGCCGATCGCCTCGAGGACGACTTCGAGCGCCTCGCGATTCGACGTCAGATTCGGCGCGAAGCCGCCTTCATCGCCGACGCCGGTTGACTGCGCGCGGCCTTTCAGGATGCCCCTCAGCGCATGGAAGGTCTCGGCGCCCACTCGCAGGGCTTCGGCGAACGACGGCACGCCGACCGGCATCACCATGAATTCCTGGAAATCGACGCTGGAGTCCGCGTGCGCCCCGCCGTTCAGGATGTTCATCATCGGCACCGGCAACGAGAATCGGCTGGCGCCGTACAGTGCGCCGATGTGGCGGTACAGCGGCAGCCCGACAGACGCCGCCTCGGCCCGGACCGCGGCCATCGACACGCCGAGAACCGCGTTCGCTCCCAGCCGGCTCTTGGTCGGCGTCCCGTCGAGTGCAATCATCGCGGCATCGAGCGTGCGCTGATCGTACTCGCGTCCTTCGACCGCCCTGGCGACTTCGCCGTTGACGTTGGCGACTGCCTTCCGGACGCCCTTGCCGCCGTACCGCGACGCGTCGCCGTCGCGCAGCTCCAGCGCCTCGCGCTCGCCGGTGGACGCCCCGGAGGGGACGGCGGCGCGCCCGAAGGCTCCGCCGTCGAGCGTGATATCGACTTCAATCGTCGGGTTGCCGCGCGAGTCGAGAATCTCACGGGCGTGCACGCGTGCAATCTTCACAGTTGTTCTCTTCCGGGTGTTGTTGTGAGTGTTCTCTTCCGGGGGCGTCGTTGAGAGCTTACCCGTTGGCGGCGACAGGCTTCAACCACTGCGCTCGGGTCATACGCTCTCAAACGCCAAACTCCGTGAGCGCCCGGTGCGCGGTAGTTCAATTGACGCGGCGTCGGGCACCGGCTAGCCGCCGCCACCTCGCCGATCGGCGCCCGCCTCGTAGCGCAGCGCCGCCTCGTCAATCGGCCCAATCAGCGGATCGTCCTCGGTGGTGACCACCACGACTCCGGAATCGGTCACCGTATGCCGGCGGCGGTCTTCCTCCTCGTTGTAACCGATCGACGCGCCGCGCGGAATGAGGACATCCCGGTCGATGATGGCACGACGGATCCGGGCGTGACGTCCGATGCGGACTCCGGGCATCAGAATTGATTGCTCGATGTGACCGAAACTGTGCACCCGCACATTCGGGCACAACACGCTGCCGAAGATGCTGCTGCCCGAGACGATGCAGCCGGGCGAGATCACCGAGTCGAGCGCCTGGCCGCAGCGGTATCCCGCCTCCGCGAACACGAATTTGGCAGGCGGCGCCTGGGGCTGGTATGTCCTCAGCGGCCATTCGGGATCGTAGAGGTTGAACTCGGGGTTCACATGGCACAGGTCCATGTTGGCTTCGTAGTAGGCATCGAGTGTGCCGATGTCGCGCCAGTACTTGGACGCCTTCTTGTTCTCGTCGTAGAACCGGTAGGCGTACACCGAGGCCCCGGGAATCATCGCCGGGATGATGTCCTTGCCGAAGTCGTGGTTCGTCTGCTGCGCCGCGTCGGCTTCGAGGGCCCGGACGAGCGCATCGGTATCGAAGACATACACCCCCATCGAGGCGAGGGCCAGCTCGGTCGAGCCAGCCATCGGGGTCGGATTGGCGGGTTTCTCGAGAAATCCGGTCACCTGCTCCTGCTCATCGGTCAACACCAGGCCAAAGCGTGATGCTTCCGCCAGCGGCACCTCGATGGCGGCCAACGTCACCGCTGCGCCACGCTCCTGATGTGTGCGGAGCATCCGGGCATAGTCCATCTTGTAGACGTGGTCGCCCGACAGGATGATCACGTACCTGGAATTCTCGCGCATCACCGAGTAGAGGTTCTGGTACACCGCATCGGCCGTGCCCTGGTACCAATGCTCTCCCACCCGCTTCTGCGGCGGCAGGATCTCGATGAACTCGCCGAGCTCTTCCGACACGATGCCCCATCCCATGCGGATGTGGCGGTTCAGCGACAGCGATTTGTACTGCGTGGCGATGAAGATGCGTCTCAGGCCCGAGTTGATGCAGTTGCTCAGGGCGAAGTCGATGATCCGATACGGTCCGCCGAAGTACACCGCCGGCTTGGCGCGATCCTTGGTCAGCGGGAACAGCCGCTCCCCCGTCCCTCCCGCGAGCACGATGACCAGGCTGTCGTCGAGGAGGGCCGCCATTGGCTCAGCTCCTGCGCAACACGACCCGCGCCGGCGCCCCGTCGGCGCCAACGACCGACAGTGGCAGACAGAACATCTCGTAGATTCCAGGCTCCACGTCGGCGCCGACCACCTTCACGCCGCGCTCGACCAGGTAGTGCGCGCCCGCGTCGGTGACACCGATAAAGTCGGGGTGAAACTCCGGCGAGCCCCACAAGCGCGAATTGTGGGTCTTGAGCAGCACCCGCACGTCCTCGTTCAGGTCGATGCCGGCGAGGTCGTTGGGAGTGATGGTTTTCCGGGTCGTCAGCTCGATCACCCGGGCCCGCCCGCACAATATCTCCAGCGCGAGCGTCTCGACCCCTGGTCCGTCGTCGGGAAAGTGCCGTGGAGCATCAACATGCGTGCCGGCATGGGCGCTGATGTGGAGCGTCGAGACGTTGCTGGTGTCTCCGCGCGCCAGGCGCCTGATCGGCTCGATCGTGAACGCGGTGTTGCCGGGATAGGTTGGGGTGTTCTGGTCGAGCGGGTCGGTGACGTCGATGAGCTTCATGGGGGCAGGAGAAAGGGTGGCGATGATAGCACAACGGAAACGTGGCCTTTTTCGAGCTGAAGTGCTCGCCAGCGGAGACTTTTCGAGCTGAAGTACTGACGCCAGAACAGTTTGACTTGCCCGAACGGCGACGCCTATTATTGGCTGTTCGTTGAACGCTTAATTGGGAGATGAGCTGCTATGGTAATCGGGCGTCGTGCATGCGCCGCATTCGCTGCGGCCGTTCTGATTGGGTCGGTATCGCTTCTCGCGCAGAACAGTCCGCAGCAGCAGCAGCGGAAGCTGAGTGACAACGAGAAGAAGGAAATCCAGACCGTCCTCAAGATCGTCGACGACGTCGCGGCCGGCCAGGCGGCGCCGAACGATCTGTCCCTGACCTGGGTGCGGGAAGACCTGCTCAAGGCGCAGGGTAACAAGCAATACCTTCCGTTCTCCGTCATGATCGACCCGTCGAAAGTGAACGGCGGCAAGGTGTCGGTCTACTGGCGGGTGGTGGAGAAGGCCCCCGCGGCTGCTCCGGCGGCCGAGGCTGGGAAGAAGGACGACAAGGACGACAAGGACGACGAGAAAAAGGAATACGCGTACGAGGACATCAACACCGTCACCTTGACGGGCGATCAGGCCGGTCCGACCCGCATCAGCCGGTCGTTCACGGTGGCGCCAGGCGACTATGACGTGTACGTCGTCGTGAAGGAACCGGTACCGGAGAAGGCCCCGAGAAACGCGCCGGCGCCCAAGGTGTCGCTGATCAAGCAGCCGATCACCGTGCCGGACCTCTGGAACGACGAGCTCAACACCAGTTCGGTGATCGTGGCCGAGCGGATCGACCCGTTGCCGGCGCCGCTGACGCCGCAGCAGCAGACCGAACGCCCCTACGCGCTCGGCACGATGGAAATCGTTCCCGTTCTCGACACCAAGTTCACCAAGACCTCCGAGCTGTCCACCTTCCTGCTCATCTACAACGCCAAGACCGACAGCGCGAACAAGCCGGACGTCAGCGTCGAGTACAGTTTCTACGCGAAGCAGGCCGGCGCGGAGAAGTTCTTCAACAAGACCAACCCGCAGAACCTCAACGCGCAGACGCTGCCGCCGGAATTCGACTTCGCTGCCGGGCATCAACTGCAGAGCGGTCAGGCCGTTCCGCTGGCATCGTTCCCGGAAGGTGATTACCGGCTCGAGATCAAGGTCACCGACAAGATCGCGAACAAGTCGCTGACGCGCGATGTGAGTTTTTCGATCAGCGGTTCGTAACCCCTGGAACGCCGCGGGCGACGACACCGGGAGTACCAGATGGCTCGTCCCGCCAGTTTACTGGCCTCGGCGGCAATCGCAGGTTCGATGATCCTCGCCATGCCGACACCGGGCCGCGCGCAGAGCGCGGTCCGCTCGTCGGCCCCGCCAGGGGGGCGGCTTTCACCGTTCGCCCAGGGCTCGATTGTCGGCATCGTTCAGGACGATAACGGGTCGCCGGTCGGCGGCGTCGTCGTCACTGCCTTGGGTGCCACGACCACGTTCGCCGTGACGACAAACGACGGCCGGTTCGAGTTCGGCCCCCTGGCACCTGGGCCTTACCTCGTTCGCGCACACTTGTCTGGCTACGCCGCGCCCCGCACCCAAACCATTCAGGTTCGCGCCAGCGGCAGTGCCACTCGCGCGTCTGTTCAGCTCAGGCGCGCCGGAACTCCGGTGCTGGCGGCAGGGATCGGTGTCAGCGACGCGCTGCAGGACGCACCGGCTCCGGCGGCTGAAATCGAGCAACCGACGCCCCCATCTGACGACGACGATCATCGGGAGCTCGCGTGGCGGCTCCGCCACGCGCGCCGCGGGGTCCTGAAGGATGTGTCGATCCCGGACAGCATCCTTGTGGAAGCCGACGATTCCGGTGGCGTGGACGGCGGCTTCCTTCCCGCCGATTTCTTCGGGCGCGCCGTCGGATCTCCGGCGCGCGCGGCGACAAATTTCTTCGCGGATACGGCGTTTTCGGGTCAGGTCAACCTGCTCACGACCGGCTCGTTCGACACGCCGCAGCAGCTCTTTTCCGCCGACAGCGTCCCGCGGCACGTCGCCTTTGTCCGCCTCGGCGCGCCGGTCGGCGACCGGGCCGACTGGACAGTCAGTGGCGCCTTGACCCAGGCCGACATCTCCTCCTGGATCGTCGCCGGCGCATACACGACGCGGACGCCGGGCCGGCACGGTTACGACATCGGGCTTTCCTACAGCACGCAGCGCTACGACGGTGGCAACCCGCTCGTCCTGCGGGACGCGGCCGAGGGCAGCCGAAACGCCGCGACGATCTACGCCTACGACAGCCTCGCCATCACCCCGGCGCTCACTGTCGGGTACGGCGCGGCCTACGCTCGGTACGACTATCTCGAAGCACGCAATCTGTTCAGTCCGCGATTCGAGGTGACCGTCAGCCCAACGGATCGGTTCCGTGTCAACGCCCAAGTCTCGCGACGCGCGCTCGCGCCCGGCGCGGAGGAGTTTCTGCCTCGAGGCGACGAGATCTCGCTGCCGCCCCAGCGCACCTTCTCCACACTGGAATCGGGCGAGCGGTTCGAAGCGGAGCGCACCGCCCACATGGCGCTCGGCGTGGAGCGCGACTTCGGGGCATCGACGATCGGGCTACGTGTCTTCCGCCAGGAGATTTCCGACCAGCTCGTGGCGCTGTTCGGGCAGGACATGCCGGAGCAGCCGAGCACCAAGTTTGGTCACTATCTGGTCGGCAATGCAGGTGACGCGGTTGCCGCCGGGTGTCGGGCAGAGTTTCGCACCGTCGTTGCCGGACGTGTGCACGGCTCGGTCGCCTACTCGTTCTCGAACGCGCAGCTGACGCCCGCGGGCGGGCTGCAGTACGTGGTGCTGCTTGCCGCGTCGGCCGTTCGGCCAGCGACAGACCGTGTTCACGACCTCGCGACGCGGATCGAAACAACGATTCCTGAGACGGCTACACGTGTGCTGGTCTTGTACCGCCTCAGCAACGGATTCGCCCAGGCGGCAGGCGGCGACGGCCTGGCATCCGGCCCTGCTGTTGACGGGCGTTTCGACGTTCAGGTGCGTCAGTCGCTGCCGTTCATGAACTTCAGCAACGCGAAGTGGGAGATGCTGTTCGGCGTCCGGAATTTCTTCCGCGAGAGTGCCTCCGACCAGTCCGTTTACGACGAGTTGCTCGTTGTCCGGCCGCCAAAGCGGGTGGTCGGTGGCGTCACGCTCCTTTTCTAGGTGAAACAGGCGCCTTTTCTAGGTGAAACAGGCGCCCGCCTTGCGCATCGCCGAATCCATAATATTGGATTCGGCCTCCCAGTATTTTGATTCGCACGCCATCCTCCCTGTAGTTTCGATGTTATAAAGAGCTGGGATTTCAACCAGTTACGAACGTGTCCGGACCCGTCGCGCCACGGGAATGCGCGTTGCTGCCCTGAGGAATATCGACGTGCGCGCCGGCATCGCGAAGGCCTGACTTCCGCTGAACATGTATCGCCCTGACGGTCATCCGGAGCCCAAGTGGCAAACGTGGGGACGGCCCGCGCTCGCCGTCGCGGTGGTCGTCGTGTTGATTGCCCTAGGCATCGCGAACATCGCGATGCGCGCGCAGTGGCACGAGGTCGAAGACGGCGTCCTGTGGGGGGCGCGTGCCGAAGGCGTCACCGCGCTGGAGATTGCGCCCGGCTCGCCTGGTGCTCAGGCCGGAATCAGGCGCGGCGATCTCCTGGTTGCGGTGAACGGTGAAGCGGTCGCGACGCCGGCGGATGTGGTCGGCCATCAGCACCGGGGACGCGAGGGGACGCGCCTGTCGTATACGCTGGTGCGGCTTGGCGCGCGGCAGGCGCTATCGGTGTCGCTTGCGCCGGTGAGCCGCCCGACGTCGATGTACTTCGTGCTGGCGGCGGTCGGCGTCTTCACGCTGCTGGTGGGCGCGGCGGTGCGGCTGCGGCGGCCCGGCGATCAGGCAACCCTGCATTTTTTCTGGCTGTGCGTCGCCTTCTTCGGCGCCTTCACCTTCTCCTTCAACGGGCCGTTCGATCGTCTCGACTGGACCTTCTATTGGGGTGACGCCGTCGCGATGGCGCTGCTGCCGGCGCTGCTCCTGCACTTCACGCTCGTGTTCCCCGAGCGTCCGCCGTGGCGCGCAGCCGTTCCCAGGAGGCTCCTTCTTCCGGCGGTGTACCTGCCGGCGTTCATGCTTGGCGCCACGCGGGTCATCGTCGTCGCCGGCGGATCCTCCGACGGCGCCGCCTTCTCTCGCGCGCTCGCCATGCTCGATCGAGCGGAGCCGCTCTACCTCTTCCTGTGCGCGCTGGCGGCGGTGGTCGTCCTCGGGCGCGCCTTCACCCAGATTCCATCGCTCACCGGGCGGCGGCAGCTGCGCTGGATTGCCTGGGGCACGGTGCTGGGGGTCGGGCCGTTTGCTCTTGGCTACGCGCTGCCGTGGGCGCTCGGCATCGATCCGCCGCTGGCACTTCAACTCACCGCGGTCCCGCTCGGGCTGGTGCCGCTCGCCTTCGCGTCGGCGATCGTCCGGTATCGCCTGCGCGACGTGGAAGTGATCATCAAGCGCGGCGTCGCCTACACCGCGTTTTTCGCCGCCAGCGGCACGCTCTACGTCGCCCTGCTGAAGCTGGTCGGCTTCATGTTCGGCGACGACACCGACCCACACAACTGGATCGTCGCGTTGCTCGGGACCAGCGTCGTGGTGCTGCTCGCGCAGCCGGTGAGAGAGGCGATGCAGAACGCGCTCGATCGCGCCTTTTACCGTGATCGGTACGACTATCGGCGCGCACTCGTCGGCTTCGCCCGCGATCTGAACAGCGACCTCGATGTCGTTCGTCTCAGTCAGCGGCTGGTCAGTCGCATCGTGGAAACCCTGGTGATCGATCGCATGGCGCTGATGCTTGCCGACGAGCGGCTCGGTGACTTCAGGACGATCGGACATTTCGGGTTCGGCGAGCCGGTGCCGCTCCTGACCCGTCTGTCTTCGTTCGTCGATCGCCTCGATGGCGGGCATACCGTCGCGCTCGACGATCCGATTGCCGCTGCGCGGTTCGCCGCCGAGGAGGTCGAGTTCTGGCGCGATCAGGGCGTCTACTACTTTGTCCCCTGCATCTTCGAGGGGGTCGCGATTGCCGTGCTCGGGCTCGGAAGGAAAGAGACCGACGAACCATTCAACAGCGAGGACCTCGGGCTGCTGACGGCTGTGGCTGGCCAGGTCGCCACGGCGATTGAGAACGGCCGGCTCTACCGGCAACTCCACTTGAAGGCCGAAGAGCTGGGCCGGATGCGCGAATTCAACGAGAACATCCTCGAGTCGCTCGAGGACGGGTTGGTGGTGTTCGATGAAGACGAGAGCATCGTGCGCTGGAATCATGCGCTCGAAAGCTTCTATGGGATCAAGCGCGCCAGCGCCATCGGCCGCTCGCTCAGCGAGGTGTTCGACGCGCGATTCGTGGAGGCGTTGCGGGCGGCGCGCGAGGAACACCCGAAAGGCGCCACGTTGTTCAAGGCGCCGCTGGCGCGGCCGCACGCCGGCAGCGCCGATCGGGACACGCCGCGCCTTCTCGTGAACGCGACTGCCGTGCCGCTGCAGAGCCATGCCGCGCCTGGCGCCGCTGCCGGCACCATCCTGCTGCTGGAGAACGTGACCGATCGTGTCCGGCTCGAAGAGCAGCTGCAGATTTCCGAGAAAATGGCCTCGATCGGACTGCTCGCCGCCGGGGTGGCGCATGAAGTGAACACGCCGCTGACCGGGATCTCGAGCTATACCCAGATGCTGCTGGAAGGCGCTGACCAGGCGGATCCGCGAACGACGCTGCTCGAGAAGATTGAGCGTCAGACGTTCCGCGCCGCGAAGATCGTCAACGGACTGCTCACCCTGTCGCGCCCGGGCACTCCGGGTGGTGAGCGCACGCACGTCGATCTGAACGGGGTGATTGGCGATGTGTTCTCCCTGCTCGAGCATCAGTTCGAAGTCGGGAACATCAAGGTGCGTCGTGAGCTGGCGAGCGCGCCGGTGGCGGTCATCGGCATCGAGCATCAGCTGCAGCAGGTGTTCTTGAACCTGTTTTTGAACGCTCGCGACGCCATGCCGCACGGCGGCTGGCTGACGGTGACCACCCGGGTCGAAGGGCAGCAGGCGGTCGCCGAGATTGCGGACACCGGATCGGGCATTCCTCCGGAGCAGCTCGCGCGCATCTACGATCCGTTTTTCACCACCAAGGCGATCGGCCGCGGAACCGGCCTCGGCCTCTCCATCACGTACGGCATCGTCCAGGAACACGAAGGATCGATCCGTTGCGACAGCGCAGTCGGTCAGGGCACGCGCTTCACCCTGGCCATGCCTCTGGCGGCGCCGACGCTGCGCCTCGTGGCCGGCTCCCACCGGGCCGAAGCCACCGGCCGGCGCTAGCCGGCGAACAGACCAGTTCTTTATGCCAGCAACCCGTAAGGGCTCGGTGCTCGTCGTCGACGACGAAGAGATCATGCGCGAGATTCTCGACACCGTCCTCACCCGCGAGGGCTATGAGGTACGCCTGGCCTCGTCGGGGCAGGAGGGGCTCGATCTCGCCCGCGCATTGCCGTTCGACACAGCTCTGGTCGACATCATGATGCCTGGCCTGAACGGGATCGAAACCCTCGACGAGCTTAAGCGTATCGACGACGACCTGGCGGTGATCATCATCACGGCGTTCGCGTCGGTCGAGAGCGCGATCTCAGCGATGAAGAGCGGCGCGTTCGACTACATCACCAAGCCGTTCAAGAACGAAGAAGTGCTCGTCGTCGTCCGCAACGCGATGGAGCGCCGCAGGCTGGTCCACGAGAACCGGAATCTGCGTCAGAGCATCCAGGAGCGGTATCACAAGTTCGCGAACATCATCGGCCGCAGCCCGAAGATGCGGCAGGTATTCGATCTGATCATCCAGGCGGCGCCGAGCCGTTCCACGATTCTCATTCAGGGCGAGAGCGGCACCGGCAAGGAATTGGTCGCCCGTGCCATCCACACCAACTCATCGCGATCGGAGCGGTCGTTCGTCACCGTCAATTCAGGAAATCTTCCGCCGGATCTGCTCGAGTCGACGCTGTTCGGCCACGTGAAAGGAGCGTTCACCGGCGCGGTGTACCCGAAGAAAGGGATGTTCGACCTCGCCGATCGAGGCAGCATCTTCTTCGACGAAATCGGGAATGTACCGCTGGAGACCCAGGCCAAGCTTCTGCGGGTGATTCAGGAGCGCGACTTCATGCGGCTCGGCGGCATGGAGACGATCAAGGTCGACGTCCGGATCATCGCAGCGACCAACGTGGACCTGCGGCAGATGATGGAAGAAGCCAGGTTCCGGGAAGACCTTTTCTACCGGCTGCACGTGATCTCGATTCAGCTGCCCGCTCTCCGGGAGCGCAAGGACGACATCCCGCTGCTGGCACAGCACTTTCTCCACAAGTACGGTGACGAGAACCGAAAGGGCGAGCTCGAACTTTCGCCCGAGGCGCTCGATTTGCTCACCGAATACGACTGGCCCGGGAACGTGCGCGAGCTCGAGAACGTCATTGAACGCGCCGTTGTGCTGACGACCGGGCCGCGGATCGGCGTCGATCTGGTGCCCGACCATGTTCGGCGCGCGCCGAGCTTCCCCATGCCTCCGTTCGTCCTGCCGCCCGAAGGCATCTCGTTCAAGGACGTCATCACCGACTTCGAGAAGAAGCTGATCGAGTCGACGCTCGAAGCGGCCGGTGGCGTCCAGAAGAGGGCCGCCGAGCTCCTCCACATCAAGCCGACGACGCTGAACGAAATGATCAAGCGGTACGACATTCGGCTGCGGCGAAAACGTCAGGCGAGCGGTGGGGATGAGGCGAACGATGAGCCGGGGGGGGACGGCCGGCGCCCGGCCGGGCCGGCGGCTACCAGTCCGCCGCGGCCGTCCCAAGCCGTCGACGAGAAGTAGCCTACCGCGCGTTCTTCAACGCCGTGAAGATCCGTTCGTACTTGCCGAGCACGACGTCCCAGCGATAGTTGTTCCTCACATACTCCTGGCCGTTCCGGCCGAGCGCCGCGCGCAGCTGTGCGTCGCCGACCAGGACCATGAGGCACTCGACGAACTCGTCGCGGTCGGCGTACCACAAACCGCCGTTGCTTCGAACGCAGTGTTCCACGAGCACGGCGCTGCGGGCGTTGGCGATCACCGGGGTGCCGACCGACAGCGCTTCGAGCGCCAAGAGCGACAGGCTCTCGAACGGAGAGGGGCAGATGACCACGGTTGCCGCTTCGAGCGCCTGCATGCGCTCGGTGTCGGACAGCAGCCCGGCGAAGCGGATCGCCGGGTCCTCCGGCAGCGCCATCAACTTCACGCCCATCAGGGCCAACGTCGCGATGCCGCCCTGCTTGACATAGCTGCCGAAGTATTGGATCAGCTCCTCGCAGCCCTTGCCCGGATCGATCCGTCCGCCGTACAACGCCAGCGCGCCGTGTAGCCGGTGTCGCCGCCGGAACACCGAGCCCCGTGCCAGCAGATGCGGAGCGAGCCCGCCTGCCTGGGCTTCCCCGTCACTGCTGGCCGATGCGCCTGGGTCGTCGTCTGACCGGGCGTCGGTCTCGTCCGTGCCGGCCTCAAATGTCGGCGGATACCGGTTCTGCGGCGGAACATCGACTCCGACGCCGGTCACTGCCTCGAGCAGCGGACGATCGGGAAACTGACTCTCGACGAATCGTTTCTCGCTTTCGGTGAGATAGCAGATTGCCGCCGGCCGGCTGAAGACCTCCTTGAAGAGCTCGAGCCGGATCGCCGGTTCGTCGTGCGCGGTCGGCACCAGCACGCTGCGCGCAGGCGCCACTTCCAGCCCGAGCACGGTCGGAGCATAAAGATAGGTGAAGAAGACCAGCACGTCATAGTGCTGATGATGCCGCCGGAGGAACTCGATCAGCGCCGGACACCACGGTCCCTGCTGCTTCAGCCACTCCAGCTCGTCGTTGCGGCTGTGAGGGTGATGGTAGATCCAATCCGAGTAGCTGTTGAACGAATCGACATCGCGCGTCCGCGCGTTGGCGAAGCGGCGAACCGTCACGCCGCGTACCCGATCCGAGCCTTCCGGGTACTCGTTGGTCCACGTGACGTAGTCGAGCGCACAGGTGGTCAGCACCTCCACCTCGTGCTGCGCGGCCATCCGTTCCGCGACGAGACGGCACAGCTGCTCCGACCCGCCGAGCACTTCTGTGCCGTAACGCTGGACGATGAAGACGATTCTCATGACAGGGACGACACGACCGACGCCAGCCGCTGTTCGATCCAGGCGCCGCTGAAGTGTTCGAGCCGGCGCCGCTGTCCGGCGATTACCCGCGTCCGGAGGCCGTCGTCGAACGCCAGGGCGCCGAGCAGCTCCGCCGCGTGCTCGAGATCCTTGGGCGCGAACTGGACACCGGCGCCATCCAGCGTCTCCGGCACCGCCGCTGCCGCGTAGGCGAGCACCGGCAGGTCGTGGGCCATCGCTTCGACGAGCGGTGCGCAGAAGCCTTCGTGCTCGCTCAACGAGATGTAGACGGCGGCGCTTCGATAGTACACGGCCAGGTCCGCGTCTGGGACCGGGCCGGTGAAGACGAATCGTTCGTTCAGCATGCGGTACTGGGAGATCAGCGCGCGGATTGTCGCGTAATACCGCGGCACGGCGTCGAATCGGCCGACGAAGATGAACCGGTAGTACGCATCCACGTACCGCTTGTAGTGTTCGGCCAGGCGGATGTGATCTTCGATTTTCTTGTTCGGCGCGATCC
>WHSN01000103.1 GCA_009380045.1 Luteitalea sp.
GGTCACCTCCGCCAACTGCGCGACCGCGAGCTCCGCTTGACGGGTCAGGACGAAGAAATTCGTCGTGACGCCGGCGGTGAACCGGTCCTGCTCGGCGCGCAACTGCGTTTCCGCCGCGCGAAGACCGGCGCGGGCCGCGTCAACCCGGCCCGCCGCGGTCTCGACGGCGGTGACGGCATCGCGCACCTCGATCTCAATCCGGTCTCGAAGGCTGGCCAGTCTCGCCGTCGCCTGGCGACGAGCGGCCTGGGCGGCACCGATCTGACCGCGTGCTTCGCGCCGGCCAAGCGGCAGCTCGAAGGAAAGGCCGACGCTCAGATCCGGGAACCGGTTGTTGAGCAGCGCCGCCCACGACGTGGCCGCACCACCCGACAATGGTTCCGGCAGCGTCGTCGGAGCGCCGCCGAGCGCCAGGACGTCCGGGTTCCTGGAGCCTGCCAGACCGCGCGTGGTGTACGACCCGACCAGATCGAGGCGCGGCCGGAGCATGTCGAGCGCAAGCGAGACCTGCAGCTCCTCGGCGGCGACCCCGGCGCCGAGCGCCTCGAGCTCTGGGCGGTGTCGTTGAGCGTCTGCGAGCGCGAGATTCACATCCACCGCCGCCGGCTGAATTTCCGGCCGGTCTACCGGATCGAGCGCGGCGGACCACAGCGGGTCGTCGCTGCCGCTGACGATCAGGAGCTTCAGCGCGCGCTCGGCGCGGGCGGCGCGCTCCTGCGCCGCGTACCACTCCCCGCGGCGGCGCTCGGCTTCGGCGATCGGTTGCGCGACATCCGATGCCGCCACCGTGCGCGCCGCGACGCGCACCTCGGTCTCCGCCCGCTGCTGCTCTGCAAGGGCCACGCTTTCCCGGCGGACCTCGAGCTCTCGCCGCGCCGCGACCAGCGTCCAGTACGCCCGCTCCACCGCCGCGAGAGTTTCAGCAGCCTGGGCTCGAACCTCGGCCATCGACCGGTCGCGATCGATCGCGGTCAGTCGGAGCCCGAGCCGTGCCGAGTCGATGTTGCGGCTGCGCATCAACGGCTGGCGCAGGTCAAAGCCGAGCGCGCTCGAAAAGGCTGGATCGATCAGCGTGAAGAGGCCGTTGGTGGCCTGGCGGCCGAAGGAGGTGAAGGCGGAGGCGACGGCGCCGCTCGGCAACAGCTGGCCCACGGAGACGGTGGCGGAAAAGGAATTCTGCGACGGGGCGACCGCTCCGGCCGGCGCTCCCGAGAAAAGGGTGGTGATCGGTTCGAGCCGGTGCCGGGCGCCGAACTCGAGGCTGAGCCGCGGGTCGTATTCCCCCCGGGCGCCGATGATACGTGCCGCCGCGCCCGCCAGCGCCTCGCGCTCGATCTGGATGTCGCGATTACCTGCGAGCGCTCTTTCGACGGCGCTCCTGAGCGTCAGCGGTTCTGGTGCCGAGGCCGACGGTTCTTGTGCCGAGGCCGAACCCGCGGTCAGAACCGCGCCGAGGAGCGGCGCGATCGTCCGACGGACGATGAACGTGCGGCGCCTGGTCATCGTGTGAAGCTCGCCTTGCGCAGGCGCGGGTCGAGTTGCTCGGCCGCCTCTGCCCAGAGGGCGGTGGAGGTCTGGCGCAAGGCGGCGATTTCGGTTTCGGTGAGCTCGTAGCCCGACTGCAGGAATCCTTCGATCGCCTGGAGGCGATCCCCCACGAACTGGTCGCGGAACTGTTCGTCGGTCATCAACCGCCCAATCAGAATCTCAACGCTGCGCTGCGACATAACGGCGACCACCTTTCGCGGGTCAAGGTGGCAAGCACGACGCCAGGTGCGGCCAGTGCTGTTCTGGTGCGCGCAAGTTGAAGCGTTCGAGAGAGTTGTTTGCCGAAGAGGAGGGGGTGCGTATGAGCCGACCTGGTGCGCGGAAATCGTCAGCCTGTCGATTTGTGGACAGGGATGACCACGCTGTCAGCGCAGTCCGTATCGGCGCAATCGAACGTAGAGTTGCGCGCGCGTGAGCCCGAGCAGCTTCGCGGCCCGCGACTTGTTGGCATGCGCGTCGTGGAGCGCTTTCACGACCATCGCCCGCTCGACCGATTTGAGGTCGCTCCGGGGGGGCGGGTTCGGCACCACCGGCGCGACACGGTCCGCCGCCGGGGGAGCCGCAGGAGGTCGCAACGCCAGGTGCTCGGCAGCGATCAGCCCCCCGTCGCAGAGGATCGCCGCACGTTCAAGGGCGTTTCGGAGCTCGCGCACGTTCCCGGGCCAGCGGTGCTCCATGAGCACGCGGCGCGCCTCGCGGGAGATGCCGGCCACCGGACGGCCGAACCCACGGCCGATCTCGGCGATGAACGCTTCGCTGAGCGGCAGGATGTCGTCCGGCCGCTCGCGCAGCGCCGGAAGGTGAATGGCGAAGACGTTGAGCCGGTAGTACAGATCCTCGCGGAACAGCCCGCGCGAGATCGCCTTGAGCAGGTCCCGGTTGGTGGCCGCGATCACTCGCGCGTTGCTCGTCAGCACCCGCGTGCCGCCGAGGCGCTGGAACTCGCGCTCCTGCAGCACGCGGAGGAACTTCGCCTGAGACGCCGGGTTCATCTCGGCCACTTCGTCGAGGAACAAGGTCCCGCCCGCCGCCTGTTCGAGCTGACCGGGCTTGCTTTGCGTGGCGCCGGTGAAGGCGCCACGCTCGTAGCCAAAGAGCTCTGCCTCCAGCAGATGCTCAGGCAGAGCCGCACAGTTGATGGCGACGAACGGGCCGTCTCGCCGCGGCGACGCGCGGTGCAGGAATCGCGCGATCACCTCCTTGCCGGTTCCTGATTCGCCCAGCAGGAGGACCGTCGTATCGGTGGAGGCGACCTGGGTGGCTTGCGTGAGGGCGCCGTGCCACTCTGCCGACTCGCCGATGACCCGCCGGTTTCCGGTGCGCGCATCGAGCTCGTCGGTCAGCTCGCGCACTCGTGATTCGAGCCGCACGGCGCGGGCCGTCGCTTCGTCGGCACGGGCCAGCGCCGCGGCGCGGCGCTCGCGCGACAGGCTCAACGTGATCCGGTCGGCCATCCGCCGGGCCAGCAGCACGTCGCCTGCCTTGTAGACGGCGGTTTGACACGACACGAACACCAGGGCTGCCGCGAAACGGCCATCGAGCCTGATCGGAACCCGCAACGCCGATCGGTAGCCCAGTTGCGCCGCCGCGGCATGGGATTTCATCGGGTCGTCCTTCAGGTCGTCAACAATGTCGTATTCCCAGTCCGGGTCGCTCAGCAGATACGCCGGAGGATCGACGAACTCGGGAAATGGCCGATCGGCGCCGCCGCTGGTCGCATACAACCGTCCCTGCTTCCTTTCGGGCACCAGCACCGGCAGCAGGAGTGCATCGTGTCGAATCACCTTCTGGGCAATCTCGGAGATCTGATCGAACACGTCCCGGACATCGCCGGTGTCCGTCAACGGGGCGAGCAGCGCATCGAGGAGCTCCAGACTGGCGGTTCTGGCGTGCAGCTCCGCGGCATGCCGCGCATCCTGCGCGAGCTGGTGGTGCGACAGGGCGAGGCCCACGTGCATCGCCACCCGCGCCGCGATGGCGACGTCCGAGATCCGGTACCGATCGGGTTCGAGGGCCATCATGTTCAGACCGCCGAGGAATCGCTGTCCGACGCGGATCGGCACCTGCAACGAGGATCGGAAGCCAGCCTGCGCGGCCGTCATCCGCGATTCGTCAGGGTGGCGGCGCAGATCGGCGATCACGAAATAGTCCCACGATGCGGTGGGCCGCATCTGGGGCGGAATGTCGACCGTCTGCGGCAGCGGGACCGCCCCACGGCCGGCACGCGCGTAGAACTGACCGCGTGACGGATCGTCGGTGGGCGTCAGCAGCACCAGGGTCTCGTGCGGCAGCACCTGCTCGGCGATCGCGGCGACGCGCTCGAAGACGTCGCGGACATCCAGTGCCCCGGCAAGCGCCGGGAGAAGCTCGTCGAGCAGATCCAGACGCCGCAGCCGGCCCAGGCTCTCGTGGGTGTCCTCGGGTGCCGCCGCCAGCGCGGCGGCACGTCGGCCGAGCACGGCGCAGGCCTCGACCTGCTCGCCCGTGAGCAAATCGCCGGTTCGGCATCCGGTCCAGAACAGACCGCCGACGCCGGGCAGCGGCGCGACGACGAACCGCTCGATACCGATCGTCCGCCACATCGCATTCACCGACTCGGTCGCGAACGTGTCGGCCCATGGCGAAGCGAACTGCCCCGCCTCCCGCGGCGCTTCGCGCAGCGGCGATGGCAGGTCGCCGATCCCGAAGACGTAGCCCGCACTGCCCCAGTCGCTCTGAATGTGCAGGCTGGAGGTCCGGTCCGAGTCCGGCACGACGAAACCGAAGTGGCCGGCGGGTGCGATCAGCTTCAGCTCGGGGCCGAGATCGCGGAGCATCCCGACGAGGCGGAGACGTTGATTGGCCATCACGCAGATGGCCGTCAGTCTGTCACAAGCCGCCGCCACACGTCTCGGGTCCCGGTCGCCAGCCGCCTCGACATCGTCGCGCGCTCGGCGTGGCTGCGACAATGACTCCCGATCCGCGCCCGGCTGGGGTACGAGTCTTATTCGCGGCGGCGAGCCACCCGCGGCCGTGAGATAGAGTGGCGTGATGGCGAGCGACGCTGACATCGCATTTCCGAAGCTCACCGACCCGCACATCGCCGCGCTCACCCGCCTGGGCCGCGCGCGCGAGGTCGCGGCGGGCGAGGTGCTCTTTGCCGAAGGCGACCGCGATTTCTGTTTTTTCGTGGTGCTCGAAGGCCTGGTGGAAATCGTGGAACACTCGAGTGGCGAGCCGCGCACGGTCACCGTCCACGAGCCCCGCGAGTTCACCGGCGACGTGGACATGCTCAGCGGCCGGTCGGCGCTCGTCACCGCCCGGATGCAGACGGGCGGGCACGTGCTGGCGCTCGGTGCGGAGGCCCTCAGGAAGGCGGTCAGCGAGCTGCCCGAGCTCGGCGAGACGCTGCTCAAGGCGTTCCTCACCAGGCGAGCGCTTCTCATTCAGGAAGGCTTCGAGGGGATCAAGATCATCGGCTCGCGGTTTTCCCCGGACGCACACCGGCTGCGCGACTTCGCCAACCGCAACGCGATCCCATTCACCTGGCTCGACCTCGAGACCGACGCGCAAGCCGAGGCGCTTCTCCGGCACTTCGGCATCCCGGCCTCGGCGACGCCGGTCGTGATCGGCCGGCAGGGACAGCTGCTCACCAACCCCACCGTCGCCGAGCTCGGGCACTGCGTGGGGCTTGACGCCGATCTCAATCCCGACGACGTCTACGATCTGGTGGTGGTGGGAGCGGGGCCGGCCGGGCTCGCCGCGTCGGTATACGCCGCCTCGGAAGGTCTGCGCGTCGTCACCCTCGATGCGATCGCGGCGGGCGGCCAGGCGGGCACGAGCTCGCGCATCGAAAACTATCTCGGCTTCCCCACCGGCATCTCCGGGGCGGAGCTCACGGCGAACGCCACCCTGCAGGCGCAGAAGTTCGGCGCCAGCATCACGGTTCCCCGGACGGTGGTTGGGTTGCGAGCAGAGGGTGGGGAACGGACGGTGGTTCTGGAGGATGGCTCGACGCTGAGGAGCCGGTGCGTGATCGTCGCCACCGGCGTGGACTACCGGCGCCTCGACGTGCAGGAGTTGAACGACTTCAGGGGCACCGGGGTGTACTACGCGGCCACGGACATGGAAGCGCGCTTCTGCAAGGGCGAGGATGTCGTGATCGTGGGCGGCGGCAACTCCGCTGGACAGGCGATCGTCTATCTCTCACGCTACGCGCGGCGCGTGCACGTCGTGCTCAGAGCGAACGACCTGGCGAAAAGCATGTCCCGTTACCTCATTGCCCGGGTGGAACAGCTCCCGAACGTGCAGATTCACCATAACGCGCAGATTACCTCGCTCGACGGCGACGGCCGGCTCACGTGCGTGCGGATTCGGCTCGCCGACGGCACCGAGGAATCGGTCGCCACGACAGCGCTCTTTCTCTTCATCGGCGCCGTCCCGCGAACCGGCTGGCTGCGAGGCGGCGTGCACCTCGATAAGCACGGATTCCTGGTGACCGGTCATGCCCTCACTCCCGAAACCCTGGCCAGCGAGCGGTGGCGCGCCGCCGGGCGGGCGCCATTCTTCCTGGAAACGAGCGTGCCGGGCGTGTTCGGCGCCGGTGACGCGCGCAGCGGCTCCGTGAAGCGGGTTGCGTCAGCCGTCGGCGAAGGATCGATGGCGGTGAGCTTCGTTCACGCGCACATCGGATCGCTCTGAACCGGTCTCGCCGTGAACCTCCGTCAGGCCGGGCTCAGGACGGACCTGGCGTGTCAATGTTACACGGTGCGACCAAGCGACCTCGACGGCCGCTCACCAGCCGTGCGGGTCGTTCCCCACAATGCCTGATCTGCTGCCACTGATCTCTTGATGGGGGTGCAATGGTTCTGTGCCCGCTGGGTTGGAATACGTCTTGCTGCGCACGAACCACCGCCCGATCCCGCAGCGCAGCTGCCAAGCATGAATCACATCGACGTTTTTTGCGACGCGCCCGTTGCGATGGCCGTTGCCGACCGCGCCGGCAACCTGCTCCGTGTGAACCGGGCGCTGGGCGACCTCGTCGGCCACCCGGCCGAAGCGCTGATCGGCCGCGGCCTGGCTTCGCTGTCTCATTCCGATGATGCCTGCCGCGCCATGGCAGAGCTGCAGAAGCTCCTCGAAGGGCCGTCGTCGCACTTCCAAATCGAACAGCAGTACCTCCATTCGAGCGGCCGGACGCTGTGGGTTCTGCTCGCGGTGTCGATCGTGCGGTCCGAGCAGGGCGATCCGCTGTCGTTCGTGGCCCACGTGCAGGACTTCTCCGAACAGCAGGAGCTGGCCCAGCGCATGGCCTACCTCGCGGATCACGACGCGCTCACTGGCCTGTTCACGCGGCGGCGCTTCGAAGGCGCGCTGGCGGGGCACCTCCATGCGATGGCGCGCTACGGCGACTGCGGCGCGTTGATCCTGCTCGATCTGGATCGGTTCAAAACGGTCAACGACACGTACGGTCATCAAGCCGGTGACGAGGTACTGAAGGGAGTGGCGGCGGTGCTTCGCGGACGGGTTCGCGACACCGACGTCCTGGCGCGGCTCGGCGGCGACGAGTTCGCGGTCATCCTTCCGCAGGCCGATCTCGCGCAAGCGCAGGTCGTGGCCGCCGACGTCATTCGCATGCTCAAGGCGAGCCATTCGGTGATTGGGCGAAAGAAAGTGACAGTCACGGCCAGCGCCGGGGTGGTCGCGCTGGGCGACACCGCCGGCAGGGATCCGGTGGCCGCCGCAGACGCCGCGATGTATCAGGCGAAGCGCGCGGGCGGGAACCGGTGGATGGCGGAACCCGGCCTGGGTCCGTGCCGCGATCATGCTTTCGCCGGCAATCGGCCGTTCGTTCCATCGTGGGGCGGGCGGGTGTTGGGCTCGCGCGCAACGAAGGCCGCCGTCGTCAGCGCCGCGGCGTTGATCGTGGCATCACGGTATGGATACGTGAGCGTGCCCACTTTCCACGTGGCGCGTCGATCGCTGGCCAATACATTGGGCCGCGTGCTGACCGCGGCGCGTGGAACGGGGTCGCTTCGTGGTCCTTCGCGTCTTCGTCATACACGGTTGTGAGATGCGCCCTCAGCGTCGCGCCACGCTCTTGTCGGCCCGGTGACCGAGCGTCATGGCGCTGAAGCCGATCGTCAGCAGGCAGCACGCCACCATCGTCACGAACACGCCGTTCCATCCCCAGCGATCGGCAATCCAGCCCACGCCCGAGCCGGCGACCGCCGAGCCGAAGACGTAGCCGAAGAATCCGGTGAACCCCGCCGCCGTGCCGGCCGCCTTCTTCGGCACCAGATCGAGCGCGTGCAGCCCGATGATCATGATCGGACCGTAGATGAGGAACCCGATCGCGATGAGCGCGGCGTAGTCGATCCAGAGCGGGCCGTTGCGGTTCAACCAGTAGACCACGACCGCGCCGAGCGTGAGCGACATGAAGAGGATGGTGGCCGGTGCGCGGCGGCCGTGGAACACCCGGTCCGATATCCAGCCGCACGCGATGGTGCCGGGTATCGCGGCATACTCGTACAGGGCCCAGCCGAGGCTCGACTGGCTGAACGAGAAGCCTTTGGCGGTCTGCAGATATGTCGGAATCCAGTTCACGACGCCGTAGCGCACGAAATAGACGAAGGCATTGGCGACCGCAATCGCCCACAGGTACCGGTTGCTGAGGACGTGCGCAACGAAGATTTCGCGGTACGTGAACATCCGCTCGTCGCCGGCAGTGTAGGCGGGCGGGTAGTCGTTCTTGTATTCCTCGACCGGCGGCAGGCCGCACGCTTCGGGGGTGTCGCGCATCAGGAAGAACACGATCACCGCGATCACCGCTGCGATCGCCGCGTTGAAGTAGAACTTCGCGCCCCAGTCGCCGAACAGCGTCACGCCAACGAGCGCCAGGCTCGCGACGGCGCCGCCGCCGACGTTGTGCGACACGTTCCAGAAGGAGACGACCAGCCCGCGCTCTTTCGTGCTGAACCAGTGGACCATGGTCTTGCCGCACGGCGGCCATCCCATGCCCTGGACCCAGCCGTTCGCCACCTGCAGCACGATCACCAGACCGAGCGACGCGTAAATCCCCTTGGCCGCGCCGGAGACGAAGATGATGGCCGACGACAGCAACAGCCCGAGCGGCAGGAAATACTTCGGATTGCTGCGGTCGGAGACCGACCCCATCAGGAATTTCGAGATCCCGTACGAAATCGAGAGCCCGGTGAGCGCCCAGCCAAGGTCCGCTTTCGAATGCTGCGGGTACTCGGCAAGGATGTCGGGAATGGCGAGAGCGAGATTGTTGCGGACCAGATAGTAGGCGGCGTAGCCAGCGAAGATTCCCGCGTAGACGCTCCGGCGGTGCCGCCGGTATTCGCGGTCGACGCTCGCCGACGGTTGGACGGCGACAGTCACGGCAGCGTCCACATCACGATGAAAAAACCAGGTGACACGAGGGACACGAAATGGATTTCCATGACGAGACGCGTCGCGTCCCGTCGCATCATAGCTGGGGCGGAGAAGGGAGTGTCAGCGGATTTCTGACGCCACTGATCCGGGTATAGGCGATCCGGAACCCGTGCCGTCCACATTCCGCTGCGACCCGCCGCCCGGCAGCGCCCGATCGCCGCGATTCAGAACGAAAACCGGTACTCGAACCTGAAGATGTCGGTGTACCAGTCGGCATCGGTCAGCGCACGGCCATAGCCGGCGTAGATCGACCCGCCGTTCTCCCACGACGTGCGCGCGCCGAACTTCAGGTTGACGATGTTGGTGCCGCTGGCGTCGGCGGTGGCAGCGGTCTGATATCCGTCGAGCACACGCCAGCCGACCAGCTCCACCACCGGCGCAAACCGGATGCTGCCGCTCCGATACAGCTCGAAGCTCGGGCCGATGCCATACGACAGGACGTTGCCGGCGAAGCTGGCGTCACTCGACGTCGGCACGCCGTCCGATCCGCCGACCGGAATCCAGACGCCGACTTGCGATTCGACTGCGACGCGGTCTGACAGCTGCTGGTAGTAGAGGATCGCAGGCTCGATGCTGGCATGGTCGGTGCCGAGGCCGTTCAGGCCGTCGCCGGTCGGCAGGAATGTCTTCACCTGCGCCGTCAGCATCTGCTCGGCGGTGTCGGCGAGCGCCAGCTTCACGCCGGCGCGAAGATCGCTCAATCCACGCTGATCCACGAACGAGCCGGTGCCGGGCACGAACGACTGCGGCTGCAGCCAGCGCATCGGCAGCTCGGCAAAGAGGGAGAGCCGATCGGTGGCGGCATACTCGCCCTGCACGTAGAGCTGCTGAAAGTTCAAGTCGGTCACGATTCCCGGCCCTGGTCCAGCCGCGTCGAGATCGTAGGCGGGGTCGGCCGGGCTCAGGGTGCGGTAGCAGCCGCACTTCGCGTAGAAGAACTCGGCCCGGTCAGGCGTGTGGCTGTGCAGTCCCGCATCGAACCGGACCCGCACCTTCGAGCTCACGATCGTGTCCTCGATGTAGCCGACCATGCTGCCCCGGCGGCGTGAAGCGATCGGCTCTCGCGGCGGTTGGACGACAGCGGCAGGCTGAAACGCGGTGAACAGGTCGTCAAGTACCGGCGATCGGCCACCGCCACGGTCGCCCGCGGTCGGGGCTGCCGGCCGCTCGCCCTCACTTCGCACCACCTGCGCGGCGGCCGGGGCCGCAATTGAAGCCAGCAGGGTCAGGGCCATCAGGATGCGACGTCTCATGGGATCCTCCGGAGCAACGAACAACAGCAGCAATACACTTGCATCAACGTGTAACCGGTCGCGAGCGAACCTGTCTCTGCAGTTGATCGTACGGTTCGGAGAACAAAGCGCGATCAGCCTCACTCAAGGCCGGCATCAGCTCTGAGAGCGTCTCGAGCACGGCCGACGCCTCCCGTGCCTCGCCAGCGTGCTGGCGGAGGCCGAACGCGATGTACGAGGTCAGGGCGTCGGAAAGCAGCTGGCGCGGCTCGTTGTCATTCGGGCGTTCCCGCCGCAGCGCCGCCAGGTTCGACAGCAGGTCGGCGTACCGCAAGTGAAAGTCGGGGCGGCCGGCCGCCTCGTCGCTCCCTGCCAGCGCCTGAAAGAGCGTGAATGCCTGCCGGTACTCGGTCACGGCGGCGGCGGACCGTTCCGACTGCAGGATCCGGCCTCGGAGGTTGTGCGCGTCGGCCTGCTCGATGCCCAGCGAGGGGGCGGGACCGGCCAGCTCGTTCAACAGATCGAGGGCGCGGGCGCTCTGTTCCTTCGCGGGCCCGAAGGCTCCGAGCTCACGGAGCAGATCCGCGTGGTTGTTCGAGAACTTCGCGAGCTCGAACTTGAACTCGCGGTTGCGCGGCTCGCGCGACGCGAGACCTTCGTGGATCAGAATCGCCCGCTCGTAGAAGTGCCTCGCCGGCTGCAGCGCCGCCGCGTCTTCCGCGCCTTGCGACAGGAGGACCGCCAGGTTGTTGTAGACGCGCGCCAGCTCCTGCGACGCCTGCAGCTGCCCCTCCTGCTGGGCCAGCGGTTCGAGCAGGGCAATCGCCCGGCGAAAGTCAGCGTCGGCGGCGCGGAACGCGGCGTCGTTCGGCTCGGCGAGGCCACCGAACAGGATGCCGCGGTCGAGGCGCGATACTCCTTTTCAGCCTCCTGCGGCGAGTCGAGCATGCGGCTGATCTCGCCGAGCCTGAAATGGGCGGCGCCCATCTCGGTGACGAGCTTCTCGTTGTCGGGTTGTTGCGCAATGAACTCGCCGTAGAACGGCTTCGCGCGCTCGAGCAACTCGCGCCTGAACTGCTCCATCTCCGGGACGTCGGCGCCGACGCTCTTCTGGTTCCGGTCCGTCGCCACCAGCAGCTGCCCGACCGCTTCCGTCGCCAGGCCCAGGTTTCTCTCGGCACGGTCGCCTTCGCGCCGGGCGACGCGGTACAACCACCCGATCACCAGACACACGACGAGCAGCAGCGCCGCCAGGCTCCGCGCGAACACCAGGCGCCGCAAGCGGGCGGACCTTTTCTCGGCGCGCAGCCGATCGCGGTGCTGCTCGCTGCGATCCAGGAACTGCATGGCACGGTCGAACATGTCGCTGTAGCGTCGCGCCCAGGCCGCAGTGGGACGATTCTCCTGCCGCCAGCGCAGCCCGAGCTCGAGCTCCGGGTCGTCCCAGAGCCCGGCGGTCCCCTCCTCGTGCCAGGTGGCCTCGCGGGACAACCGCACGTACATGGCGGTCGAGGCGCGCTCCTGCTGCGCCCACGTGATGAGCCGCGCCCAGCAGCGCATCAGGCTTTCGTGCGAAAGATCGACGATCACGTCGGGGCCGAGGGGCACCGACGCTGGCGGCATGAGAAACGAACGGCCAGGCCGACGGAACACTTCCACGACCCTCATCACGTCGGCCGCCGGCAGCTCGCAGATGGCGCCCAGATCGGCGACCGATGTCGGGCGGCGCACGCCGCGTGGATCCGAGAAGGTGTCGGTCAGGGCGCTGAAGATTCGCGCGGCGCCGCGCTTCCCGCGATCGGAGCCGGTCTCCTCGTAGGCTTCTTCCGCGTGAATCGACAACGCGTTCTTGAGCGTGCCGACCGCCTCATAGTTCACCAGATCCAGAGGCGCCCCGGGCTGACCGTGCCGCGACCAGTGATCCCAGGTACGCATCAGCACGTGCTGCAACAGCGGAAGCTCGTCCTGGTTGTCGCCGACGTCGTTCAACAGCCGCAGGACGAGCCGCGGGGCAATCTCACCGCCTGCGACCGCCACCGGGCCGGTGATCGCCAGCCGGAGCCCGTCGCGCGTCATGCGCGGGACGAGATACTGCCCGTCATTGACGGCTTCCGGCAGTCCTGGGTACCGCATGCAATCCCCGATGAAGTCGGAGCGCATCGTCAGCACCACGTACAAGGGACAGGTCTTCTGCTTCGTCGCCTCGAGCAGCAGCTTGACGAACGCCACCGCGTCGTCGCGCGACTGCTCGATGTTGCTGCGGCGGCGGAACCGGAACAGCTCCTCGAACTGATCGACGACCACCAGGACGTTCTCGTACGGAAGAAGACGTGCGTGCCGGACGGCGTCCACGATCCCCAGCGAACCGCGGCGGAGCGTGGCTTCGAGGAGGACCCGGCTGGTGGTCGCGAGCGGTCCTTCCTGTCCGAGCACCTCCGGATGGTCGAGCGCCGCGGCGAGATGGCCGATCGGATCCTCGCCGGGGCGCATCACCGCGATGCGCCAGCTCGAGCCGGCTTTCACCATCGAGCCGCTGTGCAGCGCCGGAATGAGACCGGAGCGGACGAGCGATGATTTGCCGCAGCCCGAGGTGCCGGTGACCGAGAGGAACCGGTGTGACCCCAGCCGGCGCAGGAGGTCGCCGATCTCTTTCTCCCGGCCGAAGAAGAGGTGGTCTTCGTCGGCTTCGAACGGCCGGATGCCGGGAAAAGGGTTAACCGGGGACAGCGGTGCCATCACCAGGGGGTGGCTCCTCTTCGCATTTCAGACGAGACACGAATGGCTGCAGTGGCCCGGGCGAGAAACCGTCCCACTGCGGGATGAGGATCGCTTCGTGGGTCCGGAACCGCTCCTTCACGGGCGTGCGAGGCGCGAGCAGGCAGACGCCGATGCACGGCCGCGTCCGGGTCTCGCGATACGCGGCGCACTTCTGCAGCTCGCGTAGTTTTCCGCGCAGCCAGGGCTCGCCGGCGGAGCCGTAGAAGATCAGCGCCCCGTGACAGACGCGAAGGTTCTCGTCGTGGTAGGTCGCAATCTCGGAGTCGCTGCCCTCGAAGCCCGGATGGATCACCTCGAAGCTGTCGAAGAGAAAATCGGCCCAGGGGGCGATGGCATCGGTGTCGCGCTGGTCGTAGATGAGATACAGGTGCGGCGGGGCGCCGGCGATCGTGGTGTCGGGGGGCTGGCGGCCGGGCTTCTCGACGTTCTGCAGCCGCATCCCGATCATCGTGCGGAGGTCCTCGAGAGGCGTCTCGAGGAGATCGGCCCCCTTCTCCATCCGCGGATCCATGCGCAGTCGATCGAGCACGCGCCGCTGACGCTCGTCGTCCACCTGGAGGGCAGGCGGAATCCAGATCAGCCTGGAGAACCGTCCGCCGGCGGCGCGCTCGATCGCCAGTTCGTTCTGCAGCTCGGCGAGCGAGACGAGGCCGCCTTCGGGCACCATGCTGTAGGTCCGCCCGACCATGTGGATCGAGAGCCGGCAGCCCGCCAGATCCTCCCGCACGGCCGCCTCGACCTCGGCAACGGCGAGCGGCAACGCGCGATCGGGAAGCACCGTATACCCGTGTTGGACGAGATCGCGCTGGATCGCTTCGCGCCGATCCTTCAGCTCCGCGGTCGTCACCGCCAGGTAGACGGAGCCGCGCGCCGGCGCCGGGTTCGGCTGCGGCGGCAGGAGCTTCAGCAGATCGCAGACATCGTGCGCGAGATCGTCGAGCTTGAGCCAGAAGTCCTTTTCAGCGTCAGGACCAAAGATCTCGTCGAGCTCCCGCATCTTGCCGGTAACCGGATCTTCCTTGAAGAACTCGTAGCCAAGCAGCGACTGCAGCTCCGGGGGGTGAAGGTCGCGATCGACCGGCGTCTTGAGCACCTTGAAGATCCGCGCCTTGTCCCGAACGCGAATGCCCCCCTGTTGTTCGGCCGCGCGGCAGAATGCCGCGAGCTCGCGACGCCCCCAATCGGACTTCACGTACCGGGGCGATACGATCGCGATCAGCGCCTTGACGCGCTCCAGCCGCTGCTCGAGGGTGTCGGCAAAGTAGTCGTTCCCCTGGAGCTTAGGGTCCCACCAGATGTGCGACTCGGCCCCGTACAACTGCGCGACGCGGGCTTCCAGCGCGCGCTGGAGATTGGTCACCCAGCCGCCACGTCCTTCGTCCAGCTCCACGTTGTCGAGGTGCGCGTAGCTGATGAACGCGTCACCTTCGTACTCGATCGGCATAGATACCGCTGACGTTGTCAACGAAATCGGCGGCCACATTGTACCGTGCGACCAGGAGGCGAAGCCCCACGGGAGAGCGTATCGCGCTTCAGGTGCTGGATACGGCCGATGCCACGGCGTAGGTGACCGTCTCGTTCGTCACGTCGCCGTGATCCTTGATCAGGCCACCTGAACCATCCAGGTTGATCACCACCCCGCCTTCGAGGGTATAACCGGCGCCCGACGCGTGCAGCAGATCTCGAGCGGCCTCGGTGGTCTTCTGCGCGCCATTGCGTCCGATGCCGCCGAACTCGTCATTGGCATCGCCGATCGCCTTGGCGTTGTCGCCGGCCAACCGGGAGGCGACTGCGTAGGCGTAGCCGACGACGGTGTCCTGGACGGAGTAGGTTGCCACGATCGGCCCCTTCACCACGTTCTTCGCCACGACGTCCCGGAAGAAGCCCGGCGTGCCGCGGCCGTTGTCGGCGCTGAACCCATAGTGCGAGAAGGCGGCTTCGAGCAGGCTCATGGAATCGAGTTGCACGGCGGGCGGCGCGCTCAGCGCCTTCGCGCAGCCCGCCACCAGACGGCCGCCGAGACTGTGGCCCACCAGATGGATCTTCACCGCCGGTCGTGCCGCCCGGACA
>WHSN01000013.1 GCA_009380045.1 Luteitalea sp.
GTCACCGGCGACGGCGATCTGTCCTTCGACCACGCGGACTGGGCGATGGCCCGGGTCTCCTGCTCGTCAACCGCGAGGTCAACGCCCGACGCCGGCCGATACTTGAGCGACCTGCCGTGGACGTCAATGGTCAGCGGCTGGGGGCCGGCAGAGCGCGATCGCAGCAACGGCGAGTCGCTGACGGGGGACGGCCGTTCGATGGTTCTCAGGGGCGATCTGTTCCCGAAGGGCATCGGCGTACACGCACCGGCCGACGTGCGGTTCGCCCTGCCGGCGGGATGCTCGCAGTTCCAGGCGGAGATCGGCGTCGACGACGAGACCGGCGCCCGCGGTAGTGCCGTGTTCGAGGTGTGGGCCGATGGCGTCCGGCTGTACACCAGCCCGATGCTGACCGGGGCCGGCGACACCAGGAGCGTTGACCTGCCGCTTTCAGGACCGGCCAACCTGTGGCTCGTCGTCACCGACGGCGACGGCGATGTCAGCCATGACCACGCCGACTGGGCGATGGCCCGGGTGATCTGCCCGTGAGGACCGTGCCGCGCCGCCCGCCGATGCGGCCGATGCATAAGTGCACAGATATGTGTATAAAGATACGAAAGGGCGACTTTTGTCCTGAAATCTGCGAGAGATAAGTTCTCGGCGCCGCCGAAATCAGTTACCATGCAGGTAGTGGATATGACCTTCCGATTATTCGCATCCTGCCTGATTAGAACACTTCAACTCTTCGCTTTGCTATTGGTCGGCACGACGCTCGGGAGCGGCGTCGCGCACGCCCAGTTCCGCGCCTATGTCGCCAACTCGGGATCGCACACCGTCACGGCGATCGATACGGCGAGCCGCGCCGTGCTCGAGACGATTCCGGTCGGCGACAACCCTTCGGGGATCGCGATCACGCCGGACGGTGGGCTGGCGTATGTCGCGAACAGCGGATCGGGCACCGTCTCGGTCATCGACACCACGGTCAACGAGGTGGTCGCGACGATCGAGGTCGGCGTGTCGCCACAAGACATCGTCATCACGCCCGATGGCGCCCTTTTGTACGTGACCCATCCCGACCTGCACGCGCTTTCGGTCATCGAGACCGCCGGCAACACTGTCGCCGCCACCATTCCGATCGCTGGCAGCCCGCGTGCGATCGCGATGGCGCCGGATGGGGCACTTGCATATGTCGGCTACGTGTCGCAGGCGCCGTACGGCGACTTCGTCTCGGCCATCGCCGTCGCGACCCAGACGGTGACGGCGACCGTCGCCTTTCCCCGATGGTTCTTGCCCGGCCTCCAGAGCGTCGCGATCTCGCCGGATGGTGCCTTCGTCTACGTCACGACCTATCTGTTCCAGTCGGTCTACATCGTCGACACGTCGAGTCACGCGATCGTGGGCTTCCTCGGTCGAGAGGTCGGCGGATCGGGGTCTGTCGGCTATCGCGGAACGTCGGCCGTCACCCTCGACGGCGCCTCGTTGTTTGTGCCGAACTACTACCGGCCGGCGGTGGAAATCTTCAACGCCGCCAGCGGCGGCCTACCTCATATCATCCCGACGACCAGCCGTCCCGAGATGGTGGCGATGACGCCGGACGGCGCCTTCGCCTACGTCACCGGCAGCCCCGACGGCCCGAGCACCGGCGGCGACGTCACCGTGATCGACATTGTTGCCAGAACGGTCGTCGGTCAGATCCCGGTCGGAAGCACTCCGCAGGCGATCGCCATCTCCCCGCGTGTCTCGGCGATTCCGGGACGCATCGAGGCCGAAGACTACGATGCCGGCGGACCGGGCGTCGGCTACGTCGACACGACGCCGGGCAACGAACAAGGGGTCCCGGTCTATCGCGCCGGCGATGTGGACGTCAAGGTATCGAGCGAGGGCGGCCATGCGATCGGGTGGTTTGCCGCAGGGGAGTGGCTGGCCTACACGGCACACGTCCAGAGCGACGGCCTCTACACGATCCAGGCTCGCGTCGGATCGGCGCTGCCTGGTCGCACGTTCCACATCGAGGTCGATGGCGTCGATGCGACCGGAGAGATCGCGGTGCCGCAGGTTGCCGCGTGGGACCAGTATGAAACCGTGAGCATCGCCGACGTCAGCCTGAGTGGCGGCACGCGGGTGGTGCGCGTGGTGCTGGGAACGGAAGATTTCGTCGAGCTCCAGTGGATCGGGTTCGTGCAACAGGAAGCCGCGACGGCGGGGCCGTTCGCTGGCGTCCCCCAGCCGATTCCCGGACGTATTCAGGCCGAGGACTACGATCGGGGCGGGTCGGGATTGAGCTACTTCGACACGAGCCCTGGCAACGAACAGGGAGCTCCCGTGTATCGCGCCGGCGACGTGGACATCAAGATGTCCAGCGAGGGCGGGCACTCGGTTGGCTGGCTCGTGAGCGGGGAGTGGCTCGCCTACACCACATCCCTTCAGAGCGGCGGCATATATACGATTGAAGCGCGAGTCGGCTCCCCCTTGCCCGGCCGCACGTTCCACATAGAAGCCGATGGTGTGGACGTGACGGGACCGATCGTGGTGCCGCAGGTCGCCGACTGGGATCGATACGAGACCGTGAGCGTGCCGGGCGTTCTCCTCACCGCTGGCACACAGGTGTTGCGTGTCGTGATGGGCCCCGAGGACTACATGGACTTCCAATGGTTCGCCATCGAACGGTGAGGCGAGTATCGGTTCCGCACACCTGGAGCGCGCGCTTCACCACCGTATAATCGCGACGCCACGGAGAGCACGACGCTCTTGACAAACGCGTCGTGTTCTTCGCAAAACTAGTGGCTTCGCGAGCGCATTTCACTACCGTGTATCACGCGGCCGCATTAGCCTATGCGGGGAACTGGAAACGCTGTAGACCGCTGTCCCTGAGCACAGCCTCCCTCGCTTGACCACCTCATCCTGAGACTCCTCCTGTCGGATTGCGCAGATTGAGGCAGTCGCGGGTCACCGCGACACGCCTCGGGCCCGATCGGGCCACCACGCTGTCCCCTCCTGTTCGGTTTCACCGAGGTCAACGTTATCCACCTGCAGACGCGAAGTGGGCCGGTTAACAAATCGTCAGGAGAGCATCATGAAGAGAACAGGATTTGGAATTGCGACAGCGCTGACCCTGGTGGCCGGGCTGTCCACGCAGAGCGGCCAGGGGTTGCAGGCGCAGGCGCAGGAGAGCCAGGCGCTGACGCTGCAATTCAGCCAGGTCGACGCCCAGTCAACCGCCTCGTACTGGACGGCTGACCGCCTCGCCGCCGCACAGCCCCTGAGGCCCATTCCAGCGATCGCGCCCCGGACCGAGTTCGAGCGGCAGGCACAGGGCACCCCGCAGGGCGCCGCGGGCAGCGCGCCGAGCCTGTCGGTACAGGCGGCAAGGAATCCGCTCTACAATCCGGCCTCGGTCAAGATCGAGGCGGAGCGGGCGGCCGAGTCGATTGTCCAACCGAATGACGAGGGGACCTTCCATGCTCCGTACACGAGCTCGCGGGTGACGCCCCTTTCGGCCGACCTGAAGTATCCCTATCGCGCGGCCGGCAAGCTGTTCTTCACGATTCCCGGTCAAGGCGACTTCGTGTGCTCCGCCTCGGTGATCCAGCGTCGCATCGTCGCGACCGCGGGCCACTGCGTGCACAGCGGCAGTGGTGGCGCGGCTGGCTTCCACGCCAACTTCCTCTTCGTCCCGGCCTTCCGCGACGGCAACGCGCCGCTGAAGGCTTGGAGATGGTCGTTCGCAGTTGTGACCGGCACGTGGGCGACGGGCGGGGGTGCGGTGCCGAACGCGGCCGACTACGCCATGCTGGAGGTGGCGGACAAGACGTTCGACGGCGTCTACCGCCGAATCGGCGAAATTACCGGCTGGCTCGGGTGGCAGACGCTGAGCCTGGAGCGCAATCACACCACGAAGCTGGGATACCCCTGCAACATCGACTCGTGCCAGAAGATGCACCAGGAGCTGTCGAACAACTTCCGCAACACCTCGCCCAACAACGTCGAGTACGGCTCACACTCGCGAGGTGGCTCGAGCGGCGGGCCGTGGATTCAGAACTTCGGCTCTGCTGGCGTCGGCCAGACCGGCGGGCTCAACCCCGGGAGCAACCGTGTCGTCGGCATCACATCCTACGGCTACGTCTCAACCGACCCCAAGGTACAGGGCGCGTCGATTCTGGACAACCGGTGGGTCAAGATTTTCAATATCGCGTGCGCCCATCGCGCCGGAAACTGCTCGTAGTCCGATAGCGTGCGAAGACCTCCGGGGTGCGGATGCACAGTGCATTCGCACCCCTTTTGTCATTTTGAGCGGGCCCTTCCCTTCGCCGTTCACGATGCGGTGTGAATCCCGGCTCTATTCGGACCGGGCAGCGTCTGTCGCGCCGGTTCGGACCACGTCGATCGACACCGACTTGATCAGGGCGTGAAGGCGCATGCCGACGACGATGCCGAGTGTCGCGATCGCATCACGGGTCACCTCGGCGAGCAGCAGCACGCCGCCGACGGCGATCTGCACGATCACGTGGTCAACGGCGGTCTCGGCGTGGATCGCCGAGACAGTGCCAGACAGGACGTTATGAAGGCTGAGACCCTCAGGTGGCCGGCTGGCCAGGATCACTTCTCGAGCCGGGATTCGCAGCCTGACTCTGGTGCCGACGGTGACCGACGACTGGGACACCAACAGGGCACCGCCGTCGAACTCGAGCTCGACCAGCCCGCGCGACGGGTGCTCGCGGGCGACGACGGCGTCGAGCAGGCTGCCCAGTCCGACGGCGTCGCGCAGCCAGGTCATGTCGGGACGGCTCATCAAGCTGCGAAGCGGACCGAAGGCGACAGTCTGGCCCCGCTGCAAGACCAGGAGATGTGTCGCCAGCCTCACCACATCGTCGAAATCGTGGGTGACGAGGATCAGCGGGATGTCGAGCGTTCGCCGGAGCTCGTCGATCTGGTCCTGGAGGTGCCGGCGGACGCCGCGGTCAACGGCGGCGAACGGTTCGTCCAGGAGCAGCACCGCCGGCTCACGCGCCAGCGCCCGGGCCAGCGCCACTCGCTGACGCTCGCCGCCGGACATCGCCGCCGGGCGGCGATCGAGATGTCCGGACAGGTGCACCACCCGCAACAGGTGCTCGGCGCGTGGACGCCGTTCCGCGCGTGGCCGGTGGCCGAGCGCGGTGACCACGTTGCCCACGGCCGTCAAATGGGGAAACAGCGCGTACTCCTGAAAGACGAACCCGACTGCGCGGCGATGCGCCGGTGCAAAGAACCCCGACGCCGTGTCCGTCCAGGCGTCGTCGCCCGAGATGACGCGGGCGTGTTCCGGCCGGTAGAGGCCGGCGATGCTCCGCAGCACTGTCGTCTTGCCGCTGCCGGAGGGACCGAAGATGGCGAGCACGTCGCCGGCATCGCAGGTCAGCCCGACATCGAGCGGAATCGGGCCATGCTGCCGGAGCGTGACCGAGAGCGTGCGACTAGCCACGGCGGGGAACGACGCGCCGGGAGAGCGACGTCGTGAGCGTGAGCGTGGCCATGGCCGTGACCAGCAGGGTCGCGGCCATCACACCCGCGCTCCGATCGTCGAACGCATTCATGCGATCGTAGATCGCCACGCTCAATGTTCTCGTCTCGCCGGGAAGGTTGCCTCCGACCATCAGGACGACGCCGAACTCTCCGAGCGTATGAGCGAAGGTCAGGATCGCGGCGGTGAGGATGCCGGGCCAGGCGAGCGGCACCTCGATGCGGAGGAATCGCTGCCAGGGGGTGAGGCCGCAGCAGGCAGCGGCGTCGCGCACATCGGCCGGGATGGATTCGAAGCCGCGTTGGATCGGCTGGACGACGAACGGGATGTTCGCGATCGCGGATGCCAGCAGCAGGCCCTGGAAGGAGAACGCGAGCGACTGGCCGACGACAGCCTCGAATGCCTGGCCGAGCGGTGACCGGCCGCCAAAGGTGACGAGCAGGTAGAAGCCCAGGACCGTCGGAGGCAACACGAGAGGCAAGGTGACCAGCGCCTCGACCAGCAGCTTGCCAGGGAACTCCCGAACCGCCAGCAGTCGCCCGAGCCACATGCCGCAGGGGAGCAGGAGGACGACGGTGCCGACGCCCAGCCAGAGAGAGACGCGCAGTGCCGTCCAGTCCATGGACAGCTATTGTGGCACTTCGAGCCCATGCCGCCGGAGGATTGCCCGGCGCCGCCTGCCGATCCTGGCTAATCCCCGGTCGGGGCGAAAGGCCGCGCCCGCGATCCGAAACGGCTCGACGGGAGACCCGCCGTCGAACCCTCGTCGGTCGGTGCCCCTTCGACACCGCGTATCGGAGTCCGAGATCGGCCGGCTGGTGGAGCGCCGCCAACCGGTTCCGTACTCACCGCGATTCACGGGTGGTGGAGGTCCCACCATTGCCGCGCCTGCTCCGGCGTCCACGCCGCCCGTGTCTCGATCGCCGTCAGCCGCGCCAGAACGTCCTCGGCCGTCGCCGGTCGATCGTCGGGACGTTTCGACAGACAGTCCAGGATCAAGCGATCGAAAGCCTCCGGGATCGCCAGTTCCGTTCGGTGGGACGGGGGAGCCGGCGTCGCCTGCCGGTGCTGCAGAATGGTGTCCATCACGGTGCGTCC
The DNA here is from genome assembly GCA_009380045.1 of Luteitalea sp. Taxonomy (GTDB): domain Bacteria; phylum Acidobacteriota; class Vicinamibacteria; order Vicinamibacterales; family CAVVIG01; genus WHSN01. The sequence goes on from WHSN01000013.1 coordinate 6,575, forward strand.
CTGGAATACCAGCTCTCCTGTCACCAGCCAGTAGGCGAGACAGCCCAGGGCGTAGATGTCCGAGCGACCGTCGAGCGGCTGGTCCGAGACCACCTGCTCAGGCGACATGAAGGCCGGTGTTCCGCCGACGGCGTGGCCGGCCGTGATCCCGATGTCGAGCCGCGCCTCGTCCTGCGATTTCACCAGACCGAAGTCGAGCACTTTCACGAAGTCGACGTCGCGACCGTAGCGGCAGACGTATACGTTCGCCGGTTTGATATCGCGGTGAATGAGCCCCGCGGCGTGGGCCTCGGCGAGGGAATGACACACCTGCTGGAGAAGATGCACGGCACGCTCGACCTGCAGTGGGCCGAAGCGTCCGACCAGAGCCTCGAGGTCGAAGCCGTCGAGCAGCTCCATCACGTAATAGAAGACGCCGTTGTCGGCGACCCCGAAGTCGTAGAGCTGGATGGTGTGGGGCGAGCGAAGGGACGAAGTGGCCTGCGCCTCGCGCTCGAATCTCTCGTGCAGCTCCGACTGCCGATCGGGACTCGAGCCCCCGATTACCTCCGGTCGCATCAGCTTGATGGCGGCCGGCCGGGCCAGCAAGCGATGCCGGGCCAGCCAGACCTCGCCCATCCCACCCGAACCGAGGCGCTCGACCAGCTGATAGCTGCCGAGGCTCCGAGCCCGTTTCAGCTCAGTGCCCAGCCGGTACACGACGCGTGCGCCGACGTCGGCGATCAGCACGACGAGAAGATACGGGAGCACGATCAGGACGAAGAAGCGGAGCGGCGAAATCTCGAACGGGAACGGCTGCGTCGCCATGACGAATGTCACCACGAGCGGGACCGAGCTGGCCGACGCGAGCGCCGCCAGCAGCGCCCGGCGCGGCGGATTCGGAATCATCACCGTGAACCCGAGCATCCACACCGCGACCCAGGACAGGCCGGCCCAGGGTGGGGTGGTGGAGTACCTGCCCACATCCAGATACTGCGCGGTGGCAATCCCGAAGCTGCCTGCGACTTCGAAGACCAGGCCCGCGGTCAGGACGGTTCCGACCGCGAGCCCGCGGTTCCATGTTGCTGCCGCCACCAGCAGCGCCACCGTGATCGACACGGTGGAAGGGCCCCAGCGCACGACGCTGGCGAGGAACTGGACGCGCTCCTCCGGGAACAGGATTGCCGTCAGCGGGTTGCTCATGAAAAACACGACGGCGTAGAGAAGCGCGACGATGCGGAGCCGGCGTGCAGACTGCGTCAGGAGATCTGCCGGCAGTCCCGTGGCGGACGCGGATGTCCCTCGGTCGCGTGCCAGCAAGGTCTTGGCCCACGGCGCTGTCTCCAGGGATGTGCCAGTCTCGACTTCGCTCACAGGACTGGCCATCAGCTCGTTGACATGTACATTCCAGCCGAGGCTGCGGGTGAACCGAGATGGTGCGGCCGGTTTCCGGCCTGGTCACCCACGGCGTGTTCCCTCTGGTGCCGTCGCGCTCCGCCCGACACGTGCGAGGGCCACTCGCCAGAAACATACCTGATCACGTCGGGCCGACGGCGTGAACGACAATCGTGCGGCGTGCAGTTGCGTGCGGCGACCTGTTGAGCCATAGTCTCTCCCGCGTATTTCCCTTTTTTCATGGAGCGCCACGTCATGCCCGTTCAACTCGATGAGATCGACGGCATCTCGCTGGGGGTGCCAGCAACCGGTGGCAGGGAGCCGGGTACCGGCACCAACGAACCAGCGACCGCGACGAAAGATTTGATAGTCTGGGTGCGTCAATCAGCGGATTTGGCCTCCAGGTTGATTGGTGACACCCGCACCCCGACGACGCGGGCCTTCACGATGGCGGTCACGGCCGCGATTCAGTCTGTCAATGCTCTCATCACCGCAGCGTCGGCACACTGCGATCTCGACGATCCTCCCGCAGATATCGAGTTGCGACCGGGCTCTTCCGGCGGTCTGGTGCTCCGCTGCTACCATTCGCCGTCCCACGAGTGGAAATTGGACGGCACAAGGACGCAGTAGTGGCGATCCTCGGACCGGCGCTGCGACACTTGCCTGTTCTCGTCGGGTTGGTGTGGGGTGTGTTCACCTATGCCAGAACCGGAAGTATCTGGGTGCCACTGGGGGTCGCCGGTGCCGGTCTCCTGAGCCGGTGGTGGGGAGGACGCCTCGTCCCGAGCTCGCCCGTGGCTGGTCTCACCCTGATCGAGCTGTCGATCGTCACCGTTGCCGCGGGGACCGCGTTCGTCACGTGGATGACCGTCTGGACGAGTCTCTGGATCACCGAGAACGCGGCGGCGATGTTTCCTGGCTCCCCTGACCAGCAAAAAACACTGGCGGGGGTCCTCGCAGGAGGGGTGGCCTCGTACCTCGCCGCGCTGTGGGTCAAGGACTCCGAGTCGGGCGAGGGGGCCTTCTGGCCGAGCACCACGTTTCGGCTGGCGCTGCGAGACGGGTTCGGACGGGCGCCGAGCCCGCTGACACGGGACACCCGCGAGCACGACGCGGCATTCCTGGACTCGGTCCGGGGCCAGGGCGCCGAGAAACGATTCGCGGGATGGGGCTATGAAGCGCGCTGGAAGCGCGCTCATCTGCTCAACGAGTTTCTGAAGTCCGCGCGTTCGACCGTTTCGCCGGTCCCATAGGGGCCGCGCTGGCACCGCACTATTGCGCGTATCACGAAGCACCGAAGGACCACGAGGATCACGAAGCCTTTGGGAGAAACCTTTCGTGTGTCTCGTGGCCGGAGGCGAGTGAAGACATCTGACGACAGGTGTGCCCCTGACCGATCCCTATAATGGCTGATGCGCGCGGATCCGTTCCCCGACGGTGTCCGTCTCGAATTCGTCGTCAGGCCGCCACTGGGAGCTGGACCAAGTCCCGGCAGTGGGAGACCCAACGCACATGGTTCAGATCGGCAGGGGCTCCCGCATGTTCACCGGCGAAGGTCAACGGCGTGTGGCCGTCCAATGCCGCGTGGCTGCGTGCCGCATTGTAGTAGGTCTGGAAGTCGGCAAGCTTCCGTTCCAGATCACGGGCATTCCAGCACAGCACGTGGTCGAGAAATTCTCGCCGCCTCGTCCCGATCAGGCGCTCCACGAATGGGTGTGATACGGGCACATACGGCACGGTCTTGATTTCGTCGATCTCCAGAATCCGGAGGTTCGCCGTCCACCGGTTGCCTCGAACGGCGGATCGTGATCAGTGCTGAGATGTCGCGGTGTGCCCCGACCATGAATGACGGCGTTGAACATGCAGCAGAGATCGGTACCGTTGACCGGCCCACGGTGCACGCCGACTCCGACGAGGCGACGCGTGTACTGGTCCATCACGACGAGCACCCAGTAGCTCCGGAGCACGATGGACTCGCATCGAAAGAGATCGACGCTCCACAGGCTGTCTCTCATGTGTCCAATGAACGACAGCCACGAGGGCCCGGTACCGCCTGGGGCGGGGCGATAGTGTTTCGACAACACGCGGTATACGACGTTCTTGTCGATGTCGACCCCGAACGTCTGCGAGATAATCAACGCGATCCGTGGACAGCCGAACCGAGGATTGCGCGACTTGAGCTCGACGATGGCCTGGATGAGTGCCTCGTCCGGCCCTTTCGGCCCAGGCTTCGTCGGGGACGACGTTGACGAGAACAGTCGGTGGTAGTTGCGACGTACCAACGCCTGATGAAACGCCAGGAGCGTCGAGGGGCGGAGGGCGATGGCGACCGTTCGGATGCGTCCGGGGCTGAGGAAGAGCGACCCGAATCCGCAGAGAAGCCGGTCGCTCAGCGTCAGGCTGGGGGCCCGCCGGCGACCACGACGAAGCACGATGAGTTGCTGCTTGAGGACGAGATTCTCGGCGATCACCGCTCGCACACCACCGGCCACACAGCCTTGCGATCATGACGGCGAGATGGAGCAGGGTGAGCAGGAAATCCTTCATGCGCGAGTCAGGTAGGTCAGACGCCTCGTGTCACGCAACGTTGCTCAATCCGGCAATCAGCGCGAGAATTGGCAATTCGAGACCCACAACCTGTGCAGATGCATCGCGGAGCGGCGGGCGGCCGTGAGCAGCGTGTGCGAGCTTCGAAGCATCCGGGAGGCACTGGCCTCTCCCAGTCGGAGTTCGCGGCTCGGCTTGGCATCAGCGGCGACTCGTATCGCGTGTGGGATTCTGGTCGTCGTGCCGCACCGGCGGCGATCGTCCGTAAGGCGCGGTCGCTCGTCGAATTGGGCGGTGACCAGCGCAGTCAACGTCTCAGGCCCGCGTGAATTGCTGATGACGACGTCGTGACTGTGAGCTACGGCCAACCGGGCGAGCTGGCTGCCGATGCTTCCGGCGCCAATGAGTCCAATCGTTGCCATGACCATGACTATATCGGGAGGCGGTGCCAAAGGCTGTCGAAGGCTGCTGCCTCGGGACGCGATGGTGTTGCGTCAAAGCCACGTGACAGCGCGTTCAGTTTCCCGCGACCACGTCCCTGTCGGTTGCGTCCGCCCTTGTCCGCTCATAAACGCGGTCACCCGCGATACTTCGCTTTCTGCGCTGAATAGCCTCAGGAGCTAGTTGGGGCAACCCAGTGGAGGTTCGAATCCCTCTCTTCCGCACCAACCTTCGCTCACCGGACGCGCGAGCGAGCTACGGCTGGCAAGCCAGAGTATTTCAGCAGGCGAAGGTTGTCCGCCGGACGTCGCGCGAAGGCGGACCTCGATCACAATCACATCGACAACTTACAGCCACCACCGGATCCCTGATGGGTCTTCCGGCGAGCCGATGTTGGGACTTTCGACGGATTTCGGCAGAGGCTGTCGTGTCACTGTCCCGGAGCGAAATAGCCGCCGCGGCTCCGAAGGCGCACGGGTTTCGCCGGGCTGCGAAGTTCGACAGCCCGCCAGGCGCCGTCTCGCTTCGCGTTCGTGGATGTATATCCAAGCACGTAACGCCGGTGCAGATCTTCCAACACCCGGCGATACTCCGCGTCCAGGGTCGCGAGGTCGTCGGTGAAGTACGCTTCGCCGCCCGTGAGGTCGGCCAGCTGCTGCAGCCGGCCCCGTTCGACACGGACGCCGAGACCAATCGCGTACACCGTCGCGTCCGTTGCGTGCGCTGCAGCGATGACCGTGTCCCACGTTGCGACGCTGCCGGGGGCCGTCGATGCCGCGTTCTCGTCCCGGCCGTCGGTGACGACAACGATGGCGCGGCGACCTGCCGTGGCGCTGAGCCGCTGGACCGACAGGTGCAGGGCATCGTACAAGGCGGTGCCCCCTGCTGGTGCGTAGTCGTGGAGCGCGGCGAGCGCCCCGTCGCGCGCGACCTCGAAGTCCGCCACGAGCTCCGCCTTGTCGGCAAACTGGACGACGGCGAGGCGGTCTCCCGGCCGGACGGTCTCAACGAAGTGCGCGGCCGCCTGCCGGACTATCCCGGCAGCGCGACTCATGCTGCCCGAGGCGTCGACGGCCAGCACGATGGCGACCGGCGCCACCGCCTCATGGAAGACGTCTACGTGCTGGATCACGCCGTCCTCGATCACCTCCATGTCGTCGATGGCCAGGTCAACGTACTGGCGCGCGTGATCGGTGGCGGTGAACTCGACCGACGCCCGCACCGGCGGTGGATGCAAGGCCTGGTAGCCGGACCGCGCGCGCACCCTGTACGACGGATCGGTGGCGCTGAGTGTGATGGCCCGCCACGTACCGTCTTTCTGTTGGTTTGTCGGCGTGTAGGCCAGGCGGTAACGGTGCTGCACGTCGGCGGCGATGGCGGCATGTGCCGCCGCGAGCTCCTCCGAATTCCACGGAAAGAACGCGCGGCCCCCGGTCTCACGCGCGATCTGTCGCAGCAGCTGTTCGCCCCGGAGAGAGATGCCTGCCACCCCGCCGATCGCCACGACGTAGACAGTGACCTGGCCGGCTTTGAGCGATGCGAGCGTCGCCTCGAACGAGTGGCGGCTGTGCTCGTCGTAACCGTCGGTGACGAGGACCACCACCCGTCGCCTTTCGCCATCGGCGGCGTGCCCGCTGACCTGCTGCAGGGCGTCGACGATCGCGGTCCCACCCTGCGCGGTGGCGGCGGCGACCGCGTCCGCGATCGTCGCCGGGTCACGCGTCGGGCCGGTGATCGCCGTGATGCCTTTCCGGAAAGGGGCCACGACGACCCGATCCTCGTCCCTCAAGAAGGCGGCAAGCCTGACGGCGGCGTTCTGCACGAACCTGGCGTTCGCGGACATGCTCTGGCTGCTGTCGATCAGCAGGGTGAAGGTTGCCGCGGGAGCGTCGGACATCACAAGGTCGATCGTTTGGGGTAACCCGTCCTCCCGGAGGATGAACTGCGACGCGGCGAGCCCTCCCACGAAGCGTCCACGAGCGTCCAGCACCACAGCGTCGACGCCGACGCTCGTGATGTCGCTCGCTTCCACGATCGTGAACGGCGTCAGCTCCACGCTGTCCCGCGCCGCGCCACCGCCGACGTCGTCGGCCTCGACCGCGAGCGTGCACGGCTCGAAGGGGTTCTCGTCTTCCCACTCGGCCACGTACGGTGGGCCGTCCGTGTCAGTCGCGATGAGGACGCCGTTCACGTAGAATCGGACCGCTGCCGGCCCCGGCTCGCCTGCGGGCGCTAGCACGCGCGCGACGATACGCACCGTCCCGGGCAGACCGGTGCGCCCGAGCGGCGAGGTGATCTGAAGACTTCGTGCCTTGGTCGGATCATTCCCCGGCGCAGCGCCTGCCCCAGCACCTGACGTGGCAATCAGCACGAGCGCTGAAGCCAACACCGACGCATGTGCGGAGCGGTTCGGTCTACTCAAACGACACCAAAATCGCCTTGCGATTGCGGACGGGAACCCCGTCCCTTGTCGCCGGAAGGAACTTCCACACCTTCACGGCGCTCAGGAACATCCCGCCGAGAACGTGGCCTCGTGGGCTCAGCAGCCTGGCCGACTCCACGGAGCCGTCCTGGGCGATGAGCAACTCGATCTGAACGAGATCGGCGGGAGCGACCGCCGGCGGGAGTGGTGGCAGCTGCCGCCGAAGAGCCACCGGGGGCGACACGCCGTCGGCGCCAGGTGCATAGACCACCGGATCGATCGAGGCAACGGCGAAGGCTTCGATCGTCTCTGCCGGTCGAACCAGGGCCCTGGTCATGCTCGCGCGGCCATCGGGTACCTCGTAGGCCATCATCGTGCGCGGTGGTAGGCTCTCGACGGCGCGCGCCCCGGCGGGTTTCGCCCGCACGGCGGCTTGCGCACCGCCCTTTTTTCTGTAGTCAGAGGCCAAGGACGAAGCGGCCGGGACTGCAGCGGCGTCGGCTTCATCCTTGGCCACGATCCGTCCCAGGCCAACGCTATTGGACACGGCCGACGCGCCTGCCAGCACGACCGCGCCAACTGCATCCGCCGTCGCCACGCTGGCGCGAGCAAACGTCTGGCCCTCGGCGGGCATGCCGGCGCTTCGCAGGTATCGAGCCGCCGCGCCGGACACGGCGAGCAGGGCGACGAAGGCGGCGGCCGCCGTAATCACCCGCCGCGAATTCTTGCGGGACGGGCCCGCGCGCGGGCCGGTCGGCTTCGCCTCGGGTAGTGGTGCGATCCTGTCGAGCGTCAGCGCGACGTCGCCGACCGTGACGGGCCCCGCTGCCTCCGCCCGCACGAACAGGGCCCTGAGCAGTCCCGTGCGGTCGGGGCGCTCGAAATACGCGAGTGCCTGATCGAACTCGGCGAGCGAGGAGTAAAAGGGTATCGGCGCCGTCGCTTGCGAGACGATGAGACGCAACTGCACCGGGACGTCGCCGTCGGTCAACACCGCCTGCAGGAGCTGCCCGAGACGACGCACCGGTTCCCTGGCGGCGGCCCCTCCGGTGATCGCGATTGCGCCGCCGGCGCCCAGCTCGACCTGGTGCAGCTCGGGAATGCGCATCCCGGTGCCCTGCTGTTCGAGCAGCCGCTCGCCGACGCCGCGCGCGATGGCGACACCCTCGTACCAATGGAGGTACAGGCGCCGGATGAGAAGGTCAGACAACGTCAATGCATCCGTCAACACAGGCTCCGTGCTGCCTCAGAGATTCCGCACCCAGCTCGCGGTGTAGTTGATCGCTTCGGTCGCAAAAGAGGCAACCGTGTTGACGAACGCCTCGGGTCCGCCCAACGCGACCATCACGATGAAGAGCAACACGCTCAAGGGAATGAGCGACATCCATCCCTCGTGCGATTGTCCGGACGTCCGCATACCATGCCTCCTACGTGATCGAACCTTCGCGCTCTTCCACGAAATAGCCGGCGCAGGCGGCGGCGAGCAGCTCGGATGTCAGTTGCCGCGGCTCGCCGCGGTAATCGGCCAGCGAGAGGCTCTGGTCGATCAGGTCGCGCGGATGACACCCGCGCGGTGCGATCTTCCGGGGCTCGTAGTAGTGCGAGAGGAGCTGCTGCACGAGCCCCCGATCGAACCGCAGCTTGCGCTCGCTGCAGCAGTTCTCGAAAATCTGCATGAACTCCGGGACGGTGGGCCCCTCTGCGTAGACCTTGTACCGGATGCGCCTGAGAAATGCCTCGTCAACCAGCTCGGACGGCTTGATGTTGGTGGCGAACACGATCAAGACGCCGAACGGGATCTCGAACTTCTGGCCCGACTGGAGCGTGAGGAAGTCGACCCGGCTTTCGAGCGGGACGATCCACCGGTTCAGCAAGTCGCGCGGCGCGCACTGCTGGCGGCCGAAGTCGTCGATCACCAGGACGCCGCCGTTCGCCACCGCCTGGATGGGCGCACGGTAGAAACCGGTGGACGGGTTGTAGCTCAAGTCGAGCGCGGCCAATGTGAGCTCGCCCCCGACCATCACCATCGGCCGCTTGCAGCGAATCCAGCGGTGGTCGTGGCGAAGCGACAGGTCGAGACGGTCCCTGTCGTTCTCGACCTCGTCCACCGGCTCGTGATTGACCGGGTCGAAGAGGCGGATGATGGCCCCTTCCACCTCGATCGCGTGCGGGATGGCGATATCACCGGACAGCAGCTTGCGAGTGGCCTGCGCGATAACCGTCTTGCCGTTGCCGGGCGGCCCGTAGACGAACATCGAGTGGCCGGAATTGATCGCCGGGCCGAGCTGATCGAGCACCGGCTGGCTCACCACCAGGTGCGACAGCGCCTCGCGCACGCGCTCCCGTGTGGCGGCCCGTGGCGCCGACCTAACGAAATCCTGCATGTACCGGCGGTACTGCTCGTACGGCACCGGCGCCACGCCGACGTACTGGTTGGTCTGAAGGAACAGGGCGACGCGGGTGCGTCCGACGTCCGTGATGCGGTACCGGTACGACGCGGCGCCGGTGATGGCGCCGCCGGCGATCTCCACCTGGCGCTGCACCTTCAGCACCTCGAGCGCCGGCTCGACGACCGCGAAGTTCACGCCGAGACGCGCCGCCATCTCGGACCCTTTCAGCTCACCGGAGAAATGCAGGTGCTTCAGGGCAAGCTGTGTGAGGAGGTCCAGGCTGAGCCCGGCCTCTTCGAGCGTATTCGGCGCCCGGGGCAGGACGTTGCGTGCGGTCGTTGGATCGAGTGTGGCAGTCGGCATATGTGGTCTCATCGGAAGGACGTGATCGCCAGCATCCGCGCTTCGTGCGCGCGAGCCTTGGCCGCGGCGAAGGTCGGTCGGGCGGCGATTGCCTCCTCGAAGGCCTCGGCCGCCAGGGTGTACTCGCCTCCGGCGAGGTGGACGATCCCGCGGTTGTACGCGGCGCCGGCCGGGTTGCCAGCCGCGACAAAAGCCTGCCTGGCGGCTGCGGCGTCGCCGGAGGCGACGAACGTGAGCGCCAGGTTGTTTCGGGCCGCGGTCAGCCCGGGGTCGACGTCGAGCGCCGCCGCGCAATGCGAACGCGCATCGACAAGACGGTTCAGCCGCAGCTCGACGAAACAGATGTTGTTCAGGGCCCAGCCGGCGCCTGCATCCAGCGCGACAGCGCGCGCGAACGCCTCCCGAGCCTCCCCAGGCAGGCCGAGCGCATCGAGCAGCGTTCCGAGCGTGTTCTCCGCAGCGGCGGACGTCCGATCGAAGTAAGTCGCGCGCAACGCCGGGCCCATCCCCAGGCCGGGGAGCCCCCAGTCGCGCCAGATCCGCGCCAGCACCTCGTGCGCCTCGGCGAGCCGCGGGCTCTGCAGCAACGCACGGGTCGCGTGGGTATGGGCCGTGTCGAGAATCCCGAGCCGGAAGTACTCGTGCGCGACGCGCAGATGATTCCCGGCCGTGGGATGTGACCCAGCCAGTCGCAGCGCGGCCGCGAGCGCCGGATCGACAGATTCCGCTCGGGCGCCGAGGCTCTCCTTCATGACCGCTCCGGCTGCCAGTTCCCGCATCACGCTCTGGTGTTCCTGAATTTGCCTGCTGGTCAGGGGGGGGCCGCCCGGATCGCGGGCGGGTTTCCCCTGATTGACCAGCTTCGCGGAGAGAGACGCACCGGTCCCGGTCGCGCACCCGCTGGCAACGGCGGCGCCGAGTAACAGTGCGATCACTCGCATGGATATCATCAGCTCACGATCTCGGACGCTGTACCGACGCCCGCTCAGTCCTCGCTGCGGAGACGCGCTCTGCGGCGCATCATGTAGAGCACCGCGAAGACACCGGCGAGGGCGAACAGAATCAGGTTCATGGACATGGCGTTTTTCCTTTCGTTGTGGGTTGACTGACGCTAGTTGGCAAAGAAGCTGCTGCGAAGGAACAGGATCACCGCGGGACCAAGCGTGACGACGTAGAAGGCCGGGAACAGGAAGAAGACGAGAGGGAACACGAGCTTCACGCCGACCTTGGCGGCGCGCTCCTCCGCGCGCTGGCGCCGCTTCTGCCGCGACGTTGCAGCATGGGTGCGGAGCGCCTGCGCGATGCTGGTGCCGAAGCGGTCGGTCTGCACGAGCATGGCCACGAGCGCGCGCACATCGTCCACGCGCGTCCGCGCCGCGAAGTTCTTGAAGGCCTCGACGCGCGGCTTGCCGGCGCGAACCTCGGTCGTGATCGTGCGCAGCTCGGAGGCCAGGTCGGGGTGCGAAATCTCGAGCTCCTCGGCGGTTTTCAGAATCCCCTGGTCGAGACTGCAACCCGCCTCGACGCAGACAATGATCAGATCGAGCGCGTCGGGAAGCCCGTTCTCGATCCGCTGCTTGCGCTTGGCGATCAGCCGGCCGAGCACCAGGCTGGGCACCAGGTAGCCAATCGTTCCCACGATGGCGGCCACCATGTACCCGGAGCTGCCGCGCATCTGCGACAGGACTGCGCCGGCGAACAGCACCGGAAGCCCGAGCTCGAGCACCGAGTAGCACACCGCGGCGCCGAAGCGGTTGATGCCGGCGCTTGCCAGGCGGCGGCGCAACCGGCCCATCTCCTTGGGTGATTTCGGCAGCCTGCGGGCGATCGACGTCAAACGCGGACTGACCGCTTCCGTCAGAAGGATCTGCTCGGTGAGGAGACCCGCCCCCCCGCCAAGAGCGGCCGCCTCGCGGAGACGCCGCCGCTCGGGGGACGCGTGTCCGAGGAGCGCAGAAGCGCCAAGCCCGGTGAGCAGGCCGACCGATACGAAAAGACCGCCGATGGCGAGCCAGAGTACAGGCGTCATGATGTGTACCTGTGTTTCCTCAGTAAGGGATGTTGACTAGCTTGCGGATGATCAGCGTGCCGGTGATCTGCAGGATCAGCGCGCCGACGATCATCTGAACGCCGAGCGGGTCGGTAATCAGCAGCGACATGTGCCCCGGAGCGATCGCGAACATCGCGGCCGCAAGCGCCGGTGGGAAGCCGGCCAGGATCCAGCCGGTGATCCGGCCGTGCGCGGTCAACACCCGAACCTGGCGCTTCACCTTGAACCTCTCGCGAATGACATTGGCGAGGTTGTCGAGCACCTCGCCGAGGTTGCCACCCGTCTCGCGCTGCGTGAGCACGGCTGTGGCGAAGAAGCGGGCGTCGATGAGCGGGATGCGCGAAGCGAAGCCGCGCAGCGCCTCCGGGAGCGACATCCCGAAGTTCTGTTGGTCGTAAAGCCGCTTGAACTCGCCCCCCACTGGCGAGGGGATCTCCTCCGCGGCCATCAGGATGCCGGTCGTGAAGGCGTGGCCGGCGCGGAGCGCCCGCCCGATCAGGTCGATCGCTTCCGGGAACTGTTCCTCGAACTTCCGGAGCCGGCTGTTGCGCGCCCGTTTCAGGAAGATGAACGGAACGAACGACGCGGCCAGGCCGGCGGCCAGCGCGAGCATCGAGCTGAACATCAGGAAACGGACGACCAGGTACGACGCTGCGGCGAGCGAAAGCGCGGAGAGCAGCATTGTCGACACGCTGATCGTGAGGCCCGCCTGGTTGATGTCCGTCTGGAGCGGCTGCGAGATGCGGCCGATCTTCCTCAGCGAGGCGTTCAGGACAGCGATGCTGCTGAACTGCTCGAGCGGGTTGAGCAGGCGGGACTTCTTCGGAGCGGCCGTTACGGCCGATTGCTGCAGCCGTTTTCGCAGCTGCACGCCTTCCGCGTGCTCGATCCGCCCGACGAACAGCCAGTACAGGCCCGTGATCAGCGCGACGACGAGCACGAATGTGACGCCGACAATAGTCATGGGTGCACCTCAGGCCACGGCTTTCACGTGCTCGAACATGTCCGCCCGGAGGAGGATGCCGGCGGTGGCGAGCCTGTCGCTGCATTTCGGGCGGATGCCGGTTGCCCGGAACCGTCCGATCACCTTCCCGCCAGGGCCGATGCCTGTCCGCTCGAACAGGAAGATGTCCTGCATCGTGATGATGTCGCCTTCCATACCGGTCACTTCCGAGATGTTCGTGATCTTGCGCGTCCCGTCGGACAGGCGCGATACCTGAACGATGAGGTTCACGGCCGACGCGATCTGCGCGCGGATGGCTCGTTCGGGGATGTTGAGGTTCGCCATCGCGACCATCGTGTCGAGGCGGTACAGCGCGTCACGCGGGGTGTTCGCATGGACCGTCGTGAGGCTGCCGTCGTGGCCGGTATTCATGGCCTGCAGCATGTCGAGCGCTTCCTCGCTGCGGACCTCGCCCACGATGATGCGGTCGGGCCGCATACGAAGCGCATTGACGACCAGCTCGCGCGCACGGACCGCGCCCTTGCCTTCGATGTTCGCGGGCCGCGTCTCCAGGCGCACGACGTGCCGTTGCCGGAGCGCGAGCTCCGCTGCGTCTTCGATCGTGACCACACGTTCATGGGCGCCGATGAAGCTCGAGAGGATGTTCAGCAGTGTCGTCTTGCCGGCGCCGGTTCCCCCCGACACGATCAGATTGAGCCGGCAGCTGATCGCCGCCTGCAGGAACTCCAGCATCGGCTGCGTCCACGACTCGCGTGTGACCAGGTCGTTCGCCCCCAGACGATCCGTCCGGAAACGCCGAATCGACAGCACCGGTCCGTCGAGGGCGAGCGGTGGAATGATCGCATTGACCCGCGAGCCGTCGGCGAGACGCGCATCCACCATCGGGCTTGACTCGTCGATGCGGCGTCCAACGACGCTCACGATGCGCTCGATGATCTGGAGCAGGTGACGGTCGTCCTTGAAGACGATGTCGGTCTCCTCGAGCTTGCCTTCGCGCTCGACGTAGACCCGATCGTGGCGGTTCACGAGGATGTCGGACACCGAAGGATCCCGCAGCAGTGCCTCGAGCGGGCCGAGGCCGAACAGCTCGTTGATGACGTCCGACATGAGCGCCTCGCGCTCGTAGAGGCTGAGCGGCATGCTGGAGCTCTCCCGCTCCACCATCGCCACGATCAGGTTCCTGATCTCCGGCTCTGCCTCCTCCTGACGCATGCGCGTGAGGCGATCGAGGTTCAGGCGGTTCAGCAGTTCCTGGTGGATGCGGCTCTTCAGCTCCTGATAGTGTGAGGTGCGCATGTCCAGGCCAGCGCGGGCGGTTTGTGCCATCAAAGACATCGGTTCGTCCATCCTTCTCTGTGCGAATTACGCCTTGCGCGGTGCGAGACGTCCGAAGATGCCGGCCACGCGTACCTTTTCAGCCTTCAGGACAGGCGCGCGGACACCGGCCAGGTCGCGAACGAAGGCGGTGAACGCCTTCGACAGCTCGTGCTGTCCGTCCAGCACCAGCGGGCGCCCTTTGTTCATCGCCTGGAGCGCCAGGCGATAGTCGCTTGGAAACGTGTGCGCGATCTCGACACCGACGGTGCGCTCCACGTCTTCATGACCGATCTCGGCGCGGCGATCGGTCCGGGTGAGCACCAGGTGCAGGCGGCTCTGCCCGTAGCGCTGCCGCAGCGTGGCCGCCATCCGCGCGGCCGTCCGGACGGTGGCGAGCTCCTGGTTGACGACCAGGAAGATTTTCGTGGCGCTGTCGAGGGAATCGAGCGCGACAGTGTCGGACCTGGGCACGTCAAGAACGGTGAACCGGTTCACCCCGCTGCAAAAATCGAGGAGCGTGCGGATCCGCGCGGTGTCGAAATTGCCGGTCACCGGGCGTCCGGAGGCGCCCAGCAGGTCGAGCCCCGACTTGGTGCGCACGACGAGGCCGGTGAAGAACGCGCGATCGAGCCGCTGGACGTTTTCGAGCGCGTCCATCACCGAGAACCGTGGCTCCGCGCCCAGGAACACCGCCGCGTCGCCGCACGCCACGTTGAGATCGACCATGAGGGTCGAGCCCGGCTCGGCCCTGGCCAGCGCTGTCGCAGTGTTCACGGCCACGGTCGTGGCGCCGACGCCGCCCTTCGCCCCGACGAAGGCGAAGGTGTCGCCCTGCACGGCGGGAGCGAGATTGCCGACCAGCCGCTTGATGGCCATCTGCATGTCGGAGACGGACACCGGTTCGGTGACGCACTCGTTCACGCCGGCCCTCATCGCTTCCAGCATGAGCGCCGGATCGAGCTTCGTGGCCACGAGGAGCGCGCCGGTCGCCGGATGGTTCCGCTTCATCAGGGCGAGAGCCGGCGGAATGCCCGCCTGCCCGCGAAGGTCCACGATGACCACGTCGGGCTGCGCCGCACCCGGTTGCGCGAGGATCGAGAGCGCCTCGGCCGACACCATCGAGCAGTGGACGCCGGTTTCGCGAACGAGCTGCCCGAGCTGGGCGTCGGAAGTGACGAGTTTGATGACGGCAGGCAAAATATGGGCTCCGTTAACGAACGAGGATGATCTTCACGAGAAACGACGAAGCGGCCGACAGCGGCGACGACCCCGTACCCATCGACGTGATCCTGATCAGCCGGCCGATCACGGCCTTGCCGTTCTGATTCAGAGTCATCGCGCCGGTAACCTCATCGACGTCGCCCATGCCTTCGACGAAGAACCCGTAGATGTTCACGAGCCGGACCGTTCCGTTCGAACCGGTCGGGTTGCGCGACAGGTAGTCATCGATGTCCATCACGCCGATCGCGACCACGCGGGGGCTTGCGGTTGGCGGACTGAACGAGCTGCCGACGATGCCGGTCCCGGGGACATAGGTCGCGCCTGGGTCTTGATCGTAGAGAAACTCGATACCCTGCCGCGTCGGGCCGGTAGTGCCGCCCGGCTTCACGCCGAAGCAGCCTTGCGCCGCCCAGGCGGCCGCCTCGGCCTGGCCAATACTCGCCGGGCAGGCGATGCCCGGTTGAGCGATGGCATACGCTAGCCCCCCGCACGTCTCGATGTTCTCGCGGTACACGTTGCCGCCGGTCCAGTGGCCGTCGGCGCGCGGCAGCAGAATCTCCTGAAACCAGCCGGAGGAGATGCTGGTCGCAGCCGTTTTCACGGCAAACCGCCTGCCCTGATCCGCGGGCAGCGTGAAGCCGGTGCCCGCGGAGCCGGCGCTCGGCGGCGTGTACACGTCGGCTTCCTGCGGTGGGGCCTGCCCCTTGCCGTCGGAGTACTTGTCGAACGTCGACGTGGGCAGCATGCCTGGGCCCTCGGGACCGAACTCGATCCAGCGGTCGACGACCGCCCACGGCTTGAGGCAGTCCGTCTTGTTGCCTGTCACGATCTGCGAGGTGGCGGTTGCCCGCACACCCTGAGCCGTTATGCCCACGAGGTTGCCGAAATAGATCGGCAGCGGGTTGCCACGGGCCTGGTTGCGGAACGCGTCCACCTTCACGCACGTCCCCGCCAGGCCCGGCGCCAACGGCGGGCACGCCGGGAAGGTGACATCCGCCAGCTGAACGTCCGGCGCCTGCCCCCACACGCTGTTCGCGCGCGCGACCGCCCGCGCCTTGGTCTGGGCGCCCCCGAAGTCAGTGGGGCTGTCGAACGCCAGCGAGATGGCGCCGGACAGTGCTCCGGCATCGGCCGAAGTCTGAACCTGCCCGCGACCGGTCCACATGACGCCGTAGTCGATGACGAACGCACCGAAGGCCAGCAAGGCCACCATAGCCACGACCACCATGATGAGCACGGCGCCGCGCTCCGACTGACGGGTTGTTTCGACAGGCTTCATCACACGCTCAACGCTTGATCGCGGCGCCGGTGTCCGACCGCGGCGCGTCCACTAGGCCGGCGCCCCCTTCGAGCCGTCCACTCACGGCGGCGGCTGCGGCGGCATCCCTGTTCCTGTCGATGAACTGTTCCGAATCGGTCGGCAGCGGCGGCACCTCGTCCGGTTCGAGCGGCCGGACCAGGCGCGGCGTGATCAGCACCATCAGCTCGGTCTGCTCGGCGCGTTTGGCGGTGCTCTTGAAGAGCGCGCCGATGATCGGCAGCCTGCTGAGGAGCGGCATCGCCGCGGCGTCGTTCTGCGACATGTTGCTCATGAGGCCGGCAATCGCGAACGTCTGCCCGTCCCGGAGCTCGACATCGGTCTCGGCGCGGCGCGTGATGAGCGAGGGTATGCGGAATCCCGAGAGCGTCAGGCCGTTATTGAAATCGAGCGAGCTCACCTCGGGTCGCACCTTCAGCCGGATCACGTCCCCCGCGATGGTCGGCTTGAAGGTGAGGCGGATGCCGAACTCCTTGAACACCACGGTGACCGATCCCGAGTTGCCCTGCACGACCGGAATCGGGAATTCGCCGCCTGCCAGGAAGCTCGCTTCCTGGCCGTTGTAGGCGATCAGATTCGGTTCGGCCAGACTCTGGAACCCGCCCGTGGACTGCAGGGCCTTGAGCACCGCGCCGACGCCGTGCGTGCGGCTGAAGAAGAACAGGTTCAGGAAGTCGCTGAACACCAGCCCGCCCGCCTTCTCATCGTCGAAGTCCGGCGCGGCAAACTGCTGCGTCGTTGAGCGGCCGGAGAAGTCGCGTCGCTGCGCGAACAGGTTGAGGCCAGCCTCCGTGAGCTTCCTGCGATTCACCTCGGCGAACCGCACCTGCAGCATCACCTGCTGGCTGTCGCTCCCCCCCGGCACCTGCAGGAGATTGATGACCTGCGTCTTCGGCATCGAGGCGGCCGCGATCTCCGCCGCCCGCAGCATCACTGTCGTGCTCGACACACGTCCGGCCAGGATCGTGGCCCCCTCGCTCGTGCTCACCGCGATGTCTTCCCCGGGGAAGAGCAGGCGCAGGTGCTGTTCGAGCGTCGTGACCGGCTGCTCGACGACCAGGTCGTACTGCGTGCGCGACCCGTTCCCCCAGACGATGAGGCTCACGGTACCCGCCGACTTGCCGTCGATCAGGATCTCGCGGGGTGCCACGACGACCGCGTCTGCGACGACGGGGTTCGTGATGGCGATGCGCGTCACGTCGAACTCGGTGATCACGACGGTAGAGCGGCCCGCCGTGAGCTGGACGCGCGGGAACTGCGGACGCGCGTCCTGCGCGGGCTGCGCAGCGAGCGGGCCGGCGGTGGCTGCCAGAAACAGCGACGCACGGGCAAAGCGCGAAACGAGCGGCAACGAACGGGAATGTGAGCGCATTAGCGGACAACCTCTTCAGAACGTTTGGCGGCCCTGATGGCCTCGACCGAGTAACTTTTCGAAACAGGGATGACGGCTGCGGGCGGCTCGACCGCCGGGCGTCGCGGACCGCGGGCCTGCACGACAGGCGCCACGACCGGGGCTTGTCCGAGCAGCGCGGCGGTGCGAACGCCAGTGGTTTCGGTCGGCTTCCGGTCCATCGGGTTGCGAAGCGTGAGCATCACTTCACCCTCGCTGGCCGCGAGCGCAATCCGCTCGGCGTCGGACGGCGTGACGAGCAGCGTCACCACCGTCGTGGGGATCGGCTGGCCGTCGCGCGCCTTCTCCTGGTCGAAGCGGGTGCCTGCCGTCAGCACTTCGACATCGCTCACGACAACGCGCGTCATGCTGTCCTTCGCATCGTCGCGGCGGAGCGTCACCATCACGTCCACGTGAGTGCCCGGGACGACGAAGCCGGCCACGCCGACGACCTCGTTCACCTTCACCGATACCGCCCGCATGCCCTCGGTAATCGACGGCGGCAGGCCGGCGCCCGCCTCGACCGACGCGAGCTTCGTTTCGGTAAGTGGCTCGTTTTCGGCCACCGAGTCGATGAGGCCCCGGTTGACGACGCTTTCAATGGTGGTGAAGCCCTTCGAGACGGGGCTGCTGGCCGGCCAGGCGACGAGCTTGACGTGGTCCCTGGTGACCATGGTGCCCATCGCCATTTCGGTGGCCGCGACGACCTGGTACAGGCTGCGGACCTCGACCTGGCGGACGGGCATCTGCTGGATCGCGCGATACACGCCGAAGCTCGCGAGAGCGGCCACGGCGACCGCCACGGTGACGACAACTGTTGTGCGGGTGTTGCGATTCATCTGTTCGACTCCGGTGAATATCCGAGGCTGTGCACGAAAAAGGCTACGGTGCGAGCTCGTCCCGCATGACGGCGACGGCAGTGAGGTTCGCGCTCGTGAATGTGCCGCCGAACCAGCCGGCAATCGGCCCGATGAAGAGATACGGGCTGGCGTAGGTGACCTGCACCCGCTTGCCCGGAAGAATCGGTCCGCCGCCGCCGGTCGGGATGGTCACGTTGGTGACCGATACCGACGGGTTCCCAGTCGTGGTGGCGACGCCGCCGGTCGTGAAGTAGTTCTGAACCCTTGCCGTCACGTCGGCGTTCACGTAGCCGGGGAGGACCGCCATGCGCGCACCTTCACGCGCCGCGTTGGTCACGACTTCGAACCGCTGGAACAGGAAGCCGAAATCCACCAGGCCCAGGATGATGAAGAGCAGCAGGGGAAGGATCAGCGCGAACTCCACCAGTTCGGCGCCCCGCTCCGAGCGGAGGCGTTGCCTCGCGTTTACTGGAGCCATAGCGTCACCATCAGTCCCGCGAAAACAGGCACCGCATACGCGAGCCGCGGTCCCCTGTGAGTCGAGAGCGTCAGCTCCGGCGCCGGCTTGAGGCCGACAATGCGCCAATACATCAGCAGGCTCCACACGTTCGTGAATGCCTGAACCAGATATCCGGAGAAGCCGGCCACGACGAGACCCATGACCCCTCCCGCGATGCCCGAGTAGAGCGCCACCCAGAGGGCGGCGACCGGGCCCAGCCAGGCGCCGATGGCCCCGAGCAGCTTCACGTCGCCTGCGCCCATGCCGCCCAGTGCGAAGACCGGAAAGAACAGCGCGACGCCAGCGGCCCAGCCCGCAGCGGCCGTTCCAGCGCCGGTCCACCCGCCGATGTACGCGTGCACCACGAAGGCGGCGAGTGCCGCGCCGAAGGTGAGCGCGTTCGGGATGCGACGCGTGGCCACATCCCATGCGACGGCGACGATGGCGACACCAACCACGATGATCTGAAATGCATTCATGATGTGTTCGTTCGTGGGCAGCACTACGAGCCGCCGCCGATCGGGTCTGGGGTGGTGGCCGACAGGTTCTGCACTCCGGTGTCCCACCCGCCATATGTGGTCGCGATAGCCGATCCGACGTTCGTCCATGCGAGGATGCCGACGACGCCGATGAGAGCGGAGAGCAGCGCATACTCGACAAAGCTCTGTGCCTGGTCGTCGACAATGAAACGTCGGAGTGTGGTCTTCATCTTCACGAACCCGTGATGTCTGTTGCCATGGTGTCGTAACGCTGATCGAGGGCGTTTCCGACCGACCCGATTGCCAGTACGGAGGCGATAGAGATGAGCGCAGCGACGAGTGTGTACTCGATGAGATCCTGTCCGTCTTCTTCGCGAAGAATCCGCGCCACCGTTCGAGTCACTCAAAGCCTCTCTGTCTGAAGTCGAGAACCGGCGCGAACAATGCCGGTTCTCCGATTGAGTATCTGCACGATGCAGCGAAGTGACCGGGCAGCCATACGCCACCCAGGCAATTCCTGACTAGGAACCGGCGCCCGCGACGGCTGTGCCGACCTCGCCGAACTTTCCCTGGAGGGCGGTGCCGAGGCCGGTGATCGCGGTTACGCTGGCGAGCGAGATCAGGCCTGCGAGCAACGCGTACTCGATCAGGTCCTGGCCGTGCTCCTCACGAACGAAGCAGTTAAAGAGGTTCCTCATGGTCGCTTCTCCCGCTTCCGAACTAAGATCCCGCGGCAGCCACGGCCGTGCCAACGTCGGCGAACTTGGTCTGGATGTTTCCGCCGAGTGTGGTGATCGCGCCCACGCTGGCGAGCGAGATCAGGCCTGCGAGCAGCGCGTACTCGATCAGGTCCTGGCCCTGCTCTTCGTGAACGAAACGGCTGAACAGATTCTTCATGCGACTCTCCTATGGATGCCTGTTTGGCAATCGCTGCGGGAGGACCATCCTCCGGCAATCGAACGCGACAATCATTTGTCCGTTCGCACCCTCCAAGAGCAAGGCTGATACCAGGACGCGAACGACGGTCAGTACGCAACAAGATGAGCGAATACACTGGCGAGCTGCCATTGTGTGACCGGATGCGACCTGAAGGACCGCGCGGCCATGTCGCGGAGTTCTGGGCCGGGCCAGCAAGTTTTCTTCCCGCGAGCTGCCGCGGCGATCCAACAAACAGTTTCCCAGTCGCGGTTGCGAGCGTGTGCAGAACAGTGGTGCGGCGCTGCGGCGCGGCGCTGGCTGGAGTGAGCCGGCCGACTTTGGTTGCAGTATCGGCTCGCGACAGCGTTCCGCGCGGCGAGCGTGAGGAATCTTGAAGGCGGGGAGGAACTACGACCGCCGGAGCCGGATCGACTTGAACCGATCGAGCACATCGAACTCGGTGGCAAACCGCGCGAGCCTCTCGCCCCGCAGCTCGATCCGGCGTGGATCGACATGTCCGAGGAAGCGGCCGGCCTCGCTCAGATACGGGATCTGGGTCGGGTCGAGCCCGATCATCCGCGCGCTGGTGGCATCGACGGCCACCAGATCGCTGCCCATGACCACGCAACCGAGCTGCCGCGGCCGTCCCATGATCGGGCCGTCTCCCTCCATCGCGATTACGGCATCGACGATGGCGAAGTGGGGGCGGATCGTCGCGTTCAGGTCGATGATGGAGTTGTCGATCCCGTGGCGGTGCAGGATGTTCTTGGGCCACCCGTAGACAGCGCCCGGTACCGTCCCGAACAGGTTCTTCATGCTCGCTGTGATCCCAGCCCAGTGGTGGGTCTTCAGCTTGGGCATGGACACGATGAAGTCCGACTGCAGCAGCTCGATCGGCAGGGCGAGCCGCTCGAGGCCGGTGAAACGGCTCCTGAGCGGCACTTCGGCAACGTCGTCCTGGTTCAGGTCGACGAAGGCGATCCGGTTCTCCCGCAGGTGCTCGTACAAGCCGGTCTCCGTCACCAGGTACTCCATGTCGCGGCGGTGTCCAGGCCCTTCGCCGACCGTCACCGACGCGGCCCCGGCGGCGCGGAACGCCAGCACCGCGCCTGCCACGACGAGCGGGTTCGTGTTGATCGCGCTGTTGCTCTCGTACTCGACCATGTTGGGCTTGAGAAACACCCTCCGGCCCCGCACGTCGACATGGAGGTCCTCGAGGCCTCGCCCGATCAGCTCCTTGAAGTCGATCGTGTAGTCGCGGGCGGCGTACAGGCCGACCGGCGAGCGCTCAGGGCGCGCGAACAGGCTCGCATCGTACGGCGCCCTCCGACACGCCGCGGCAACCACCGACGTGGAGATCGCAGCCAGAAAGGCACGGCGCGACCACTGGCGATGGTGAAGCGGAAGGTCAGAACGTCGCGTCGCCATCGCCTTGGCTCAACGTGTACAGTGCCGCGGCCACGGCCGCATGGTTGCCGAGCGCAGCCGTGATCGGTAACTGCCGGCGGAGCGCCGCCATGACGGCGGCCGTGGCGCGCCCGTAGGTCCGGAGGGCGCACGATGCCAGCGCCAGCGCCGTCGCGGACCGTTCCGAAGTCGCGTGCCGTTCGAGAAACTCCAGCCCCTCGGTGACGACGCGTTCGCCGCGGCGGTCGCGGAGCGCGAGCAACGTCAGCGCGGTGGTCGGCACGTAGGGCGCGAGCTCCTGTCCCAGCATGTTGGAGTTCCCGTAGTTCCATCCTCCGCCCAGGCAGCTCCGGTCCACGAGCAGCCGTTCGGCGTCACGAATGCGGACCGGGTCGATTTGCGCGCGCCATGGCGGCGCGCAGGTGTTCAACGCGAGCAGGCACCAGGCGGTCGGCTCGACCCAGCTGAAGGTGTCGGCGATCCAGGACCAGCCCTGGATGCCGTTGTCCTGACGGTTGATCGGCGAGGGTTCGAGCGCAACTCCTTTCACGCGCTGCAGCGCGTCGAGGAGCGCCCGGTTTCCGGCCCGGTGCTCGAGCGCCGCCGCGTGCAACGCGAGCAGGGCCAGTCCCTGAAATCCATAGTTCGGCTCTCCGCCGGCGCGCTCGAGGAGGAGCCCCGCTCGTGCCGGCCACTGCCCGAGCCCCGCCCCCGCCGCGGCGCCATCCTGCCCGGCGGCGGTGAGCGCGAGCACCGCCCAGGACGTCGGCTCCAGTCGGCTTGTCTTGTGCCGGTAGTAGCCCCAGCCGCCGTCGGCGTTCCGTCCGGCAATGAGCAGGTTTGTCAGATCTTTTGTGTTCATGTCGAATGGGCTCAGCGGAGATCGCCAGCTGGTGCCGTATCATTCCTCCACTGGGTCGTCGAGCCAGCACAGTAGCTCGCCGCTTTCCTTCAGCATCACGTATCGGAGCGAGCCTTCATGCGGCGGGGTCGTCGAGAGAAACCGCGCAGCCACGCGATGGAGGCCGCCGCCACCTGTCACCGCCGCCGAGCGCACGACGTGCACGACCTCCTCGAATAGCTTCCCGCCGAACGACACGTGCAGTGCCGCGACGGTGTGCACCGTGACCGGTCTCGTCGTCTCCAGCAGGCACCCGCCGGCACTGCAGTTCAGCACGCGCACGCGGTGGTCGTGAATCAGTCGGGCAGGCGTGTTCCGGGGCGCACGACCCGAAGATTCCGATCCGTTTTCCATTGCGATCTCCGTGTCCCGGCGCCAGCGGAGGCGCGGCCGGTCGGGACGACCCGCGACAGCCGGATCCGATGCCGAACAATGCCGCCGGCGGCTACCGGCCGGCTTTCCTCGACGCGCACCGGCGCCCGATCGACGTGGCCGTCGACATTCATCTCTATTGTGAGCATCTCGCCAACGGCCGCCGGTTCACTGCTGATCGCGATCAGCGCATCCTCGGTGGCCGTCACCATCACGTCACACGCGACGCGCAGCACGCCCTCGCTGTCGGCCACCACGAATCGGGCGTGACGTCGCCGTCCGGACATGTGTGTCCTTTCGTTCTGAAGGGGGTGCCGGCGCCGTCGGCGGAGCCCGCAGGCCTCCTGCCAAGGTCTCAGCGACGCAACATCTGCTTCGCAAGCCCGGTGCCGCGTCGGTGACAGGCGACAGGTGGCTCTTTGACGGAGATTGCGAACGTTCTGGACGCGCGGCGTCGCGTCTACAAGCGCCTTGCCACGAACTTCTGGTCCGGGCCTGAACAAATGTCCGGATATCGCCCGTCTCCCGCGGGACTTAGACGATCTCGAGACGGTCGCCGACTCCGACGCCGGACGCCTCCGCGGCGCCCGACGGCAGCTCGATCACGGCGAACGCGCCGGCGCCGAAGGCCAGCCGCCAGGCGCCGCACCGCGGCCGGATCTTGAGCACCCGGCCGTCGCGCGAGACGAACACGATGTCGATCGGGAACTTCATGAAGAAGGTGTGGACGCTGTTGCACGGAGCCAGCACCATCGCGCTGCCTGGCTCGAGCGAGCGCCGACCGAGTAGACCCTTGTTGCGCGTGACCCGATCGAAGGCCGGGATCACGGACCCGGCGACGACCTGGCCGCCCGACGCGCGCCGCAGGGTCCACCGGTGCGCGGCGTCCTGTGAGATCCCACGCAGAAAAGAGGAATTGCCGCCGGCCATCAGCCGACGTCCCCGTCAGTGACGGCCTTGTTCCTTGCGGTTTCCAGCGCCGGCCACCCCTGCCCTGGCGCAAGCGCCGGAAACGGGATCCGCGACCCGTCGAA
The DNA here is from genome assembly GCA_009380045.1 of Luteitalea sp. Taxonomy (GTDB): domain Bacteria; phylum Acidobacteriota; class Vicinamibacteria; order Vicinamibacterales; family CAVVIG01; genus WHSN01. The sequence continues at coordinate 30,842 of WHSN01000013.1, forward strand.
GGAGTTGTTCGGATCGCGAAACTCCCGGAAGTCAGGGCGACAGTCGTGCGTTGTCAGGAAATTCATGAACCGTTTGTAGTCGGACGCAGGAATGTAAAACAGTTCGAGCAGCGCGCGGTAGTTGCCCCGGCTGACGCTCAGGCCGCGCCGGACCAGCTCGCGCATGTCGTGCCGTGTAATGTCGCGGTTGAGAAACATCGGATGGATATGCTCCCAGAACGAATACCCGTTCTCGACGATTCCCTGGTACAGCACGTCGGCGAGCTGGCGGCGTCGCTCGCGCTGAGGCGTGATGGCCTGCCCTTGTGTCCGCAGAGCCTGCGGCAGATCGTTGACATCGAGCAGCGTGTGCTCGGCCGCAAAGCAGGTGAGCTGCTCCATCACGTTCCGGAGTTCCCGGATGTTGCCCGGCCAGCCGTAGCGGGCGAGGGCGGCCCACGCCTCGTCGGTGAGCGCGACCTGGCCCCCCAATCGCATCAGGAAGTGGCTGCCGAGCGCTTTCACGTCGTCAGACCGCTCGCGGAGGGCGGGCACGTGCAGGTGCACGACGCGGAGGCGATAGAGGAGATCCTCACGGAACGCTCCCGCGGCAACCAGCTTTGTCAAGTTCCGGTTCGTCGCCGCGACGACGCGCACGTCGACCGCGGCGCGCAACCTTTCGCCGCCCACCGACTGAATCTCGCCGTTCTCGAGAAAGCGGAGGAGGACGCCCTGCATGCGCGGGCTCATCTCACCGACCTCGTCGAGAAACGGCGTCCCCATGTGGGCCAGCTGCAGCTTTCCGACACTATCGCGATAGGCGCCGGTGAAGCTGCCCTTGACGTGACCGAACAGCTCCGATTCGAGCAGTGACTCCGCTACGCCCCCGCAGTTCACGGGCACGTACTCACGGCCGCTGCGGGCCGAATGGGCATGAATATACCGCGCGAGCACGTCCTTGCCGACTCCGCTCTCGCCCGTGATCAAGACCTTCGCATCGCTTGCGGCGATTCGCGTGGCGCACAGGAGCAGATTGCGCATCTGCTCGCTGACGGTCACTATCTCCGACCGAACCGACGCTCGCCTGGCTTCGACGTTCGCACTCGCCACAAACCCCATGGTGACGCCCCCGGGCCGTTGGTCTTCGACGCGCTGGACTGAGACCTCGGAGAGATGTGCAATATGATGGCCGAGCCAGCGAGGAGCGTAACCGTTGTGCCCTATTGGCTTGTGGACGTGCGCATCATTGCAATTAACGTACGCGTCTCACAACGGGACACCGACCCACCAATACTGTATCCAATGGGGCGCTAGCAGCTCCGCTTCCATGACGTCCGCTTCCATGACGCGCCCAGAGAGACCGAGGGGCGCCGTCACGATGTGATCCCGACAAGGCCCTTTCCTGTCCCACGAGAGGGTTCCCCCCCCGGCGAGTCCCATCGCTTGCACCTGAAACCGCCTATCCACAGCCGCGTAGCAGAGCCACGGTTCCGACACGGTGCCACCGCGCGGCGGAACGGGCCGGATCCTTCGGATCGGCCGTCGGCGGCGCTACCTCACCACCTGCGGAACGTAGCGGCGGCGCACCTGGCCGAAATTGGCAAAACGGACGCGATTCGGAAGGGGGGCACCGTGCCATCGCGACCACGCAACGCTACTCACCGCCAATTGATCCATCAGATTCCTGCGCACGCGCGCCTTCCGGACGCGTGCCGGTCGCCGACTTGGTTATTCGAGCTCAGGACTCGCGCACGTCTGCTCCACGAGTTTCTGAAGGCCGCGCGTTCGACCGTGTCGCCCGGTCCCATAGGGGCCGCGCTGGCACCGCGCCATTGCGCGTATCAGGAAGCACCGAAGGACCACGAGGATCACGAAGCCTTGGGAGAAACCTTTCGTGTGTCTTCGTGGCCGGAGGCGAGCGACGACATCTGACGACAGGTGTGCCCCTGACCGATCCCTATAATGGCTGATGCGCGCGGGTCCATTCGCCGACCGGCTCCTCCCGTTCGCGGTGTCGTTCGCGGTCACCTGCATTTTCTTCATCAACCTGTGCGCATGGATCTTCGAGTGCGGCTGCCGCTCGCTCTGGGCCGGCGCCGACGCGCTCTGCAACGTTCACGTTGCCGACAGTCGGCATTGTCCGTTCTGCAGCCGCGGCACGCTCGGGTACGCCGCGGTGATGATTGCCGTCAGCGTCCCCCAGGCGGCGGTGTCGGCATGGACGCGGTGGAGCCGGGCGACGCGGGTATTGATGTGCCTGTTGCTGTTCCCCGCGTCAATGGTGATCGCGGGCCTGCTGCTCGGGGCATACGACGGCTATTGGTGAGCTTTCGTACTCAGTTGAAACCGGGCTCGATCGTCAGTGGAGGCGGCGCTCGGCGCGCACCGCTCCGGGTCGCTCGAACACCCCCACGTCGCGTTCGTACCTTCGTTACGCGGATGGCCGCGATGAATCCGCTCTGGGCAGCGCGGCGCGTTTCATGGCGAGCTGAGCCAAAGAGCGGGTCGGACCACGGTTTGCGCTCTTCGGTCGGATGCGACAAGTGCGCGGGATGCAGTTCGTCGGAACAGCGACACCTGGCGTGCACCGGCTCGTCGCACTGGAGGACCCCCCACTGCCTGACTACCCAGGGTCGTAGGCATAGAAGCGGGAGATCTCGCCGATCGTCGCGCGGATAGCGCGCTGACCGGCCTCGCGATCCTCTCCGTGCACCGGCACCGCTCGTCCGGCGGCGCTCCCGTCCAGCTCGTAGACGTATTCTCGCAGCGAAATCGCGTCGATGATGTACAGGCGTCGTGCATCGTCGAGCAGCGCGCCATAGACGCTGCCATAGCTCGAGGCGACCATTGCCGCGCGTTGACGGGCGGCCGGTGCGGCGGACGCCGCGTGGAACAGAGGATGGCCGAAGATCTCCGAAGGTCGCGTTGGCGGATGCCCGAGAAGCGCGTACAGGGTCGGCGAAATGTCAGTGGTGAACACGGTGGCCGCAGGATCCGCCGAAAAGCGGGACCAAAGCGCGGTGGGGAGGTGCACCAGCAACGGCACCTGGATGATCTCCGGAAAAATCGTATACGCATGGCCCTGTCGACCTTCTTCGCCGAGCGAGTCCCCGTGATCTGAGGTCAGGATGATGACGCTCTCGTCGTAGAGCCCGCGGGTCTTCAAATCGTCGACGAACTCGCCGAAGCAGGCATCCATTCGTCCGACACGTGAGGCATACGCGGGATGGAAGCCGCCGTAGTCGTGGTCGTCGATCGGGGTGGATCCTTCCCGTGCGATCGTCGAGACGTGGACGTCCTGTGGCAGCGAGTACACGAACGCCGGCCGGCCGGCCGCAGTCAGCCGATCGAGCCGCGCACGTACTTCCTGCAATGTGCGGCAAAACCGATGGTTCCTCACAGGCACGCCGACGTCGAGCGGCTCGAGCGCGGCGCTCGCCGGCACGATTGTCTCGACGATGTGCTCCATGCTCATCCACCGAGCGTACTCCTCCGCGGCAAGCAGCTTCGCCAGGGTGTTCATCGGCCCAAACGGTGTCACGTACTGTTTGTGCAGGAGGAGTCCTCCAACCCAGATCGATGGCACGGCAAGGCCGGTTGCGCCGTATCGCGTGAAGGCCCTCTCGAAGACCGTACTCTCGCCGGCGAATCGACCGATCGACGGCGTGAAGGAGACGGCGGGGTTGTAGGGCGACAGGTAATCGCGTCGCAGGCTGTCGACTACGAACAGAAAGACATGCGGCCGATGGGCAGACGGGCCGTGGAGCGCGGCGAACTCGACGTTCACCGGATTCACGTGCACGGTGTGTGGAATATTGGTGTTGCGCTGCAGGTACGCGTACAGCCCAGCCTCGGCAGGCGCAGACGGCGTCATGGCATTGACAATCAGCCGCGACGAAGCGTCTCCGCTCGTCCATGCGGATGTCCCGGAATCGGCTGCCCCCGACACGCCGGTCCACGCGAGCTGCTGGAGGCCCAGCACCAGCACGCAGGCCGCGAACGGCGCAAAGGTGCCGACTGCCGGCGACTTCGCCGGACGGAACCGTGAGCCCAGCGCCCGAAACGCAGTCGCCAACGCCACGAGCCATGAACAGAGGGCGATCAGCTTCGCGACCGTGAAGTTCCAGTCGGAGGCCGAAATGGCGTTTTCCGCGCCGGCCACGGCGCCCATCGCGAGGACCAGCCAGAGTCCCGCCAGCGCCGGTGAGCGGCTGGCCCACAGTGGAACAAGGCCGCTCAGCGCGGTCTCGACCCCGCCTGGCGCCCGCGTGCCGCGTGGCCCGAGCACGAGTCCGAGTGTCGCCCCGAACGCCCCAGCCATCATCACAGCGGTTGGGCCCGTGGACGAGAGCGATGACAGAACGACTCGATGCATGAACAGGGCGAGGAGGGCGGCGACGACGGTACGGGCGAGCCACGCCTCGACGACATCGGGTCGTCGACCCACTCGCGCGGCGCCTCGGACCACTGACGTCACCGCAAAGATCGCGGAGAACACGACGAGGTGCAGCGTGGCGCTGCGCCCGAGCCCGACGAACCAGACGGCGGTCGGGACGGCGCCAGCCCAGAGCGTGAACAGGGCGTGAGTGACGCTGACGACGAGCGCAGCGGCGGCGCAGGCGAGAAAGTCGGCCATCGCGCCCACCTCTCGTGGTGCCGGCGTACCGTCCATTCCCGGCCGGCGCAGGTCGAGCAGGGCCAGCCATGCAGGTGGAACGAGCGCAGAGAGTGACACTACCATCGCCAGCTTCGACGGCTCGAGCGCCGAGAGGCCCTTGGTGGCGAATGTCAGCAGACTGACCGCGGTCCAGCACCCCGCGAACGCGCATACGGCGCGGTCCCGTGCACGAAGCCACGGCGCCAGTCCGGCCGCCGTCATGCAAAGCGCCGCGAGCGACAGCCACGTGTGCCAGGCGGCGAACGCCGCGACCGCCGGCACGAGTTGTGGCTCGAGGAACTGTTGTGAGGCGAACGGGATGGCGCTGAGGAGGGCATAGAGCGCTGTCGCGAGCCAGAAGACGGAGACGAGCGCACGAGTGAGCGCGATTCGCATCAACGACCCGATCGCGTACGCTCGAGCCACACCGCCACCTCTGCGCGGCGCGCTGGCTCCAGCTGAACGGCGCGTTCGAAGTGACGGCGGGCGTCGGCGACGTGCGCTTCGCTGAAGTCGAGGATTCCGAGCGCGATGTGGATGTCCACGTCGCGTTCCGCGAGACCGACGGCACGCTCCAGGTGCCGGCGCGCATCGTCCAGCCGACCCAGACGTTGGGCGCTGATGCCGGCGACGAGCAGAGCGTCAGTGTGGTTGGGATACAACTCGAGCACCGCAGCCGCGGAATGCCCTGCCTCTTCGACCCGCCCGGCCCTCAGGTCGAGCCGGGCGAGGCCGAGCCGACTATCGTTATGGTTGCGATCGATGCCGATCGCTTGACGGTAAGCGGCCTCGGCCAAGTCCGTGCGTCCGGCTCGCTCGCGAGCACGGCCCAGGTAGAAGAGCATGTCGGTGTTGTTCGGTTCGAACGCGGAACACCGCTCGAACGCCGCGAGGGACTTGTCCGAGTGACCGGCGGCGCGGACGTAGGCGTCTGGGAGCGCCGGACAAGCGTCAACAGGAGTCGGCGAGATGGCCACGACGCGTTCCCACGCCGCTGCCTCGTCCGCAGGCCGACTGAGGTGCTGGTAGATCGACGCCAGCCATTCCGCGTAGACCTGCTGATTCGGGAACGCCCTGGTCAGCTCGATTGTCGGCTGCAGCGCGTCCTCATATCGAGCGGCGTCGAAGGCTTCCCGGCTGGCAACGAGCCATCGCTCGGCAGCCACGCCGCTGGTGTCCGCACGGTCGGTCCCCCCACCCGGTCGCAGCACCGAGGCGTACAGGAGCAGGACGAGCATGCCGCCACTCAAGCGGCTCGTGGACTGGTTCAGAACAGCACCAGGAATCCGCCGCCAAGCGACGTCTGCCACAGGCCGTTCACGCTCTGCCGTTCTTGGCGGCTGGTGCCAACCGTTACGAACACGCGAAAACGGGGGGCGAGCTGTTGATCGATCTCTGCGCGCACAGTATCGGAGTCGAGCGTCGTCAGGTCGGCGACGTTCCGGATCTCCTCGCGGCTGAATCCGTGGCTGTAGGTGAGACCGACGTAGCTGACACCATCGCCCCGGACGTACCGCCTGAATCCCCCGTGGTACGACGTCGAATCCACCCGCCCCTCGCCGGGAACGTGAAACGCCTTGCCGGTGAACATCCAATTCCCGACGTACGAGCTGACCGTACCGACGTAGATGTTCGTCGCGGCGTCGAAGCCGAGTCGTCGAAAGCCTCCAGACACCTCGAATCCGGCGCCGAGCGTCTGATACAGGTCGAACGCAACGCGGTACGACGGATAGAGCGTCGAGTCCGTGCCCGCCCCGCCGCCGATGAATGCGTATGTCCCCTGGCGAAGCCGCGGGTAGAACTCCACCTCGACCAATCGATCCTCGAGGCCGAACCGTCTGGCGTCGCTGGCGCGGAGAATGACGGAGCCTCGGGGAGTCAGTCTCGTAAGCGAGGCCGCGAGCTCGTGCCAAGAGCCCCGGTTGTCGCTGAACGAGTCGTTCGTGTAGCTGAATCCCGCCCACCATGGTCGGCTTGCCGCATCCAGCCGATCCCGAACGTCTCGGGCCAGGCGGTTCCCCGGGTCTTGCGAGAGGATGGTGTCGGCGGTGTCGCGCGCCTCGCTCGTGTCACCCGACCACCACGCAACGTTCATCAACGCCACGCGCGCGTCGGTGTAGGCCGGCGCCTGAGCGAGCACCCGTCGAAGCTCGCGCCGGGCATCCTCGTAACGCCCTTCCCACGACAGGATCAGACCATACACGAGCCGGGCATCCACGTCCCGGGGTGTTTCCGCCAGATGGGACTCGAGCGTGGCGAGCGCTTCCGGCCGTCGTCCGGCCGTTGCGGCGTCCCGCGCGGATGCAACGACGTCGGGGACCTGGGCCGCCGCCATCGTTGCGGGCAGCAGCGTCAGACAGAGACTGAGGAGAACGAGCCGCGGGCGAGGTGCCACGATCGATCTATCGGCGGCCGGAGCGCGCGGCTCCAGACCACGGGATGCGCCGACAGTCGGCCTGGTCAATGCGGCGTGGAGGACGTCCCGGCCGGCGTGAATCCGCGTCTCGTCATCGTTCCCCACTCGGCGCGTCCGCGCATGAAGTCGAGTACGCCGCGCAGGCGCCACCACAGGGTCAGCTGCCGGTATCCGAAGTTTTCGATCACGCCATAGGTCGCCAGGCGAAGAAGGTCGAGGAGGCGTGGATATCTCCGGAATGAGATCTCTTCCAGGATCACCGCCGCCAGCGAGATGAGCGCGCCATATGCGACGGCGGCCAGGAACAACAGCTCTGCAAACGTCCAGTCCAGCCATCCAAGCGCGAGCGCGGCTATGGTGACGAGATACCCGGCGGCTTCGACGATCGGCGCGAGCGCCTCGAAGATCAGGTAGTACGGGATCGCACACATCCCGATCGCGCCATAGCGCGGGTTGAGCAGCATGTGCCGATGGCGGCTTAGAGTCTGAAGCGTCCCGCGCTGCCAGCGGTTGCGCTGGCGCGCCAGCGTGTCCAGCCGTTCCGGCACCTCGGTCCAGCACACCGGGTCGGGTCGGAACACGATGCGGTACTTCTCGCCGCGCTCGCGGAACAGCCGGTGCATCCGGACGATGACTTCCATGTCCTCGCCAACGGTGTCGGTGCTGAAGCCGCCGACCGCGATCAGCGCATCGCGCCGGAACAGCCCGAACGCGCCGGAGATGACCAGCAGTCCGCCCAACACCGACTGTGCGACCCTGCCCGCGAGAAATGCCCGAAGGTACTCGGTGACCTGGAAGCACGCCAGTGAGCTCGTGGGCAGGCCGACGCCGACGACTCGCCCGTCCTGGATGCGGCACCCGTTCGCGATGCGGACGATCCCCCCGGCGGCGATCGTGGTCGGATCCTCGATGAACGGCAGTACCGCGCGGGTCAGGGCGTGTTCCTCGAGCAGCGAGTCGGCGTCGATGACGCAGACCAGCGGGTGCTTCGCCGCGTTGACCCCGGCGTTGATGGCGTCCGCTTTTCCGCCGTTCGCCTTGTCGACCACCACGAGCTCGCGGTGGGTGAGCGAGCGGTAGATGCCCCGGACGACCTCGGTTCCGAGAATTCTGGGATGGCGAACCTCCGCGCGCACCAGGTCGAAGTCTGTGACGATGGTGCGCAGTGTGGCGTCGGTCGAGCCATCGTTCACCACCACCACTTCGTACTCGGGATAGTTCAAGAGCAGCAGCGACCGGAGGCTCTGACCGATCGTGGCCTCTTCGTTGTACGCCGGGACGATCAGGGAGATCGCCGGCGTCGCCGGTGAACGGACGACGACGTCGAGATCCCGCGCGGTCCAGCGACGCCGGTGCTGCCTGAGCTCGAAGAAGGCAATGATCGTGAACAGGAGATACAGCGAATTGAGCGTCAGGAAGTAGACCAGGAGCATTCCTTCGAACGTGAGGACGAGCGCCAGCAATACGGCGTAGAACACGACTAGGCTCCAACCTTCAGGAACTCGAGCTCCCACAACATCTGGCGGGCGAGATCGGCGCCCTGGCCGGTCGCCCCGGCCCGCGTCTCGAGGGCAGCCGCGCCTGGACGCCCGAGACGCCGCAGCCCGGTGGCGCTATGTGCCGCCACCAGCCACTCGTCATCGAGGTGCGCAGCCAGGTACGGGACGGCTGTCTGCCTGCCGCTGCGCCCCAGGGCACGAGCGGCCATGCCGCGCACAGCGGGATCGGTGTCGTCAAGGCCCCGGAGGGCGTAGAAGAAGCATCGATCGTCGAGGCCGATGGAGCCGATCGCCCGAAGGGCGGCGGCCCGAACCGCTGGATCGGCCGCGTCGCTCCACTCGAGCACGCCATCGATCGCCGCAGTCCCGCCGACGGTGCCCAGGATGTCCAACGTCATGGCGGTATCGGACGGCTGTTCCCGGGCGTGGGTCAACAGCATCGGCGTCATCGGCGGCCCCAGCGCCCGGATCGCCTCCACGACTCGCGCCCGCTGGTGTCGCGATTCGTCACGCAGCCGTGTCAGCAGGGCGAGGCCGCACCAAGGATCGCCAATGCGCCCGAGCGCGTCGACGGCAGCCGCCCGCACTTCCTCGTGCGCATCGTCGAGCGCGCGAAGCAGCCGGTCGCCGCACGACTGTGCTCGAACGAGCCCCAGTGCCCGTACGGCCTCGGCGCGAGCCCACCACCGGCGATCGTCGAGGGACGTGGTCCAGCGATCGATGAGCCCGAGGGCCCCGGCGGCATCGTGCAGGCGCGCTACGACGTTACCCGTCGTCAGCCGGAGCGCCGCCAGGATCAGATCGGCGAGAATGCCGCGATGTCGTCGCGAGGATTCGACCAGGTGTCGCATCGCGTCCGGTTCCGGCGTCGGTGGCAGGAGTGCGTCGACGAGCGGCCGATAGCGTGCCAGGAGGCGCTGGCGCCGGAGGAATCGCAGCTCGTCGATGGCGCGCCAAAGCACGAGGCCGAAAAGCGTGACGAGGAGCGTGCCGGCCAGAACGGCCAGCACCACGGCGACGATGTCACGCGAGCGTTCGAGTAACGATGTCACGCGAGCGCCTCGATGCTGAACCTTCCGCGCGGGCGTCGATCGGTTGATCCGATCACCTGACGAGACGCGCGATTCTGGCAAGCAGTTCCTGCGGGTTGAACGGCTTGACCATGAAGTCATCCGCACCGAGACCGAACGCCCGGATGACGTCCTCCTCGCGGCCCCGGGCGGAGAGCACGATGACGCGCGGGCGCGACTCGCCCATATCGCGGAGGCCGGCCAGCACGTCGAATCCCGTCAGCCGCGGCATCATCAGATCGAGGACCAAGACGTCGGGGCGCTGAGCCCGAACTTCTTCGAGGGTTCGGCTGCCGTCGAAGGTCAGGACCCGGCGGTAGCCTGCCGACGCGAGGTGAGCGTCCACGATGCGAACGACGTTCGGGTCGTCGTCGGCAACGACCACCAGGGCCGCGACGCTCGGGGTTGGCGATTCCTCGCGCGGTAGGTCTTGATGCAGCGCCGCCGCCAGGTCTTCGTAGCGGGCGACGGCGAGGGCCGCGTCCGCATCCTCCAGCAGTTGCTCGAGTGTGCGGCCGCCGGCCTCCGGCGAGGCGGCAATGCCGGCAAAAACGCCCATGATTCCATTCGCGCGGATCTTCTCGACGAGTGACGCGAGACGGTCCCGCGCCGCAGGCCCTCCCGTATCCGGCAAGAGCACGATCACATGGGTCCGGTCGTACTGCGCGCACAGATCGCGGCGACGGATCTCGTCCCTCGTGAACGCCGCGACATCGGAAGCCGCATCGGCCGGGGTGCGGATCAATGCCAGGGCGTTCCGCTCACGGCGGAGCTGCGGGACGGCCCGATCGCAGAACGCCTCGTACGTCAGGACCCCGAAGGCCGCAGAATCGTCGCCGCGCCGCCCGCGTTTGCTCAAGAGTTGCAGTCGCAGCGCGAGCTCGCGCCCATCGAGCGGCTTGGTCAGGAAATCGTCGCCGCCGAACGAGAGGCCCTCCAGGCGATCATCGAGGTTCCCGTGAGCGCTCAAGAAGGCGACTGGAATTCCAGCGAGCGCGCGATCCGCTTTCAGCAGGCGGCACACGGCGTAGCCGTTGATCCCCGGCAGTTCCACGTCCAGCAGAATCACGTCCGGGCGTGTCTGCCGCGCCGCTGGTAACACCTCCTCGCCAAGGGCGACCATCACCGGCACGTGTCCCGCCTTGCGGAGCTGCGCCGCGATTACCGCGCGCTGCGTCGGTTCGTCTTCGACGACCAGCACCGTCAGCGAGGCGCCCAGAATCTGGGGCTCCGCCCACACGGGTGCCGGTTCGGCCGCATCCTCCGCAAAAGCGCTTTGCAGCGCGGCAATGCCGTCGTGGAGCTCGGCCCGGCTCACCGCCGACGTCCTGAGTGTCTCTTCGAGCTCCGCTGCTCTCGCGCTGACGCGCGAGAAGCCGATCGTGCCACCCAGGCCTGCCATGCGGTGGAGCAGCTCGATGGCGTGCGCGGATGACGACGGGCTGTTCTCGGTCTGGGCGGGTGGCTCGGCGATCGCGGCGCACTGGCTGGCGAACGTCCGCATGAATTGCCCGCGGGCCTCGCGGAGAGCTTCGTTGCCCAGGTCGGCAGCACCGGCCGAAGGCGCCAATGGACGCACGCGTTCAATTTTCTGTTCGTCGATCACGGTTTCTCGCAACGATTGCACATGCCATCTCCGTGGCGTTGATGCCGGGCGGTTCAGACACGGGCTCATTTGTGGCGACTGGGGCCGTATATCGCGACCCGTTTCTCTGCTCCGACCTTGGACACACCCGCGAGCTCCTGTCACTCCCACTCCGGTCGCCGCGTGCGGTGCAGAAGTAGTTATCGTCCATCCAGCTCATGGGCAGGTTCTGATCCACCAAGAACCTTATCGTCCCTTGAGCGGCAACTCTTCATGGGAGACCGACGAGCACGCGCTACCGGCGCTGGGCCGAGGTGTGGATCTGAGCTGTGTGAGGCTGTGAACGTGTTGAGAAGGTGGGGCTTGCGTGGTGGGCGCTGCAGGACTCGAACCTGCGACCTCGTGCGTGTGAAGCACGCGCTCTAACCAACTGAGCTAAGCGCCCGCGAGAGGAGCCCCAAAGTGTACCGCAAGCGAAAGAGGCGGTGCAACGCTCGGCGGCTACTTGCGCCCTTCGGGCAGCCGCCGTTCCCGGCTGCCGTCGTAGTCGTGGTCTTTGGGATCGATCTGCCGCATCGGCGATTGCCGCGCCCGCTCCTCGTGGGCATGCGCGATCAGTCCAGGCAGGCGCGAGATCAGGAAGACGGCGTTCCCGAGCTCGTAGGCGAAGCCGAGATCGGCGCAGATCGCGGCGATCGCGCCATCGACGTTCA
>WHSN01000134.1 GCA_009380045.1 Luteitalea sp.
CATCGTCCGCGTGCCCTGGCCGATCTCGGTGCTCCCGACCAGGATGCGGGCGCCCCGTTCGGTCAGCGCCAGCGACACCCGTGAGGCGAGCTTCGCTTCGCCCGACCCGGTGAACCCCGAGCCGTGAAAGAAGAGCGACAGCCCGAGCCCGCGATTGGTGCCGCGCAACTGGCGCCGCCGGCGAAGGAAATCGGTGCGCTTCACCGCGGCACGGAGGACGGTGACGGCGCTGCAGTCTTGTCCCATGCGCTGACCGGTCGCCGTGGTATCGCCCGGCACGAGCGCGTTCAGCTCGCGCACGCGCACCGGATCGAGACCGAGGCGCTCGGCAATCAGGTCCATGTGCACTTCGACGGCGAACTGGGTCTGCGGCGCGCCGAACCCGCGAAAGGCTCCGTTCGGCGGCGTGTTGGTCATGACCACCCGGCCGCGAATGCGCACGTGGTCGCACCGGTACGGACCGCTCGCATGAATCAGCCCGCGAGACAGCACCACGGCGCTCAGCGTCGCATAGGCGCCGCCGTCGAACAGCGCGTCGATCTGCATCGCGGTGATCCGTCCCTGCCGGGTCACACCCGTGCGGTGGCGAATCACGGCGGGATGCCGCTTGGTCGTCGCCACCATGTCCTCGACACGATCGTAGACGAGCTTGACAGGCCGCCGCGCCTTGAGCGCCAGCAGCGCGGCATGACCGGCGATCATCGACGGGTATTCCTCCTTCCCGCCGAACCCGCCGCCGGTCTCGGTCTGGATCACGCGCACCCGGTCGGCCGGCAGGCCCAGGAGCACCGTCAGCGCGCGGTGCACGTAGTACGGACACTGCATCGAGCCGTGCACGACGATTCCACCGAAGCCGTCGGGTTCGGCGACAACGCCATTGGGCTCGATGTAGAGCTGCTCCTGGTGGCCGGTGCGATACTCCCCCTCGACGATCATCTCCGCGGCGGCAAAACCCTGATCGAGATCGCCCTTGTCGATCGCGATCTGCTTGAAGACGGCGGTCGACCGCTCCGGATCGAACACCGGCGCCGCCTCCCGGTACTGGACCTGGACCTCCGCCGCCATCAGACGATCGCGATCGGCGTGCGCGAGCAGCAGAATCGGCTCCGCCGCATGCCGGATGGTCCGCTCGGCCAGACATGGCTGGTCGTCGTCGATCAGGGCGACCACGTTGCGACCGGGGACGTCGCGGTGGTCGACGATGACCAGACCGGACGTGTCGGCCGGAAGCCGGATGTCGACGATGTCGCCAGCGGGAATGGTTGAACGGACGGTCCGCCCGAAGATCAGGCCGTCGAAGGCGACGTCGTCCAGGTAACGGGCGGCGCCGTTCACCTTCGCCGCGCCCTCCTTCCGTTTGACGTTCGCGCCCACGGCGCGGCCCCCCGGCATAGCGCGATTATAGGGCGCGCCCACCCGCACGTTCCTTGGCGCGGGGGAAATCTCCCCGCCGACGGGCTTTCCGCTATGATGGAGGCGTTTCTCCCACGACAGGATCCATGCGCCGCACCATCTGTCTCGTCATCGTCGCCGCCTCTCTGCTCGTCCGTGCGCCGGCGCATGCGGACGAACTGCTGTTCGATCGGTTTCGCGAGTATGTCGAGGCGCTGCGGACGCAGGCCGGCATCCCGGGCCTCGCAGCCGCGATCGTCGGCCGCGCCGACATCCTGTGGGAGGGTGGTTTCGGTCAGCAGGACGTGGAGCGCGGTATCGCCACGCGCGCCGACACCCCCTTTCATCTGGATGGCACGACACAGGTGTTCACGGCCGCCATCGTGCTCCGCTGCGTCGAGGAGGGGCGGCTCTCGTTGAGCGACCCGATCGGTCAATACCGGCGGAATGCCCCGGACCCGAACGCCACCCTGCGCCAGCTTCTCACCCATACGACCGGCACGGCCGAGGCGCCGACATTCGCCTACGATCCGGGGCGGCTTGCGCCCCTGGCGTCGGCCATCAGGGCATGCGGGATCGATTCCTACCGCGAGACCATGGCCGGCCTCGTCGAGCGCCTCGCCATGATCGACGCGGTGCCGGGACCCGACATCACGCTCCTGACGCCGCCGGCCGAGGGCATTCCGACTCTTGCAGCGGCCACCCACTACGGGGACGTGCTGGCGCGGCTCGCGACGCCGTATGCCGTCGACCGCCGCGGACGCCCGGTGCCATCGGAGTACTCAGCCGAGACGTTGACTCCCGCCGGCGGGCTGATCGCATCGGTCCGCGACGTCGCGCAATTCGATCTGGCGCTCCGAAAAGGGACGCTGCTGCGCGATGACACGCTGGCCGCTGCATGGACCGGGACGGCGGGACGCCTGGGTCAGTCGCTGCCGCACGGGATCGGCTGGTTCGTCCAGAGCTACAAAGGCGAGCGGGTGGTGTGGCAATTCGGCGTCACCGACGACGGCGCGTCGTCGCTGCTGGTCACGCTTCCGGCGCGCGGCACGTCGATGATTTTGTTGGCGAACAGCGACGGGCTGGTGGAGCCATTCGACCTGTCCAACGGAGACGTCACGCTGTCGCCGTTTGCGCGGCTGTTCCTGGGGCTTTTCGTCCGGTAGCGATGAGGGATCGCGCCGGTCGAATCGGGCTGTTGATCGCGGCACTGTCCCTCGGCGCTCCCGCGATGGCCACGGCCGAGTGGCAGATCAAGCCGTTTGTCGGCCTGACCCTCGGTGGAGACACCACGCTCGTCGATTTCGACAATGCCGCGGACAAGACGCATGTCGTGTTCGGCGTGGGCGCGGTGCGGCTCGGTGAGATCTTCGGAATCGAAGGCGACGTGTCGCGCGCCCCGGGCTTCTTCGAGTCGGGGAATCTCGTTCTGGGCGGCAGCGTCACGACCCTCACCGGGAATCTCGTCGTGGCGGTGCCGCGCCGCGTCGCCGGCTACGGTCTTCGTCCGTACCTGGTCGCCGGAGCGGGCCTGATGCGGGCGAACATCGAGGACGACTTCAACGCCTTCCCCGTGAAGGTCAACTTCGGTGTCGTCGACCTCGGCGGTGGGACCAGCGGCTTCCTGAGCGACCGCGTCGGGGTGAATTGGGATGTCCGCTGGTTCAGGAGTGTCGGCAGCGGGTCCGGCCTCCGCGGCATCAGTTTCGGCTCCGAGAAACTTTCTTTCTGGCGCGCTGGTATGGCGCTGGCCATTCGGTACTAAGATAGGGCGCGATGCTTGGACGCGTGTGGATCTCGTGTGTATTCGGCCTGCTCACGGCCGGGGCGGTGCTGCGCGCCGACGAAACGCTGCGCATCGTGCCGATCGTCAGCGAAAAAACGGTGGTGGTGTCGTTCGAGCTGGCCGACGCCTATTCGAACGAGATCCGACAGGCGATTTCGAGCGGCTTGCGCACCACGTTCACCTACGACATCGAACTCAGAATGGTCGTGCCCGGCTGGGTCGACAAGACGATCGCGACCGCCACCGTCAGCACCAGCGATGAGTACGACAACTTGACCAGGCGTCACACGCTGTCGCGGCTCGTCGACGGCCGCGTGCACGGCGCAGTGGTCAGCGAGGACGATTCGGCGGTCAAGAAGTGGCTGACGACATTGAACCGCGTGCCGCTGTGCGAAACGGCCAAGCTCGATCCGGAGCGCGACTACTACGTGCGTATCAGCGCGCGCGCCAAGCCGCGCGGCGCCTCGATCATCGGCTGGGCGAACGCGGTGACCGGTCAGGCAAAGTTCACCTTCATTCCTTAGGCCTCCTCGGCCCGCGGCCAGTCCTGGTCGGCAGCCGTGCGGTTTCGCTTCGTGTCCTTCTACGAACAGGTGTTGCCAAGATACCCCGGCGTGCCTTCCTTGGCGCCGCCGCGATTCTCCATGCGCATGCTCACGTAGTGCCGCATCGGCGCGGCCGGACCGGCCGGGGCTTCTCGCGGCCTGATGCCGTAGCTTTCGAGCGCCTTCTGGATCTGTTCGACGTTGAAGCCGTCCATGGTCAGGCACACATGGTTGATGCTCGCGCGCCGCGGGGGAGCGGGAGTTGCTCCGGCACGCCCGCCGCCGCCCCCGGTGAACATCAGGAACTGCTGGTCCGGCCCAATCGCGAGGGTCGGCGCCGTGGGTCCTTGATACGAGCGGATCGAGAGCCCGAACACATCCTGATAGAACTTGTTGGCACGACCGGGGTCCGACACGTTCATCGTGAAGTGGTTCAGGTCCCGCACCGCGAGCAGCCCTTTCGATGGCGCCGGTTCGATCGCCGGGCAGACGTGCCCGAGCACACCGCCACCGCCGCAATAGCCCGGATCCTGAAGCTGCACGACGATGCCGTCCGGGTCGCCGAAATAGAGCTCTGGCGTGCCGCCCGGGGCACCGCCCGACCCGGGGCCGCGCATCCTGACCCGCGCCTTCATCGGTCCACCGCTCGGTCCGCCGCCGGCCGCCTCGGCTTTCGTCACGCCGTGCTTCGACAGCAAGGCCATCATCCGGTCGGCGTTGTAGTCCTCGACCGCGAAGCAGAAGTGGTTGATGCCAGGCGTTGCCGTGCCCGCGGCGCTGATGGCCAGGAACTGCGGCCCGTTGCCAATTCGCAGGAGCGTGGTGGCCCCTGCCGTGCCTGGATCGGCATGCCGAGAAGCCCCTGGTAGAACTCGATGGAGCGCTTCGGGTCCGAGACGGCGATCGTCAAGTGGTTCAGCGTGCGCACCCGAATCGAGCCGGTGGCGCCGGACTGCGCCAGCAGCCTGGGAGCGGCGATGAGCGCAGGAAGCGAAAACAGAAACCGGCGACGGTCGATGGCCGCGGTCATGACGTGTCCTCCCGCACGCTACAATAGCGGCCGGTCAGGGTACGCACAACTGCTTCCTAGCGGCCGTAGGCACAGCCAGCGGCCGCACGGAGGTGATGCCGCCGGGCGAGTGGGCGGTGATCGTCTCCGCGCCCAGCGGCCCGGTGGAGTTCACGATGGACGTGGCGCAGGAACGGTCCACGTACGACACACGACCCCAAAGATGATCACTGGCGGGTGCCATGCCGCCTGACGCGAGAGCCCATGTCAACGATTCTGCAAGATGTTCCGGTCGGTCAACGTGTCGGCATCGCGTTCTCTGGCGGCCTCGATACCAGCGCCGCCCTCCACTGGATGCGCGCGAAAGGGGCGATTCCATTCGCGTATACGGCGAACCTGGGCCAGCCGGACGAACCGGACTACGACGACATCCCGAAGCGCGCCCTCCAGTACGGCGCCGAGCAGGCCCGCCTGATCGACTGCCGCAAGCAGCTGGTGTCGGAAGGCATCGCGGCCTTGCAGTGCGGCGCCTTTCACATCTCGACCGCCGGCGTCGCGTACTTCAACACCACGCCGATCGGCCGCGCCGTGACCGGCACGATGCTCGTCATCGCCATGAAGGAAGACGACGTGCACATCTGGGGCGATGGCAGCACGTTCAAGGGCAACGACATCGAGCGGTTCTACCGCTACGGCCTGCTGGCCAACCCGAACCTGCGGATTTACAAGCCGTGGCTCGACCAGCTGTTCATCGACGAGCTCGGCGGACGGCGGGAGATGTCCGAGTACATGGCCAGGGCCGGCCTCACCTACAAGATGAGCGTCGAGAAGGCGTACTCGACCGACTCCAACATGCTCGGCGCCACCCACGAAGCCAAGGATCTGGAGCGCCTCGACAGCAGCGTGACCATCGTGGCGCCGATCATGGGCGTGCCGTTCTGGCGGGACGATCTGCTGGTCAAGGCGGAACCTGTGACGGTGCGGTTCGACGAAGGGCAACCGGTCGCGCTGAACGGCAGGACCTTCGACGACCAGGTGGCGCTGATGGGCGAGGCGAACGCCATCGGCGGACGCCACGGCCTCGGCATGAGCGACCAGATCGAGAACCGCATCATCGAGGCGAAGAGCCGCGGCATTTACGAGGCGCCCGGCATGGCGCTGCTCTTCATCGCCTACGAGCGGCTGGTCACCGGCATTCACAACGAGGACACGATCGAGCAGTACCGCGAGATCGGCCGGCGTCTCGGCCGGCTGCTCTATCAGGGGCGCTGGTTCGATCCGCAGGCCATGATGCTCCGGGAGACCTGCCAGCGCTGGGTGGCGCGCCCGGTGTCTGGCGAGGTCACCATCGAGTTGCGCCGCGGCAACGACTACTCGATTCTGGACACCCGGAGCCCGAACCTGACCTACAGGCCGGATCGGCTGACGATGGAGAAGGGTACCTCGGTCTTTTCGCCGCAGGACCGCATCGGACAATAGACGATGCGGAATCTGGATATCAGCGACACGCGCGAAAAGCTGCTGACCTACCTGAAGCTCGGGCTGCTGTCGCCCTCCGCTGACGCGGCGCTGCCGCTCCTCCCCGGCGTCACCGAGGAGGGGATCGATCCGAGCGCCGACGCGTCAACCAGGAAGAAATCATCCGCTCCTTGACGAGCGCCGCGCCGCCGTGCGTGGCGCGTCGCGACGGGGACAGCAACCGGCGCCAGCACGAGCAGCGCCAGAACGGCAAGCATCGACGCGGACGTCCTCTGCGGGCGCATGGGTCGCTGCCGGGCTGATCTCACACTGAATCGGGACGGGACCCGGGTTCGCTCCACCCCGAGGCGACTGCCGCGCTGGGGGCCCGGATGCTGGGACGAATGGCGTACCGGTGGTGACGAACGGCGGCGGCCGGCGCAACCATGTTGACGCCGCCCACAGATGGGCCATCAACTCGCTGATGACCGCCCGCGGCCGCCTGTCGGTCCCCCTTCTCGTCGCGATCGCGACCGCATTCGGCGTGTCGTCGAGCATCCAGGCTTACTTCCTGCACATGGCGACCTCGGAGAAGCCGGAGACGCTGTGGCACCTGATGGTGCTCAACTTCGTCTACTGGTATGTGCCGGCGCTGGTCGCGCCGGCGATCGTGTCGCTGGCCTGGCGCTACCAGCTTGGCCGGGTACGCTGGCCGGCGCTGATCGGCATCCACGTCACCGGCGCCCTGGCCTACGCCTTCACCCACACCGCCGCGATGCTGGCGACTCGTGCGCTGGTGCTGAGCCGCGCGCCGGCTCGCGGATGGTGGCACGCCGCTCAGGTGGAGTCCTGGACCCAACTCGATTGGATGCTCATGACCTACCTGTTTCTCGTAGGTCTGGCGCATGCGCTGGCCTACCGGCACGAATCCGAAGCGCGCGCGCTCGATTCGGCGCATCTCGAAACGCGCCTCCTCGAGGCCCAGCTCCAGTCGCTGCAGCGGCAGCTCCATCCGCATTTCCTGTTCAACACGCTGAATACGATTTCGGGCCTGATGCGCTCCGACGTCAACGCCGCCGACCGGATGATGGACCGTCTCGGCGACCTGCTCCGGATGACCCTCAGCACGTCGAGCATCCAGGAGGTGCCGCTCAGGGAGGAGCTCGACATGCTCCAGAAGCACCTCGACATCGAGCAGACCCGGTTCGGCAGCCGTCTCAGCGTGCGCATGAACATTCACCCGGAGACGCTCGACGCCTACGTGCCGAACCTGCTGCTTCAGCCTCTCGTCGAGAACGCGGTGCGGCACGGGATTGCGCCACATTCTCGATTGGGATGGATCGTTGTCGATGCGGCGCGCGTCGGCGATCAGCTCCGCCTGCAGGTGCGGGACAGCGGGGATGGCCTGCCGGCGGATCGGCTGACGCTGCTCAACCAGGGGGTCGGCGTGGCCAATACGCGGGCGCGGCTGCGGCATCTGTATCGGACGAACCACGACTTCGTGTTCTCGAACGCGGAAGGCGGGCTGTCGGTCACGGTGTCGATCCCGTTTGTCGTCGACAGGCCGGCCGCGGAAC
The DNA here is from genome assembly GCA_009380045.1 of Luteitalea sp. Classification (GTDB taxonomy): domain Bacteria; phylum Acidobacteriota; class Vicinamibacteria; order Vicinamibacterales; family CAVVIG01; genus WHSN01. The sequence continues at coordinate 7,768 of WHSN01000134.1, forward strand.
CGGTGCGGGTGGGCGCCGCGTGATCAAGATCAGGACGCTGATCGTGGACGACGAGCCGATTGCGCGCGCGCATGGCGGCGCTGCTCCGCGACGAGGCCGATATCGAGGTGGTCGGGGAATGCGCCAGCGGGCGGCAGGCGAAAACGGTGATCGATTCGACCGCGCCCGATCTCCTGTTCCTCGATATTCAGATTCCGGAAATCGACGGCATCGATCTGGCGCGGACGATTCAGTCATCGGGGGCGCCGGCGGTGGTGTTCGTCACGGCGTACGACGAATATGCGGTGCGCGCCTTCGAGGTGCACGCGCTCGACTATCTGCTGAAGCCGTTCAGCGCCGAGCTGTTCCGCTCGGCGCTCGGCCACGCGCGCGAGCACGTCACCAAGCGGCGCGCGGCCAGCGCCGGTCATCCGACAGCCTCGCCGAACGGCGGACCATCCGGGAGCCGCCGCCATCGTCTGGTGATCAAGTCGAGCGGCCGGATTCACTTCGTGGACATGGCCGACATCGACTGGTGCGAAGCGTCGGGGAACTACGTCCGGGTGCATGCCGGCCCGCAGTGCTATCTGGTGCGCGACACCATGAGCCGCCTGGAATCGGCGCTCGACCCTCACCTCTTCATGCGCATCCACCGTTCGACAATCGTGAACGTCGATCGCGTTCAAGAGATGCACTCGTCGTTCAACGGCGAGTACGTGGTGCTGCTGCGCGGCGGCACCAAGCTCACGCTCAGCCGCGGATATCGTGACGCGATTCAGATCCGCCTCGGGAAACCGCTGTAAGCGCGGAAGGACCGGCGTTCCCGCCACGCGCGATACGATACATTGATCGCCAATGCAGGGTCGCAAGGTCCGCGTCGGCGCGGATCTGACGTGGTGGAGGCTCATTCTCGCCCATGACACCGATAAGAATCCCGATACAGGTGCTCTCGCCGCTGGTCACACTGCCTGAGTACGCTACCAGCGGCGCCGCGGGCATGGACCTCCCCGCCGCCGTGGCGATTCCGGTGTCGCTCGAATCGGGCGAGTTCAAGCTGGTGGCCTGCGGGTTCGCGATGGCGGTTCCGGAGGGCTACGAAGCGCAGATCCGGCCCCGATCGGGTCTGGCGGCGCGGCACGGCGTGACGGTGCTGAACGCGCCGGGAACGATCGACAGCGACTACCGCGGCGAGGTGAAGGTGCTGTTGATCAATCACGGCAGCGGGCCGTTCGTGGTGACGCCGGGGATGCGAATCGCCCAACTGGTCGTCTCCCCGGTGACACGCGTCGAGTGGAATCGCCGGGAAGCGCTCACGGCAACGACGAGAGGCGGCGGCGGGTTCGGACACACGGGGAGCTGACATTCGCCCTCTTTGTCTCCTGCAGATAGGTGGTGGCCAGACGACCCCGGAGATGCTCGACGCAACTGGCCGCCTCGTCGCTGCCGGCGACCGGTTGGCGATCAACGTCGCCCGCGCCGCCCTCAGTACGGATCGTGCAGCCTGACCGGGGCTGACCGGCTGCCGCGCACGCGCAGGTTGATCATCTCGACGAACACGGAGAAGCCCATCGCAAAGTAGATGTACCCCTTCGGGATGTGCATGCCGAGACCGTCGCCGATCAGTGACAGGCCGATCAGCAGCAGAAACGACAGTGCCAGCACTTTCACCGTCGGGTGACGGCTCACGAAACCGCTGACCGGCTCCGCGGCGAACATCATGATCACGACCGACAGGATCACGGCCGCCACCATGATCGACACGTCGTCGGCCATGCCGATGGCGGTAATCACCGAATCGAGCGAGAACACGATGTCGAGCAGCATGATCTGCGTAATCACGGCGCCGAACGAGGGCACGACCTTCAACGCCCCGTGCGATTCCTCGCCTTCCAGACGCTCGTGGATCTCGAGGGTCGCCTTGCCCAGCAGGAAGAGGCCGCCGCCGATCATGATCAGGTCGCGTCCGGAGATGTCGTAGCCCAAAACGGAGAAGAGCGGCGCGGTGAGCCGCACAATCCATGCAATCGACATCAGCAGGAGGATGCGCATCAGCATCGCCGCGAGGAGACCGGTGCGTCGCGCCTTCGCCTGCTGCGCCTGCGGCAGCTTCCCCGACAGGATCGAGATGAAGATGATGTTGTCGACGCCGAGGATGATCTCGAGGAACGTGAGGGTGACGAGCGCGAGCAGGCCTTCGGAGGTGGCAAACGCGTCCATGGCCTCCAAACTTATCACCTTCTGACGAGACGGCAGATTAGCGCTCCCGCCGGGACCTGCGGCCGGCGATCTATCGCGTTCGCCGACGGGACACGTCTCCGTCGCGGGCATCCTGATCGGAACCTGTTGGTCTGGCTCTGCGATCTCGCGCGAGACCGCGACCGAAACATGTCCGCCGTCGCATTTCGGCGACCGAACGTGTCCGCTCGTCGCGTTTTCGCGAGTCCACGGACCGCCGTGTCGTTTCGTTCTGTTCGCACGCCTGGCAGGAACGTCTCCACGTCACGACATCGTTCTGGTTGATTGGAAGGCACGTTTCTCGCTGCGTGCTCCCTGCCGGTGAGCTGGAGCCGCCTGAGCGGTGAAACGATCCATCGTTCCGCTCTCTGAACAGCGCCCGCAAGAATCTGTGAACGGCGCTCCGGAAAAAAGTGCGCCGCCTCATCGCTGGGATCGGCGCCCGCGTCCTGCGGCCCAGTCTCGATCCAAGTCAGTACGTGAAGAAATGGCATGCCCCTGCCCCGTCGTGACGGAGGATCGTGCGATGCCGCGCGGGAACGGTCGTGGCGTCGCAATTGCACGAGGCCGATGGGCGTGACTTTGTAAGGAGGCACAGATGAAACATGTATGGACCGGCGCTACAGTCGCGATCGCACTCGGGTGTGCCGCGTCATTGTCGGCTCAGGCGGGTTCAACTTCGCAACCAGGTTCGAGCACGCAGAGTGGAAGCCCGAGCAGCCGCACGATTACCGTGACAGGTTGTCTGCAGCGCGGCGGTGGAAGCACGGCTGGCGCGACAGGCACCACGGGATCGGCAACGTCGGCGGGCGCGACGAGCACAGCGGCCAGCGCGCCGTGGGTGCTCGCGAATGCAACGATGGGCTCGAGCGCGGGCGCGGCGGGTACGGCCGGGGCTGCCGGCGCCACGCCGGGAGCGGGCGCGGCCGGCTCGACGACAGGCGCCGTGGGAGCGACTGCCGGCGCAACCGGATCGAGCAGCGGCGCGAGCAGCTCCAGCTACATCCTCGAGCCCGGCTCGCAGGATCTCACGGCGCACACCGGTCATCGTATCGAGGTGACGGGAACGCTCGCCGCCAGTTCGACGTCGGGTTCGACATCCAGCACGAGCAGTGGGGCAACCGGCTCCAGCACGGCAGCTCCCAGCACACCGGGTAGCGCAGCGGGCGCGGCGACCGGCAACCCGTCGGGCGCAACGCCAAGCAGCGGCGCAACGGCCAGCGCACCCGCGTCGGGCGCGTCGGCGGCGTCGGCGGGCGCAGGACAGCGAATCCAAGTGACGGCGGTAAAGATGATCTCGCAGGCGTGTCCATAGCTTCAGGCTCGTGACGTGTCCGCGACCGTCTCTGCAGAACGTTGCAGAGACGGTCGCCCATGCACGGAGGGCGTATGAAAGCTGAGCTCTGCTCTCTCGCGGTCGTGATCGCCACGTCGGTCGCGGCGGCAGACGCTCAGACTCGCGCGCCAGACGTGAGCCGTTCGACACTGGTACTCGAAGGTTGCGTGCAGACCGCGGCCAGCCGCGTCTCGCTCGAGGGACCTCTGGGGGCCGCCGCACCGCCCGTCCACCCAGCGCTCACCCAACAGAGTCTGCCGCCGCTGTACGTTCTCACGGCAGAGAGCGCCACCGGGCGCGGTCGTGGAACGGCGAACGGCGATGCGGCG
>WHSN01000125.1 GCA_009380045.1 Luteitalea sp.
CACAACCGGTGCGTGATGGCGCCGATCGCCTGGGCATGTCCGAGGCGAGGGACGACCCGACGGTACACGACAGCGAAGATCGTCCCCTTGGCCTTCACCGCGGCATTGGCGGCTTGATTGAGGACGCGCCGCATCTGACGATTGCCTGTGGGGCAGCGGTGGCGGTCGTTCACGCCGGCACTCTCCTCGTTACCTGGGCAGGCGCCCATCCACGAGGCGAGATGTTTCGGTGAGGGAAACGTCGTCGCGGTGGCGCCGACCTCCGCGATGATCTGCTGCGCGGAATCGACCCCGAGGCCGGGGACTTCGGCGAGGCGCTGCACCGCGTCGTGATGGGCCGCGAGCAGGTCGGCCATCTGCTGATCGAGCTGCCCGAGGTGATCCTCAATCACGCGCAGCTCTTCCAGCGTGAGCTTCAGCAGCCGGCGGTAGACCGGATGCAGCGTCGGACACGCCTCGAAGGCATCGCACAGCTGCGCCGGCGTGGCGCAGTAGGTCCGACACAATGCTGGACACCTTGATGTGCGCTTCCTCGAGCAGCGCCTCCAATCGGTTGTGGAGCGGCACGCGGTTCCGCGTGATCTGGTACTTGCGCCGCATCACGGTGCGCCAGAGCCGCTGCTCGGTGTCGGGCACAAAGCTTAGGGTCAGCTCCTGCGCGACCAGGCGGTTCACCAACCGCTCCGCATCCGGGAAGTCCTTCTTGCGGCCCCCGGGCCCGCGATTCGATTGCGCGTGGGCGAGATGGAGCGTGCCCGCGAGGCGCGGCGCACCATCGCGCGCGCGGCGTCGAGGGCGCCAATGCTGTTCCAGCGCTTCCCACACCGGCCGCCAGTACTGCGCGGTCGACTCCATGACGACTTCCTCGACGTCCTGCTCGACCAGCCAGTCGGCCAGGCCGCGCAGATCGGCCGGGCTCGTCCCGACCTTCTGGCGGTCGAAGTGAAAGTCGCCGTCGATCTCGACGTCGGCCACCACGACCGCCAGCATCTTCTTGTGGACGTCGATTCCTGCGATCCGGTACGGCATGCGGGCTCTCCTTGAGGGAGCGGAGAGCGTGCCTCGTCGCATCAGTCAGGGTCGCGAGCTATCGGTGAGGTCTCCAACGGCCCCACGACGCTCAATTATTCGGTCAATCACGCACGCTCCGGACCAAACAGTTGCTCGGCCTCACTGGCTCCACTGGTTAGGTCGATCTCGCCGCTCCCGTCGCGACTATTCTGTGCCCACGCCAATTTTCATTAGGTTTCGGGGGCCGAAGGCCTATTCGAACAGTTGCGTATCACGCTGACGGCGGCGGCGTTTGTCCTGTGGCAAGAGCTGCAACTGCGCGCCGACCGGACCGCGCTGCGTGGCGCCCAAGTCCCGCGGCTGCGGCAGGCGCTCATCACGATCGGCGTGCAGGTCGTCCGCTCGGTCCGCCGGATCGTGCTACATTTCCCGCGCTCCCACCCAGACGCTGCCACCTGGACACGTCTCGCGCGCGCACTCGGTGCGCTGCCCACGTAATCACACGCCCCCACGTGTCTTCGCGCCGGAGGTGTCGCCGCCGCCGCCCGCACCGAGCCCCAGACACCTGCCGGATCCACCAACGACGCCGTTTCGACCGTCTCCGCTGCCAGCCGCCGACAGGAATCCTCTCGCCGCCACACGGAGGCGCGTACCGTGGCGGAAACGCGCTCACTCATGAATAATGCGGGCTAACACGGTGATATCACGCGGAAACATGAAAAATCGCGATGGAATAAACCGGACGCCCGGGTGTTCTGATTAGTGATCCGCAGATTCTCAACGGTAGAGGAGCCGACCATGCATCGACCGCAGACCAGTCGCCGCGATCTTCTCAAGGGGGGGCTTCGCGGTGCTCGGACTGGGAGTACTCCCCGCGTGGGCGCTGCCGGCTCTCGCCCAGGACGAGACCCTGGTGCCGTTCAGTGACATGCCTGCGAACTTTCCAACTGTGTCGGGCCCGGAGCGGCGGATCATCGATGTGCGGAAGATCAGCAGATCATCGATGTGCGGAAGATCAGCGGACCGTTCACGCCGCCGGATCAATTCTTCACGACGCAGCATTATGGCCACCCGGTTGTGGACCCAACGAGCTTCCGACTGAAGATCTCAGGCCTCGTCAGCCGGCCGCTGTCGCTCGGCCTGGACGAGTTGCGGGCCATGCGCCGGACCGAGCTGGTCGCCGGGTTCGAGTGCTCGGGCAATCGCCGCCCGATACAGGGGCTGATCAGCAACGGTCGGTGGACGGGCGTCCCGCTGCAAACGGTGCTGGATCGCGCAGGGGTCAAGCGCGAGGCGCGCGAGTTCGTCTTCTTCGGCGCCGATCGTGGTGAGGAGCAGGTGGAGTTCCGCGGCCAGACGTTCCCGCTCGAGCAGCAGTTCGGGCGGAGCCTGCCACGGGAGAAGGCCTTATCGGCTGATCCCCTGCTCGCCTACGCCTTCAACGGCGAACCGCTGACGCGACATCAGGGCTCGCCGCTCCGTCTCATCGTGCCGGGCTGGTACGGCGTCGCGAACGTCAAGTGGCTGGCGCAGGTTCACGTACAGGAGGAGGACTACCTCGGCAAGTGGCAGGCCCGCTGGTACCGCCGGGTGGAGGGCGAGCTCATCGACGGTGAGTTGGTGTGGAAGGAGCGGTCGATTACGCGGATGCAGCTGAAATCGTTTATCGCGCGCGTGACGCGTGTGGGCAACCGCTGCCATGTATTCGGCGTGGCGCTCAACGATGGGACCTCACTCGAGGCCATCGAGGTGAAGATCGACGACGGGCCGTGGCGACCCGCGACGGTGGATCCTGCGACCCGCGACAAGTACTCGTGGAAGCTGTTCAACTACGTCTGGGAGAACCCGGCGCCGGGTGAGCACGCGCTGGTCTCGCGCGCTCGTGACATCACGGGAAAGATTCAGCCGACGGCCAAGGACCTGGAAAACAAGAAGACGTTCCTCGAGGACAATGCGCAGTTCCCGCGGACACTGATGATCACGTCGTGAACCGGCGAGTATGCCAAAACACAACCGGGCTTCACTGCGGCAGCACCCGCCCGATCGCGACGAGTTTCACATCGAATCGCTCGCGCTGTTCGGAACGGTATACCGCGTTGCTCGTCGACTGACCAAGAGTGCCGCGGACGCGGAGGACTTGACGCAGGAGACCTACGCTCGCGCGCTGCGCGCGGCCGGCAGCTTTCAGTGGGGCACGAATCTGAAGTCGTGGCTGCTCACGATTCTGCGAAATATCGACCGCAACCGCAAACGAGACGGCGCACGGGCCGTCGTCGTGGTCGATGAGGATGCGGTCAGTGAGTTCGAGGGCGCGGACCTCTCCAGCGACACGCCGGAAGCACGTCTGATCCGGAGCGCGGAGAACCGCGACCTGCGGGCGGCGATCGACTCGCTGCCGCCCGTTCTTCGTCAGACGCTCTGGCTGCGTGACATCGAGGAATTGTCGTACGCGGAAGTCGCCACGCGTCTGGGTATTCCGATTGGGACGGTCATGTCGAGGCTGTCGCGAGCGAGGGAGCTCCTGTACCGGCGCATGACCGAGCGAAACGAGGGGAAGAATCGATGCTGACTATTCGATGCTGGTGGCTTCGATCGGCGTTGACGTCGTACATCGACGACACCGTATCTGCTGGTTCGCAGGGGCGGGTCGAAGACCATCTCAAGGCGTGCGAACGGTGCCGGCGGCGGGTCACACGCGACAGGGCGGTACGACAGCGGCTGCGGCGCTGGGCGGAGGAGATGCGGCGCGACGGCGCGCTGGTTCCTCCGGTCGGGGCCGAGGCCGTCTCACGGGGTAGAGCGTTTACCGGTCTCAGAGGAGGGATGGCCGCCGCCGCAGGAATATCGCTTGTGGCAGCGCTCTGGTACTTGTGGACGGGTGGTGCCGAGGTGGTCCTGGCGGCGCGCGGCCAGATCACCGATGACCGCTGTGTGCACGGCCATCAACATAGCGATTCGGCGCTGCGGGATGCCACCGAGCCCGACTGCGTGCGCCGCTGTGTCCGCAGGGGCGCGAAGTACGTGTTCGTGTCGGATGGGGTCGTGTATCACATCGCCAACCAGGACTTCCAGGGCCTCGTCCAGTTCGCCGGTCAAGCCGTTCAGCTCGAGGGCGAAGTGCGGCGGAAGGTGGTCACAGTCGAACGGGTACATCAGCCCGCACCGTCGTTGTCGGCTCGAACAGTTTCTTGACGCCGGTAGATGCCATGAGGGGTTCGCCATTCGGCCACGTTCGCCTCCTCGCGCCGGTGCTGGCGGCCGTGCTGCTGTTGATGGCGGCGCCGCACTCGCTGCGGGCCGTCGCTGTCTCGACGCCCGCCATGCAGGCCGGCGCGTCGGGCGACGCCCGTGCGGACAAGAAGCCTGTTGCCTCCGTCGTCTGGACGGATCACCTGAAGGTCGAAACCTATCCGAGCGAGACCGCCGCGGCGCCGGGTGGGAAGGTGTCGTTAATCGTCAAGATTGAACCCGTCGCGCGAATGCACGTGTATGCGCCAGGCGCCGACGACTATCGCATCGTCACGCTGACGGTGGCCGCGCAGCGGTTCGTCCGGCTCGCGCCGACACGCTATCCGGCATCGGAGATGTACCTCTTCGAACCGCTGAACGAACGGATTCCGGCTTATCAGAAACCGTTCACGCTGGTGCAGGAGGTGACACTCGACTCGCAGCCGGAGGCACGCGCTGCGCTGCGAGCGACGCCGTCCCTGACGCTGACGGGGACATTGGATTACCAGGCGTGCGACGACCGGATCTGCTTCAAGCCGGTCTCCGTTCCGCTGACGTGGACGGTCGCCATGCAGACCGGGCGCCCCTCGGGCGCAGGCGGCACGGGAACGCGGTAGGACACTGCTCGAAACCGAGGAGGACTGTATGCGCCCCGTCACCGGCGTCGGAAGCCTGATTCTCGTTGCGGCGCTGTTGATCGGCGTTGGGACCGCGACCTCCCAGACGCCCGTCAACATCGTCAGGGATGTGCGCGTGGCGGTCGCGTGTACGGAGTGGCCGTGTTCGCCGAAGCAGGATTTTTCGGCGGGCGAGGCGGTACTCGACCAGTATCGCGCCGCGCATGGCACGACCTCCGAAGCGCTCGAAGCGCTGTCGTGGCTTGGACGGGCCGCCTTGGCCGGCAAGCAGCTCGACAAGGCAAACGGCTACGCCGCTGAAGTCCACGCGTTGTCGCGAGACGCGCTCAAAGGCCGATCGCTCCAGCAGGACAGCCGCCTGGAGACCGCGTTGGGCGCCGCCATCGAAGTGCAGGCGCAGGTGCGGGCCGCTCGCGGCGAACGCTCCGCCGCTGTCTACTTCCTGCAGCGGGAGCTGGAGACATATCGGGATACGCCGTTGCACCGACGCATCCAGAAGAATCTCCACCTGCTGAGCCTCGAGGGACAGCCGGCGCCGCCGATTGAAAACGGCGACGCGCTTGGACGACCGATGCCTTCGGCCGCGGAACTGAAGGGGAAAGTGGTGCTCCTCTTCTTCTGGGCCCACTGGTGCCCCGACTGCAAGGCGCAGGTGCCGGCTCTGGCGAATCTGCTGAATGAATATCGCGACGATGGTCTCGTCATTGTCGCGCCGACGCAGCGCTATGGCTACACCGTACGCCGTGCGCCAGCGAGCCCGGCCGACGAGATGCGACATATCGAGCAGACCCGCGACGACTCGTACGCATTCCTGCGCAACGAGGCGGTCCCGGTCAGCGAGGCCAACCATGCGCGCTACGGCGTATCGACCACCCCGACGCTGGTGCTCGTCGATCGTCGGGGCGTGGTTCGCCTGTATCGCCTGGGCACGATGACCGAACAGGAGCTCCGCACCGCGATTGCGCCACTCCTGCAAGGAGTGAAATAGACCGCGTCCGGTGTCGTGCGCAGATCCTGCGGCAAACGGCGCGCGCGCCATAGCCGCCAGCCAGCATTACTGAAAACGGAGGTTCGCCATGAAACATGTTGCTCTGATAATCCTCGGTCTCGCGATGGCGTCGATGGCGGCGGTCGCTCAGGGAAGGGCCGCCGGCGCCGCGGCGGAACCGCCGCCACTTGCGCCGGGAGCCTCGCAAGCCGACGTGGACAAGGCTTTGCTCGCCGCTCCGGCCAACCTGAAGAACCAGGCGACGGTCATCAAGTGGAAACCCGACTTCACCTACGACGTGCTGAGGAAAGGCACGAACCGTCTGGTCTGCTACGACCGCTCCGGCTTCCCGCTGCAGCAGCCGGTTTCGGTTCAGTGCACCAGCATCGGCAACCTGGAGCGCGAGGCGCAGAACCTGAGGGCCGAGGCGGTAGGCGACCGCAAGAAGTCGGAGGCGATGCTGAGCGAGATGGAGAAGAACGGCACCCGGATGAAACCGGCGTACGGGTCTCTGTGGTACGTCGTCTCGGGGCCCGACCTGCAACGCCTTCGACCCCACCACCTCACCATCGCGGTGCCCGGCGCCACGAAAGAGTCCACCGGGCTGCCTGAGAATCCCAGGGAAGGCGGCGCCTGGATCATGGACGCGGGGACGTCCACGGCCCACATCATGGTGCCGGGCAATTAGCAGCCCGGACCGCGGTTGTCGGCCCAAACGGTTTCTTGATCTCGGAGGAATGTCATGACGAATCTTCGCCTGCTCGCATCCCTATTGGCGTTCGGCTTGTTGGCTCCCGCGGTTCACGCGCAGCGCGAAACCGCGCCAGCGGGCGTCCAAAACTACACGCGCGTCGATGCGACCGTCGCCTGTGCCGGTGCCACCCCTGTCGAGACGCTTCCGGAATTGAAGAAGAGCGGGTTTGCCGCCGTCATCAACTTCCAGACGCGCGAGGAGCAGGGCGCAAGGATCGACGAAGCGATGGCGACCGCGGCCAAGGTCGGCCTCCGCTACATCTACTTGCCGCATCGGACGCCGACGGCCGAGGTGGCAGCGGCCTTCCTGAAAGCTGTGTCCGATCCAGCAAACCAGCCCGTGTACATCCACTGTGCATCGGGAAACCGCGTCGCCGCGATGTGGTTGATCAAGCGGGTGAAGCTCGATGGCTGGGACGCGGACCGCGCTATGAAAGAGGCTGAGGCGCTCGGCCTGCGGTCCGCGGGGTTGAAGCAGTTCGCGCTCGACTACGTCAGCACTCCGCGCTGACCGCGCCCCGCAACATCATCCTTAACGTGATCGGCTCGATCGCTGACCCGCTTCGCAGTCTTCCGACCGGGCAAGAACCCCGACCGATTTAACCCGGAGGTTGGTATGGCGCACGCAGGCCGCCAACACCATCATCGCTAACGAGGGGCCCTTGGTGAAGTCTTTCCGGTTCGTCGTCGCTCTTGCCACTCTGTGCTTATGTACTAGCCAAGCAGCGTTCGCGCAGACATCCCCGGACGAGGTGCCACAGTACTCTGTGACCGGTCTTGCCGACGGAGCCGCCCGGCCCACGATCGACGGCCGAGTGGTTGAAGAACCCTGGTCGCGCGCCACTCCAATGACGGAGTTTGTCCAGCAGGAACCCATCGAGGGGGGAGTTCCTTCGGAGAAGACCGACGTCCGAGTTCTTGTCGACAGGCAGAACCTCTATATCGGGATTATCAACTTCGACACGGACCCGAGCGGGATCGTCCTGACCCAGAGCAAACGGGACGGTGACCTTGGGGATTCGGACTCGGTGCAGATCATCCTTGACACGTTCAACGACCGGCAGAACGGGTTCGTGTTCGGCACCAACCCGACGGGCATTGAATATGACGGACAGGTGGCCGGCGAGGGACAGACAAGCGGTTCCACCGGCCGACCTGGATCGGGCGGATCCCAGGGCGGATCGATCAGTGGGTTTAACGTGAACTGGGATGCCGATTGGACCGTCCGCTCCCAGATTACCGAACGCGGCTGGGAGACGGAGATTTCGATTCCGCTCAGGACGCTCCGCTACGCGACGGGCGCTAACAAGACCTGGGGATTCAACGTGATGCGCAATATCCGGCGACGCAACGAGCAGGTGTACCTGGCTCGGATCCCTCGTGGATACACGCTCAACCTTGTATCGCAGGCGGCCAAGCTCACCGGACTGAACCTGTCCGAACGACGCGACATCAAGATGATCCCGTACGTGCTGGGTTCCGCCGACAAGAACTTCCTCTCCGCGGTGAACTCGCTCGACAGGACCGGGGACGTCGGCGTGGACCTGAAGTGGGGGATGCGGCCGAACCTCACGGCCGATTTCACCATCAACACCGACTTCGCACAGGTCGAGGCGGACGAACAGCAGGTGAACCTCACGCGTTTCCCGCAGTTCTTTCCCGAGAAGCGACCCTTCTTCCTCGAGAACGCGGCGACGTTCCAATTCGGGACGCCGCAGCAGGTCGACTTGTTTTTCTCGCGCCGCATCGGCCTCGATCGAAGCGGCGTTCCGATAGGCATCATTGGAGGGGCGCGCCTGAGCGGCAAGGTGGGAGGGTTCAACGTCGGAGCCCTCAACATGCAGACGGAGAAGACGCTCGGCCGTTTCACCGGCACCCTGGTAGCACCAGCGAACAACTTCTCCGCCCTTCGCGTACAGCGAGAGGTTGGCCGCTCGAATTTCGGCGGCATCTTCGTCGGGCGCGTCGGGACCGGGAACGCGGCGAACCCGGACGGCGACTACAACCGCGCGTACGGCCTCGACGCCAACATCCAGGTGACGCAGAATTCCAAGCTCTTCACCTATATCGCCCGAACCGATTCGGCATCGTTAAGCTTCGGCTCCGATTACGCGGGTCGCGCGCTCTATCAATTCACGAACAATCTCTACTCGCTTTCGGGAGGATTCACGCAGGTAGGCGAGCGGTTCAACCCGGAAGTCGGCTTCCTGAGTCGGCGCGGTTATCGCCGGCCGGAGACCCGCGCCACCTGGAACCTGCGACCCGGCTGGATTAAGAAGACCCCATGGCTGCGGCAGATTTTCCCGCACTACTCATACAACGGCGAGTACGGCTTCGAGGGCGAGACACAGAGCTCACGGCAGCATATCCATCCACTGGAGTTTCTGCTGACAAACGGCGGGAGGTTCGGCACTTTCTGGGAAGTCATCCAGGATCATCCGACGACAAACTTCGCGATCCATCAGCCGGCCGACGGCGCGAACGTCGTCGTCCCGCCCGGCCTGTACACATGGTTCCAGCACAACTACCAGTTCATCAGCGATCCGACGGCGCCTGTTTTCTTCTCCGGCACATACAACGTGGGCGGCTTCTACGACGGCAATACGCACGGTCCAAACTTCACCGTTGGTTACCGCGCCGGGTCGAAGTTCCTCACGACGGTCGGGATTAGCCGCGACAACATCACCCTACCCGGCGGCAACTTCTCGACGACCCTCGTCCCGACCAGGATCAGCTATTCCTTTACGCCGCTGGCGAGCATCCAGGCGCTCATCCAGTACAACACCCAGGTGTCGCAGCTGTCGTCAAACATCCGGCTCGCGCTTCTCGATCGCAGCGGCACGGGATTCTTCGTGGTCTACAACGATCGGCAAGATACGACCAGCTATACCGCGGCCGAAGCGCTGGGCCGTTCGTTCATCGTTAAGTATACTCGCCTGTTCGATATGTGATCGTTTCGACATCGCGCCGCATACTGCTGTTCGGGGAGTTCCGATCGAAGAAAGCCCACAGGCACGGTTCGTCCACTCACTATGGGAAGACTCACAATGAATAAAACGGCAAATCTGGCAGTGGCGCTCAGCGTCGTGGCGGTCCTGGGCGGGATAGCGACGGTCGGCACTCAGTCTGCGGTGAAGCGGAGTGTGCTGCAACAGGCTGACATCGTGTCCCCCGGTCGCGAAGCCATCATGACCCGCACTGAGGTGTCGATGGGCGGCACATCCGGGAGGCATACACATCCCGGCGAGGAAGTGTCGTACATGCTCGAGGGAACGTTGGTGCTTGAGGTGCAGGGCAAACCGCCCGTGACGTTGAAGGCCGGCGACTCCTTCATGATTCCGGCCAAGGCTATCCACAACGCGACCAACAAGGGCAATACGCCAGCGATTATCGTATCGACCTACATCGTCGAGAAAGGGCAGCCGCTGGCAACGCCGGCCCAGTAACGATGGCGGTGCGGCGCAAAAGATTGCGACGCGTTGTAGTCGTCACGTAGCGATTCGTAGTGCCCCGTTAGTAAGGCTCGTGACGGCTCCGGCGGCACGGCAACTCACGCCCGAATCGCTACGACTTCCGCCGACGGAGCGGTGACGAACTGCTCCCAAGCGTTCATCAACGCCCGACGCTGCTCAAAAGAGATCGCTTCTAAAGTAGGCCGCTTCCGTCTTGTCGTTGACGACATGGGCCAGGGCGCGTATTGTCTCATCTTGCCGCCGACCGCGGCGATCAGGACTGCCGTACGCTGCTGCCGTGGATTGACGTGACGTCGATGCGGCTGTTGCTTGCAATCATCGCGGGATGGTTGGACGATCGTCAGGGCAAGACCCTCGCTTTCTCCAAGAGGAGGATCGAATCCTCCGCCCCCAGTTGCGCGGTCGGCGCGTGCAGCTCAGCAATGCGGAGCTGCGCCGGCTGGCGATTCGCGGCCACGCGATCGGACGACGGGCGTTGGGTCAAGTCGCGACGGCGGAGCCCAGGGAGCACTGGTATCCAGAGCGGCGCATCTGACCCGCGTTTCCGTGTCGCCGACTTGTTAGAGTCCGGCACGCCGAATGTTCAGCACGGGTCAGAACAAGCTGAACCGTGAACAATCAGTGAACAATTTTCTTCCGAACACCACGTATCAGCAGGGTCGTATCCGAGCTACAGACACGAAGAACCCACGAGCCCAACCACCTGCATCAATCTGTTAACCGGAGGGTTGCTGGTTCGAATCCAGCCTGAGGAGCCACACCCGTAAGATCAACAAAATCCACTACTTACAAGGCGACCCGTCGGGTGCTCTTCTAAGTCTTGTTCCCTCAGTCACTTGTGACGTGCAGGCCGCACTGGACGATGTCCGCAACTGGTCGGCGTAACAGAGAGCTGGAAGGAGTGCTGACGCCGGATCGCTAGGTGGAATGCCAAGCGGCAGGCAACTCAAGCATTATCTCTTGTCACCGATTCCACCTCGGTCGCTGCTCTCCGAATAGGCTCTCGGCTACGCGCAACAGCGCGTCGTAGTACGAGCCGGCGCCGACGACGTTTGTGACGAGCATCCGCACCCTGTCCTGCCGCTCGATTTCACCGCGGCGTCCTGGGCACAGCACGCACTAACACCCGCAGGTGCCGGGCCGCCGCAACAGCTGGTCGGCTGTGTCTTCCGTGATTCGCCCGAACTCGTAGTCGTCTGGTTGTTACTCATTGGCGTTGTCCTCCTTATGCGGGCTCGCCGCCCGCGTCACCTCTAATGGACGGAGACGAGTGTTGATGGACGCATGCGGCCGGCGCCGCGAACGCTTGAAAGCGGACATGCGTCCTTTCTTGCCCCGGCCCGTCTTTAGAAGCAGAGACGCGGTTGTCGAGGAGGACCGATGCAAACAACGGTGGACAGTGAACAAGTAAGGGCCGTAGTTCGTGAGACTTACGGCCGAATCGCCACAGAGCAGCCGTCTTCGGGGTGCTGCGGAACTTCAGGGTGCTGCGGGCCAGCCGCTCAGCCTGCATCCGAGGCTCTGGGCTATTCCGCAGAGGAGCGCCGCAGTGCGCCGGACGGCGCGGATTTGGGCCTTGGGTGCGGCAACCCGCAAGCGATTGCCGAACTGAAAGCCGGCGAACGCGTGCTCGACCTCGGGAGCGGCGCGGGATTCGACGCGTTCCTCGCCGCACGCCAGGTTGGCGATACTGGCTGTGTGGTCGGCGTCGACATGACGCCGGAGATGATCGCGAAGGCGCGCGGCAACATCCTGAAGACCGAGCTGCGGAACGTGGAGTTCCGGCTCGGCGAAATCGAACACCTGCCCGTCGCGGACGCAAGCGTCGATGTAATCATGTCGAACTGTGTGATCAACCTTTCGACCGACAAAACCGCCGTCTTTGGCGAGGCGTTCCGCGTCCTCGCACCGGGAGGCCGCCTGGCGATCTCCGACATCGTGGCGTTCAGCGAGATCCCAGACGCCGTTCGAAACGATCTCGAGGCGTATGCGGGCTGCGTCTCCGGCGCAGCGCCTGTGCCTGAAATTGAGCAGATGCTTGACGAAGCTGGTTTTCGCGATGTCCACGTCGAGCTGAAAAGCAACAGCGCGTCGCTTGTGGAAGGGTGGTCTCCAGGTGCCGAGACGCTCGTCGCGTCAGCGCTCATCCGCGCCATCAAACCCGTGGCCGCACACGGGACGCGTTGACCTAGAATGCCAGGCGTGTCGCTGAGCACTGAGGCGGTGTGGGCGGAACTGCACGCGAGCATTCGCGGCTTCGTCGCACGACGTGTGCGGCAGCAGGCTGATGTCGACGACGTCGTCCAGCGAGTGTTCCTCCAAGTGCATCGTGCG
>WHSN01000121.1 GCA_009380045.1 Luteitalea sp.
CCATCCACCAGCAGTTCCGATCAGCCAGGACGCCATCGAGAATCATCAACCGCTGCACCAGGCGGCCGACGGTCTGGCGCTTCCGATTCCGATCGTCTGGCAAGCCGATCTTCGTACAGCGGCTTGTGGTACACGTGATAGATGCGACGGCGTCGGACGCTCCCGTGCGTGGTCGCCGTGGCATAGCCGCGTGCCACCAACCGGGCGACGAACTCTCGGCTGTTCTGCCCACGGGCGATGCCCGAGAACGCGCAGTACTGGCGCTCCAAGAAGCTGCCTGAATGCGCCATCACGGTCACCAGGAAGTGGCAGCACTGGTTTCTACGTATAGAGTGCCACGCGACACTCACTTCGGCGGATCCGACGATCCATCGACACCATCGCGAATCACGTCGCGCAGCCGAGTGCCCGATTTGACATCCCCAATCGGAGGCACTGATCCTCAGGACCAAGGACATCGCTCCGTGCGTGGGCGGACGTAGGAGCTAGGCGGTACTCCGACGATCTCCCCGGTTCCGAACGTCGCGACAGGAAACCGTGACGGCGACAACAGCAGGAATGGCTGCGAACGTTTGAGTCATGACACTCTCCGTCGCAGCGACGATCGTGTTGGGTGATGGTGCGACACGACCGGCGGGGTGTTCTAACATCTCCACGGCAGGTTCACAACGACGGACGGAGGGCGCGAACAGTTCGATTGGCTGACCAAAGAGGAGGGCTGATGGAGTCGCCGAAGCCACGCGTGCTCATTCTCTGCACCGGGAATTCCGCGCGGAGTCAGATGGCCGAGGGTCTCCTCCGCGCAGCCATGCACGGGCAAGTTGCCGTCTTCTCTGCGGGAACAAAGCCGACCACGGTCCGCCCGGAGGCAATCGCGGTCATGGCCGAGCTCGGAATCGACATCTCGGGGCACCGATCGAAGCACGTTGACGAGCTCAGCGCCGATCGTTTCGACTACGTCATCACCGTGTGTGGCGCAGCCGATGGTGACTGTCCGGTGTTTCCCAACGCGCCCCGCCGCATCCACTGGAACGTCCCGGATCCCGCCGCGGTCGAAGGCAATCTGGAGAAGCGTCTCGAGGCGTTTCGCCGGATCAGCGACGCGCTCGCGGATTCCCTCGATCGGTTCGCGCGCGCCAACTTGCGATGAGCGTTCGTCATTGCGCGGCAGAGGGTGAGATCGACCGTTGCTCGTCGGCGGCACTCCTGGTCAGCGGACCTGGCCGACGCCGAACTGGTCCACCGCGCGTACCGGCTTGCCACCAACGAATGCGACCTCGACCATCTTTTCGCTCAGGACCTCCTTGCCGAATTCATCGAACAGCCCGGCGCTGATCTGCTTCGTGGACATCACGTCGCCGCTTGACGGGTAGACGTACTTCCCGTCGAGCCCAATCGTGATCCAGCCGTGCGTCCGACTCCGCAGCTTGATGCTCGGCATCTGCTTCGGAGGCATGACCGTGGAATCGAACAGATGCACGTAGCCGTTGACGTCGTCGGCGACCCAGATTTCCTTCTCGTCCGGCGAAAGGGCGATGCCATGACTCGGGTTCCCGCCGGGTCCCTTCGGTCCAGGATCGAAGCCAGCCACTTCCACGCGGTGCGTCATCTGTCCCGTTCGCAGGTCTCCAATCTCGAAGCCGAGAAGGTTGTTGGGCGTCGCAAAGACGAGCGTCCCTGCGCCGTTGACGGTGAACGGCCGCGCCATATCGGTGAACGGTCCGACGCGTTCGATGACCTCGTGAGTGGCGGGATCGGCCACATGGACTTCTTTGGACGCGATCCCTTCCATGTACACGCGCCGTCCATCGGCGCTGTAGATCGTGTTGTGGGCACCGTCTGGCCCTCTCACTGTCGTGATCACCTTGCCGGTCAGCGCGTCGAGCACGAACCAGTGCTGCCGCGGCCCCGCCAACGATGGCGCGTAGATGATCTTGCCGTCCGGCGACACCGCGTGGCGGTCGCAACAGTGCCCGTTCGGCTCCTCGAATCGCGCCTGCGGGATCGATGCCCATCGCCGCGTCGCCTTCGGCCCACGTGCCGGCGCACAGGCACGTTCCCACGTTGGGGCTGTTGGCGATGCCCGGCGCCTTCTTGCAATCGTCGAAGGTCGAGAGGATACGCGGCGCTCCAGAGAGAGAGGGAACCGGCGGGTCGTCGGGATGAATCCGATCATGATTCCCTCCTCCTCGGCGACCGGTGCCACGTGCTGGATGAAGCAGGTGAAGCTCGCCCAGATCTCGTCGCGGCTGTTACTCGCGCCCGAAGAGTATCGAGGCGGCTCCCATGACCGCCAGGCCTCCCGGAGCGCTGTTCGACGGGAGGCGAGCAGGTGGCGCAATCTTTGGCGAGCGACAATCCTGTTCGCTTCGAGAAATCGACCGACCATCGTGTCGCCCGCGAGGAATCGCGCCCAGGCCAAGAGCTCCAACTGACTGACTCTCAACGATTAACAACTGGCTGGCGAGGCGTGGCGTTCGGGCGCCGACGGAGGTCGCGGCGGGCGGAAGGGTCGTCCGATGCGCAAACCCAGGTCAAAGTGTGCTCGCATCGGGCGCCGGTCTCCAAATCAGTCAGACAATTCTGTTGATGACGCCCTTGGCCATGACATTTATGTCCTACCGGGAAGGCCACAACCAAACCGGGCTTTCGCGGGGAATCCCTCACGGAAATCGTCTGTCGCCGGCAATGCGATGCGGGTATGTCTCTTGCTCGTCACCTTCGTGCCCACATGCTGACGTTGCACGGACGGAGAATTGCGATCCTCGAGCGCCGGCACGGCCAGGAACTGGCGACGCTGGTGAGCAGGCTCGGCGGGGTGCCGATCACCGCTCCCGCCATCAATGAAGTGGCCTGTCACGACGACTTCAACACCTTCTTCGACGGTCTCGCAGAGCGACGATTCTCGATTGCGATCTTTCTGAGCGGCGCCGGGCTGGCCGGGCTCCTGGCGGAAGCGGAGCGACGGGGGCGCCTCACCGAAGCGGTCGGCGCGCTGCGCCAGTTGACGATCGTCGCGCGTGGCGCGAAGCCGATTGCCGCCCTCAAGCGCTACGGACTGAAGGCGCAGACCACGACGGCGCGGCCGCACACGACCGCCGAGCTCATGGACGCCTTGTCGAGCGTCGACCTGCGCGACCGCGGTGTCGTGCTGGTCCACTACGGCGAGCGGAACTTCACGATCGCCGACGATCTGCGACGGCGGGGCGCGCGCTTGAAGCAGATCTGTCCCTACGAATGGATGCTGCCGGACGACCTGGGGCCGATCACGGGTGTGATCCGCGCCTTGGTCGCGCACCGGCTCGACGCCGTGCTGTTCACGAATCAGGTGCAGTGCCGGCACCTGTTCCAGGTGGCGGCCGACATGAATCAGGCAGGAGGCCTGGCGTTCAGCCTCAACCAACAGGTCGTCGTCGGTGCCGTGGGTCCGGTGTGTGCCAGGGCCCTGAAGAAGGTGGGCGTGATCCCCGACGTGGTGCCCAGAGCGCCGGACATGGTGTCGCTCGTCAAGGCGGTCGCGGCGTACTTCGAATCGCACACTGTTCCCGAGCCGTGCTCTCCGGCTTCAACCCTTGTTCGATAACCAGCTGATGCCGAGCGCGGTGCCTTCCCTGCCAATGTCCACGGTCGCCACTCACTGCCCCTATTGCGCCTTACAGTGTGGGATCTTTCTGACACCCACCCCCGGGGGCGTCACCATCTCGCCCAATGCGCTCTTTCCGGTGAACAAAGGCGGTCTGTGCGTCAAGGGATGGACCGCCGCGGCCACCCTCGCGCATCCCGAGCGCCTGACCGAGCCGCTGGTCCGCACCAGGGGTGGAGCGCTGGCACCGGTGTCCTGGGCGGTCGCGCTCGGCGAGATCGCGGAACGATTTCGCGCAGTCAGGGCGAGCCACGGACCCGATGCGATTGGCGTCTTCGGCGGCGGCTCGCTGACGAACGAGAAGACCTACCTGCTCGGCAAATTCGCGCGGGTCGCGCTCGGCACCGCGAACATCGACTACAACGGGCGTTTCTGCATGTCGTCGGCCGCGGCGGCGGCCAACCGCGCGCTCGGCCTCGACCGCGGGTTGCCGTTCCCGCTCGAGGACCTCCCGCACGCGTCCGTCATCCTGCTTGCGGGCGGCAATCCCGCGGAGACGATGCCTCCGATCATGCAGTACTTCGAAGCGCAGCAGCAGAACGGCGGACAGCTGATCGTCGCCGACCCCAGACGGACAGCGACCGCGCTCTGGGCCGGGCGTCATCTGCGCCTCAAGCCCGGCACCGACGCTGCGCTCGCCAACGGTCTCCTGCACGTGCTGATTCGCGACGGTCTCGTGGACGAGCCGTTCGTCCGGGACCGCACCGAGGGCTTCGAGGACGCGCGCCGGACGGTGATGGCCTACTGGCCGGAGCGCGTCGAGAGCATCACCGGCATTGACGAGGCCGCGATCGTCGAGGTCGCTCACGCGCTCGGTCGTGCGCCGCGGGCGATGATCCTGACGGCGCGCGGGCCCGAGCAGCAGGCGCAGGGCGTCACCAACGCACTCGCCTACATCAACGTGGCGCTGGCCATCGGCGCCGTCGGCAAGCACCGGAGCGGGTTCGGCTCGCTGACCGGCCAGGGCAACGGACAAGGCGGCCGCGAACATGGACAGAAAGCGGACCAGCTTCCCGGGTATCGGCTGATCGAGAACGCCGCCGATCGCCGTCACATGTCGGCGGTCTGGGAGGTGCCGGAGTCGGACATCCCGCACGCCGGCAAGTCCGCGTTCGAGCTGCTCGACGCGCTCGGCTCCGAGGTCCACGCCCTCCTGGTCATGGGATCGAACCCGGTGGTGTCCGCGCCGGACGCCGGGCGCGTCCAGCAGCGGCTGGCCTCGCTCGACACGCTGGTCGTCGCCGACTTCTTTCGATCTGAGACCGCCGAGCACGCCGACATCGTCCTGCCCGCCGCGCAATGGGCGGAAGAGACCGGAACGATGACCAACCTCGAGGGACGGGTCATCCTCAGGCGGCGCGCGATCGCCCCGCCGATCGGGGTCCGCACCGATCTCGAGATCCTGTCAGCGATTGCGGCTGCGCTCGGGCGCGGCCGCTGGTTTCAGTATCGCGACGAAGGCGAGGTCTTCGACGAGCTGCGGCGTGCGACGGGGGGCGCGACCGCTGACTACGCCGGGATTACCTACGCGCGCATCGAAGAGGAAGACGGTGTGTTCTGGCCCTGCCCGACCGTCGAAAGCTCGGGCACGCCGCGTCTGTTCGCGGACCGCTTCCCGACGCCGTCCGGTCGCGCGCGCTTTCACGCGACACCGCACGCCGAGATCGCCGACCTTCGCGACCGGCGGTTTCCGCTGCTCCTCACCACCGGGCGGGTACTGGCGCAGTATCAGTCGGGCACCCAGACGCGACGCACGCCGGATCTGCAGGCGGTGTCGGCCGAGCCCTTTGCGGAGATCCATCCGGTGACGGCGACGCACGCCGGCGTCGCCGACGGCGACACGCTCCTCCTGACCACCCGACGCGGCACGGCGCTCTTCAAGGCGAGGCTGACCCGCACGATTCGCGAAGACACGGTGTTCGTACCGTTTCACTGGAACGGCGAGCAGTCCGCCAACCGTCTGACCAACGCGGCGCTCGATCCGATCAGCCGCATGCCCGAGCTCAAGGTCTGCGCGGTGCGCGTCGAACGCGCGCCGCGGGAGAGCGTGTCATGACGCCGCGGTCCCGTCTGGTCGTCGTCGGCAACGGCATGGCCGGGGCGCGACTGGTCGAGGACGTGGTGGCCAAGGGCGGCAACCAGATCTTCGACATCTCGGTCTTCGGCGACGAGCCGCACGGCAACTACAACCGGATCCTGCTCTCGGGCGTCCTCGCCGGCACCCACCGCATGGAAGACATCGTCATCAACCCGCTGTCGTGGTACCAGGCCAACCGCATCCGGCTGCACGCCGGCAACCGGGTCGAGCGGCTGGATCTCGCTAGCCGTGAGGTGATCGGCAGCGACGGAGTCGTCGAACCGTACGACACCCTGGTCATCGCCACCGGCAGCCGCCCTCTGCTGCCGTCGATTGCGGGGCTGGTGTCCGACGACGGGACCTTGAAGGACGGGGCGTTCGTGTTTCGCACGATCGACGACTGCGATCGGATGCTGATGCGCGCACGCGACGCGCGTGCGGCGGTGGTCATCGGTGGCGGACTCCTCGGCATCGAGGCGGCGCGCGGCTTGCGCAATCACGGTCTCGACGTCCACATCCTCCACCTGACGCCTCACGTGATGGACGCGCAGCTCGATCCGCCCGCCAGCCGCATTCTGCAGCGGCAGCTCGAGCAGACGGGGCTCAAGGTCCTGACCGACCGGAGCACGACGGCGCTGCTCGGCGAAGGGTGCGTGGACGGCGTCATGTTCTCGGACGGCTCGACGCTGCCTTGCGACATGGTGGTCGTGGCCGCCGGCATCCGGCCGAACGTCCAGCTCGCCCGGGCGGCCGGCCTGCCGGTGCAACGCGGCATCCTGGTGGGCGACGACCTCGCCTGCCAGGGCGTGCCGGGGGTCTACGCAATCGGCGAATGCGCCGAGCACCGGGGTCAGCTCTATGGCCTGGTGGCGCCTCTCTGGGAGCAGGCGCAGATTCTGTCCGATCGCCTCACCCGCCGCCGCGCCGACGCGATCTACGCCGGCTCACGGCTCACCACCAAGCTCAAAGTGGCCGGCCTCGACGTCGCGGTGATGGGCCTCAAAGACGCCGTCGAGGACGAGGACGAGGTCGTCAGCTACGCCGAGCCTTCCCGAGGCATCTACAAGAAGCTCATTCTGCGCAATGACCGGCTGGTGGGCGCGATCCTGATCGGCGACGGCCCGCTCGTGCCGGGTGTGGCGCAGGCATTTGCCGACGAGGGCGTCCTGGCGGAGCGACGCTCGGAGCTGCTCTTTCCGCTGCCAATCGACTCGCCGAGACGCACGCCCGAGCAGATGACCGACGACACCCAGATCTGCGATTGCAACGTCGTGTCCAAGGCGCAGATCGTCGAGGCGGTGCTTGGCGGCGCGACCAGTCTGCTGGCCGTCTGCGAACGGACGCGCGCCGGCACCGGTTGCGGCTCGTGCCGTCCCGAGGTCCAGCGCATTGTCGAGATGACCTGCGCCAGCGTGGATGCCCGCGAGGCGTTGACGCCGTCTCCCGCCCCCGCCCCTGCCGGCGCGGCAGACCAGGACGACAAGGTGGTGGTGACACTCAACAAGGTGGAACGCATCAAGAAGGAGAAGGACGGACTCGACATCGTTCCCGAGATCCCGTCGCTCGCCCAGGGAGGCTGGGAAGCAATCACCGAAGCCGACCGGGAACGTCTGAAATGGGCGGGGGTCTTCTTCCGGCGACAGACGCCGGGCCGCTTCATGATCCGGCTGCGGATTCCGAACGGCTTCACCAATGCCGATCAGGTCCGCTCGATCGCCGACGTCGCTGAAGAGTTCGGGACGCCGCTCGTCGACATCACGACCCGGCAACAGATCCAGATCCGGGGGTTCGCGATCGAGCACGTGCCCGAGATCGGCCGTCGTCTCGAAGCCGTGGGCCTGCTGTCGCTGCAGACCGGCATGGACAACATCCGCAACGTCGTCGGCTGCGCGGCGGCCGGGCTCACCACCGGTGAGCTGTTCGACGCCTCGCCGGTCGTGCACGAGTTCACCGACATGTTCGTCGGCAACAAGGCGTTCACCAACCTGCCGCGGAAATTCAACGTCGGCATCAGCGGCTGCACCGAGCACTGCACGCATGCCGAGTCACAAGACCTGGCGCTGACGCCGGCGGTGAAGACGGCGGCGAATGGACAGCCGCGCCACGGGTTCAACATCGCTGTCGGCGGCAAGATGGGATCGGGCGGCTGCAGGGTCGCGTCGCCGCTCGATGTCTTCGTCGACCCGGCCGAGGCGGCGGCCGTCTGCCGGGAGATCGTGTTCCTGTTCCGGGACCACGGTTCGCGCGCCGCGCGGAACCGCGCCCGGCTGTCCTTTCTTCTCGAGAAGTGGGGGGCTGATCGGTTCCGGCGGGAGCTGGCCGAGCGCCTGGGGCGGATGCTCGAGCCCGCCGGACGCGATGCCCGTATCCAGCGCGGCACCGACCATATCGGGATCCACAGGCAGCGGCAGGCCGGCCTCAACTATGCCGGCCTGCTCGCCGCCGTCGGTCGCGTGCCTGCGGGCACGCTGCGCGACGTCGCGCGCGTCGCCGCCGAGTACGGCACCGGCGACATCCGGTTCACGACGACGCAGAACATCATCATCCCGAACGTGCCGGACGCGGTGCTGTCGCGGTTCAGGGCCGAGCCGCTGCTCGCGGGTCTTCCCCACGACCCGCCCGGCGCCCTGCGCGGGCTGGTGGCGTGCACCGGCATCGACTATTGCCACTTCGCGTTGATCGAGACCAAGGACATCGCTGTCAAGACAGCCGAGATCCTGGCGCTGCGCCTGCCGCACGATCAGCGCGTCACGACCCACTGGTCGGGGTGTCCGGCTGGCTGCGGCAATCACGCGGCCGCCGATATCGGGCTGCTGGGGAAGAACGTCCGTGTCAATGGCGAGATGATCGAGGCGGTGGACATCTTCATCGGCGGCCGCGCCGGCCCCCATGCAAAAGCCGGCATCAAGATGCTCGAGGACGTGCCGTGCGCGGATCTGCCGGCGGTGCTCGAGACGCTGATCCCGTACGTCACGGGACGACGCGCCGCGGCCGCGGCACCGCCGCCAGCGCCGCCCTCCCCGTCCGAATATGCGAACGTTTAGCGGGCGCACGGTCGCGCTCCTCGAGAGCCGGCAGAGCGACGAACTGGCCGGGATGGTCCGACGACTCGGCGGAACGCCGGTCCTCGCGCCGGCGGTGCGCGAACGCCCGAGCCCCGACGATGCCGGTCCGCTGATCGCACGCATCGCGCAAGGCCAGTTTCGCGTCGCCATCGCGTTCACGGGTGCCGGCGTCACGGCGCTTTTCGCCGAAGCCGAGCGCCGAGGCGTGCGCGAGGACGTGCGCCGCGCCCTGGCGGCGATGGCGATCGTCTGCCGGGGGCCCAAGCCGCAGGCCGCGCTGAAGCGGGAGGGCCTGAGGGCGGACCTTTCGACCGCCCGGCCTCACACCTCGCGTGAGCTGCTCGACGCGCTCGCCTCGACCAACCTCGAGCAGGTAGCTGTCGTCATCCTGCACTACGGGGAACGCAATGTCGCCTTCAGTGCCGCGTTGACCGCGCGTGGCGCGATTGTCGAAGACTTCTGCCTCTACGAGTGGGCGTTGCCGGAGGATGTCGCGCCACTCCACGACGTGGTCCGCCGCGTGGTCGCTGGCGAAATCGACGCACTACTGGTCACGAGTCAGATTCAGTTCCGGTTTCTGCTCGAAATCGCGGCGCGCGCTGGACTGGCCGAGGCCCTGGTCGATGCGCTCAACGAGCGCGTGATCGTCGGCGCGGTCGGGCCCGTCTGCGCGGCCGCGCTCCGAGCCGGCGGCGTCGTCCCCGACGTGCTGCCCGCCTCGCCCAACAGCGCCTCCCTGGTGGGCGCGGTGGCCGACTACTTCGACCTGACCGCCCGCGAGATGGACGAGGAACACTGACATGAAATCGACCCGGCCGGATGGCAACCTGCCGACGCTGCTCGCTTGTTTCGCGCACTTCGACGTCTGCTTCATGCTCTGGGTGCTGATCGGCGCGCTGGGCGCGTTCATCTTCGACGGGGCCGGGATCGACGCCGGCCTCACGGGCCTGATCGTCGGCGTGCCGATCCTGACCGGCTCGCTGCTCCGGATTCCGCTCGGTCTTCTGAGCGACCGGCTTGGCGGACGCCGGGTCGGCCTCGCGCTGCTGCTCTTTCTCGTCTGTCCGCTGACGATCGGTTGGCTGGCGCCGGCCACGCTGCCGGTGCTGCTCGTCACCGGTCTCCTGCTGGGCGCCGCCGGAGCGTCGTTCGCGATCGTCCTGCCGCTGGCCAGCCGCTGGTACCCGGCCGAGCGCCAGGGTCTGGTGATGGGCATCGCCGCGGCGGGCAACAGCGGCACGGTGCTCGCCAACCTCCTGGCGCCGCGTCTCGCCACCGCGGTCGGGTGGCACAACGTGTTCGGCTTCGCGCTCGTTCCGCTCGGCGTCGTGCTGCTCTTCTTCTGGTTGATGGCCAAGGACCCGCCCGGGCGGGCCGCAATCCGAACTCCACGCGAATACGTGACTGCGGTCGCCCACCCCGACACGTGGTGGTTCTGTTTTTTCTACGGCATCACGTTCGGAGGATACGTCGGGTTGAGCAGTTTCCTTCCCGTGTTTCTCCGCGATCAGTTCGCCGTCTCGCCGGTCACTGCCGGGTCGTTGACCGCCGCCGTGGCCCTGGCCGGCAGCCTGTCGCGGCCGCTCGGCGGCTACGTCGCCGACCGACTGGGCGGCGCGCGTGTGCTGCAGCGGGTGCTCCTGGCGATCGGGGCCGCGTACGTCGCCATGGCGTTCCTGTCCTCGCTCACCTCGATTGTCCCAGTGGTGCTGGTGGCCATGGTGTGCCTGGGATTTGGCAACGGCGTCGTATTTCAACTCGTTCCCCAGCGCTTTCAACGGGAGATCGGCAGCATTACCGGCGTCGTCGGCGCAGTCGGCGGGATCGGCGGGTTCTTTCTCCCCGCACTGCTCGGCGCCGTCAGGCAAGCGACCGGCTCCTACGCGCCGGCGCTCGTCGCCCTCGGGCTCCTGGCATCAGCGGCCGGCTTCTCGCTCCGCTCGCTACAGAATCCGGCACGCAAGCGCTCGTGGCACCTGCCGTCGCTGGCGACCGCCGAAGACCTCTGAAACCTCTGAACGACGCGTGGCGCGGCCACTGTACGGCGGCCTCGCGCGAGGGACCGATGCAGGAGACGCGGCCTTCGACCCGGTTCGGTGGCGCTCAACGGGCCCGCGGCTGGCAATCTGGAACCGACGGGGCATTCGGAGCATCGAGCGGATGCAGGCCACCCGCCGCCTTGCGAGACGGGTCGACAACAGCCAGCTGTCTGCTCACGAAAAGCACCTCGTACGCCCAGGTCGGGAACGGCGCCAGGCCTTCGATGCAGCTCGCATTGTTGAAGTGAACGTGTCCGACCTCGAAGAACTGCTTCAGTCGCTGTACGACCAGGGCGTACTTGTCAGACTGGATCCACTGCTTCTTCTCATCCTGAAGCCAATGAAACTCCACGGCCATCTGATCGATCTGTTCCAGGACGCCGTCAGGTAGCGAGAGCAGGGCATCCCATTCCGCGCCCTCGACGTCAATCTTCAGCGCGATTCGCTTCGAAGTGTCGCCGTTCTTCGCGACCTGGTTCCTGATCGTGTCGAACGCGCGGCCCTCGATCGTCTCGGTCGTGTCGCCGACGCATTCCGCATGAAAGACGGTCTCGCCGTCGGGACATGCCGGCTCGGTCGTGTTGAAGCAGTCGTATTGGTGGACGGCGACGTCGCGCTTGGTCGAGATATCGCAGCCCCACTTGTCATAGCCGGAGATCCCGTACGAATAGCCGGCCTGGACTCTCTCCAGCAGGTTGCCGCACATCAGATAGCCGCCATCGTGAGCCTCGCCAAACCTCTCCAGCTGGCAGTTGGCCAGGGCCACCGGCTGCAGCATTTCGAGCAACGCCTGTCGCTGCTGCACCGCCGCCTGTCGTTGCCGCATCGCTGCGGCCCTAGCCTGGCGGCCTCTGTACACACGCACCTGATTCTGGGCGACGGCGCCGAGAATCACGAGGATCACAGTGCCTGCCGCGACAAGCGCGAATCGTCGTCGGATCACGAGGTTCTCCAGCCTGGCCGATCAGCGCCCGGGCGGCGTCGAACGACGGACGAAGGCCGCGGGTCGATCGGGCGCCAAATTGTAGCCGGTTTGCCAGGCCACGGTCAGTGACGACTTGCCGGCTGACGAGGGTATGGCGATTGCCACGAACTTGCAATGGAACTTCGATCGCCTCGTACATTCATCATGGCGGCGGCAGCGGCTGGCCTCGGGCTCCTGACCGCCGGCGCAGCGACGGCTCTGCCAGCTGCCGGGGACGCCGGGCCGCTCGGCTGCACGAACGCCGATCTTCGCGGGACGTTCGGCTTCACGGCGCAGGGCGTGACCCTGCCCGGCTCGCCAGTGCCGCCACCGTTGCAGGGCGCCTTCGCCAGCAGCGGCCTCTCGACCTTCGACGGACGGGGGCATTTCACGCTGACGGCCACCAACAGCTTCAACGGGTTCGTCCAGGGTCCGGGAGTGGTGACCGGCACTTACGAGGTGAACGGCGATTGCACCTACACGTCGCAGTCCGACAGCGGCGTCACCTTTCGCGCGGCGATCGTCAGCGGCGGCGACGAGCTGCTGATCCTGCAGACGACTCCCGGTGTGGTCGTCAGCGGCGTCGCCAGGCGACAGGGGCGGCGGCGCGATCGATCGCCTGATCTCGAGTCCCCGCCCCGCCGCTGTGACGCGTCAGCCATCCGCGGCACCTACGGCTTTCTCGCCAACGGCGTCGCCGGCCCGCTGCACGGGGTCGGCACGGTGGCGTTCGACAGGGGCGGCGGCTTCACCCTGACCGCGACCCGGAGCGTGAACGGCACGCTGGATCCGGAGCCGTTGACCTTGATCGGCACCTATGCGTTCACGGAAGGATGCGCCTTCCGAATGTCATTCGACGTCGGATTCAACTTCACCGCGACGATTGTCGGCGAAGGACGGGAGATCGTGTTCATCCAGACCGACCCCGGCACGACGCTGATCGTTCGCGCCACGAGGCAGTCGACATGACTCGGGATCCGGCAGCTCCCCGGAGGGAGCCCGCCATGGTTGAACCTGTCGGCAACGCGAGATGCCCGCGACGACGCTCGGTGCTCGAGGCGGTGGTCAACCTGCGGCAGCCGGATCCCGCCATCTGAAACCGCGCCAGCCGCCGCTGTTGACGCGGACCGCTCCGCCCAGGTCGAGCCCGGTGTCGTATAGTATCGCCTCCACTTTTCGTCGCGGATCGGCCCATGACCAGGTGCACGTCGTTGCGCACCGCGGTCACCAGCACATGAGGGCCGGCAGTACCGCGTGGTTGCCGACGGTCCAGGTTGGCGGCCGAAGGTCGGTAAGGGAGGAGCGGCCGGTGGATCTGGCGGAACCGGTTCATGCACCAAGGGTGATTTGCACGCTCGGCATGCACCGCAGCGGCACTTCGCTCGTCTCGCGCATCCTGAACCTTCTTGGCGTGCATCTCGGC
>WHSN01000088.1 GCA_009380045.1 Luteitalea sp.
CCCACGCCGGGGGCGTGGCCAGCGCCGCGACGCCCAGGGCCATGAACGCCACGCCGAGCAGTCGCACGGCCGCCACGCTGAAAACGCCGCCAGCCAGCACGCCGGTGCCGTAGAGCAGGAGCCAGACAGCAGGCATCAAGACCCTGTCGTCGTGTGCATCCAGGCGCCCCAGGTCAGCGCCGCCCCGGCGACGAGCGGCGCCGCCAGACTCATCGCGAAGCGGCGTCCGACGGCGCCGGCCAGCGGCGCGCCGAGACGGGCGGCCTTGCGCAACATGGCGGTGACGCCGATGCTGAGGGCGAGGGCCGCCGCCAGGAGCCAGACGATGAGCCATCGTTCGGTGGAGCCCTGGTTGGCCGCGAGGACGGCGGCCGCCAGCCCGATGGCGCCCATGCCGGCGCCGCCCACGCCGGGCACGGCCGTGAATGTCGAGCTGCGCTCCATCGTCCGGCGGATGAACTGCAGGCTCTCTTCGGCATGCTGGCCGAAAGAGGTCACGGCCACAGGCTCGCCTTCTCGATGCGACATATCGGCGAAGGTAGCGCGCATCCGGATAGTTGTCAAAGAACTTCGCACAACAAAGAAGACGTCGTGCACCGGAACTCGAGGGTGATGGTTGAGAGGAGTGAGGTCATGTACGTGATCCGTGAGGTTCTGAACTGCAAGCCGGGAACCCCTTCCCGTGCTCAGGCTCGAGAGTCCACGTCGCACGCTGTTCGACCGAGAACCGCCCGGAGGGCACTCTTGTCTGCGATGCCCACCTGTGCAATACGGCGCAGAACGTCTGCAGAACGTCTATAGTGGATCGGTATAGATGTGGCCGAATACTCCCGTATCCTGAGGCCTCGTCGTCGATCGGTGGTGAGGACCAATCCATGCTGTTTGAGTTCATCTCGTTGAACCGCGAAGAGATCATCAGTCGGTGTCGAGCGAAGGTCGCGACGAGGTCGATCCCACCACCCAGTGAAGCGGAAATCAATCATGGGGTTCCCTTGTTCCTGGATCAACTGGTTGAGCTGCTGCAGTCTGGAGGCAGCACTCTTGAAATCGACAGGAGCGCCGGCCAGCACGGACACGATCTGCTACTCAAGGGATTCACCGTCTCACAGGTCGTTCACGATTACGGTGACGTCTGTCAGACCGTCACCGACCTGGCCCTGGAAACGAATGCGCCGATCCGCACGGAAGACTTCCGCACGCTCAACCGATGCCTTGATGAAGCCATCGCGAGCGCCGTCACGAGGTACACGCGCGAAAGCCAACAATCGCACTCCGAGAAAGCAGCGGACCGTGACAACGAACGGGTTGGCTTCCTCGTTCATGAAATGCGGAATCTCGTGAACACAGCGGTCGTCGCGTTCGAGGTTCTCAAGTCGGGAAACGTCGGCGTGGGCGGAAGCACCGGGGCCGTACTCAACCGAACCCTCATGGGGTTGCGGGATCTCATCGCCCTGTCACTTGACGAAGTGCGTGCGACGAATGCCGTCAAGAACAGGAAACGGATTCTCGTTTCCGAATTCATTGACGAGATGGGGGACGCCGCCACATTGGAGGCAGACGCCCGCGGCCTCAAGCTGATCGTATCGCCCGTGCAGGAGGAACTGGCGATTGAGGCCGATCAGCGAATCCTCGCGGCGGTGGTCGGCAATCTCGTGCAGAACGCATTCAAGTTCACCCGATCTCACAGTACGGTGACGTTGAGAGTTCGTGCCAGCGCTGATCGCGTCCTCATCGATGTCCAGGACGAATGTGGGGGCCTTCCGGGAGAGGTGGAGGACAAAGACCTGGTCCCCTCGTTCGAGCAGCGAGGCACCGATCGGACCGGCTTGGGCATTGGGCTCACGTTCAGCCGATGGGGTGCCGAAGCAAACGGTGGCCGGCTCTACGCGCGAAACCTGCCTGGTGCAGGATGCGTTTTTACCCTGGACCTGCCGCGGTCCTCCGTTCCGGCGACCGCGCTCGTGTAGGCTCGCCGCCGCCGCTGAGCGCCAGGGAGACCGATTGTGGCCGATGCCGGCGGCCGGGGGTGCGAACTCCCATTCGCAGGATCTGACATCGGATCACACGCACCCGAAGAGCCCCTCAAGCACCTCGAGGCACTGATCGCGGAACCGGAGCGCGCCGACCGCTGCACACTTGGAATCCGATGTCATCGCCGGCAAGCGCGGCAAGCGCGGCAGGCGAACCCCTTTTTTTTCGACGATGACCCCGTGCTGCGGTAGGTGGACACGAAGGAGGCGTCCGGTGTCCAGCGAATGTCAATCAATCTGTTCCGCCACGAGACCCAACATCTCCTCGCAACTCCGGGAGACGATCAGGATCGTCGCGAGCTGGACGTCAACACCATCGTCGTAAGCGGCCACTTGCGCCGGTGAGGAGATTCATGGATTGAGGCGGAAAATCCAGGGCTCCCATGGGTGGCAATCCGCAAATCGGGCATCCTTGCCCGCTCTGGGCCGCGTCATCAGGTCCGTGCCGGCCGACGACAGGTTTCAATGTCGACGACGTCGGCCACTGGCGCGTTCTGCGGCGTCGATTCCGGTACGCAGCCGCTCGAGCGCGTATCGCATCAGCTCCTCGACGCCACACGGCTCGGGCAGCTGGCCATCGATGCCGAGCATGGCCACGCCATGCACGACGGCCCAGACGAACCTGGCCATCTTCACGGTGTCGTCGCCGCGCACGATCGCGTCACGTTGCAGCGCGGCTAGGGCGTCGACGAGCGCCTGGAAGGCGCCCGCGGCCTCGGCGGTCAGCTCGGGCTCGCACGCCTTCGGGTTGACGAAACCGCCGAACATCACGCGATAGTGCGACGGGTTGGCGACGGCGAAGCGAACGTAGGCAGCCCCCATCGACTCGAACGCCGCGCGTCCGCGGCCGCCTTCCTCCCACGCCGCGACGAGCTGCTGACGCAGGGTGCGGAACCCTTCGGTGGCGACGCCAGCGAGCAACGCACGCTTGTCGGCGAAGTGCCGGTAGAGCGCGGTACGGGAGACGCCCAGCCGGGCGCCGATTTCGCGCAGGGTCAGCCCCTCGACGCCTTCAGCGCGGATGGTGGCGAGCGCCTCATCGAGGAGCCCGCGCCGCAGGTTGCCGTGATGGTAAGGGCGGTCCGGCTTGCGGGCCGCCCGCGTCGATCGAGGCATGCCACCTCATCTTAGGGGATCGTGTTGACATCGTCAACATTGTGGGATATCCATATGTTGACGCTGACAACATCAAGGAGTCGCTCATGAATTCGACACCACGCGCCGTCCGCTCTGCTGCGGGGGCTCGAGCCGCCGCTCTGCTCGATCACCTGTGGCGTGCGAGCCCCCCGCTGACAGCGGTGGGAGCGCTGATGCTCGTCGTGGCGGCCGCTTCAGTAGTGGGTATGCTCGTCGATCCGCGCATCATCACCGGGGCGCCCGCCTGGCTCAAGCCTTTCAAATTCGCGATCTCCACCGCCATCTACAGCCTCACGCTCGCATGGATCTTCGGATGGCTGTCGGACTGGCCGCGCGTCCGCCGCGTCGTGGGCTGGACGACTGCGATCGTGTTCGTGCTCGAGGTCGCGATCATCGACACACAGGCCTGGCGCGGAACGACCAGTCATTTCAACGTGTCGACGACGCGCGATGCGGTGCTGTTTGTCGTCATGGGCGGCGCGATCCTGCTGCAGACGCTGGTGAGCGTGGCGGTCGCCGGTCCGCTGTGGCGGCAGCGGTTCACCGATCGGCCGCTCGGATGGGCCCTACGTCTCGGCATGACGCTCACCATCGTCGGCGCGCTGACCGGCCCGCTGATGACTCGCCCAACGGCGGCGCAGCTTGCGGACGTCCGCGCCGGAGGGCGCATGACGATGGCGGGCGCGCACTCGGTCGGCGGGTTGGATGGCGGTCGCGGCGTGCCGGTCATGGGGTGGAGCCGGGAGCACGGCGATCTGCGCGTTCCACACTTCATCGGCCTGCACGCGATCCAAGCGCTCGCGCTCATCGCGGTCGGCCTGCGGCGGTGGCGTGCGCCTGAGGCCGTCCGCGTCAGGGCACTGCTGGCTGCCACGGCAAGCTATGCCTCGCTGTTTCTTCTGTTGCTCTGGGGGGCGCTGCGGGGACAGAGCCTGGTGGCGCCCGATGCGGCGGCGCTCGCATCGATCGTGATCTGGGCGGTGGTTACCATGCTCGTCCTCGCCTGGATCGGCGTTGGCTCGCGCCGTGGGTCGCGCGACGGCTTGGATCGGATGGCGGTATGACGGCCGAACAGCTCTTTGCGACTCTGAACCTGATGACCCTGCCGCGTCCCTTGGCGGGCGTCGGCCTGGCGAGCTTCATCGCGCTCGACACTATCGAGTGGCAGCGGGTTGGCCCCGATCCTCGCCGCATCCGGGCTGGTGTCGCTTGGCGCGGCCGCCTGCGGGAGCCTTCAGCGGCGTGGCCGCCGTTTCCTCGGAACGTTCGTCGTCATCACACGATCCGCCACGATCCCGACGGCCGAGAATCTCTCGAGGGACCCGCCGAAATCACGCCAGGAAGGGTCAGAGAGCCGCCGGGGGCTCAGAGACGGCCCGCCTTGGCCACCGCACCACGCAGGGCAAGGACGTCGTCGGTGGCGACACTGGCCCTCGCGTAGCCGCCGTCGGGCCCCATGTGGAGGAACTGCGCTCGAACGAGATCCTCGAGCACGAGCGCGCAGATCGAGACGTGCACACCGGACAGTCGTTGCACCTGCGCCGGCGTCAGCCGCATGCCTGGCATCTCGAGGTACTCGGCACGTATGCGTTCGAACGCCTGCCGATACGGAGGATCATTCATGAAGCCACTCCAGACGGGATTAGGTAGCGTGAAGCCCACGCCCATGCGCAACTCGCGCTCTGCGGACAACCAGTCGTCAACGATCGTGGCCGTCTTCGAACCCGCGCGCAGTCCGAGGTGCCTGGGAAGCGTGATGTCTGCAACCGTGGCGTACATCTCGAGCGAGTCCTGGCGTCATCAACGATCAACACGAGAGGTGAGAGGTTGCAGGCGGCACCTCCTTCGGATCGATGACCGACCAGGAAGGTTACCGCGGTCGAGAGTCCGAGAACAGTCGGCCGCCTGACACTCCGAGGGCGACAAAAAAGGCGAGGAACTCAAGTTATCTCACATGCTCGGGCGTGTCTGGGCTACCGTCTCGGGAGCGTCTTTGGCTTTGAAATCGGGCGCCAACACTGCCGTCCGAGCCAGATCTGACGAGGACGGCAGTGTCGCCAGAACTGTTTGGTTGCCGACAGTTGGCCGTGGCGACAGCGGGCAAGCTGTAAAGCTTCTCGTTCTTGCGGTCCGCCGCGTCGAATGGGCGGGCACGTTCCTGCATCGACGGGACATCTCGACAGCAATTTCGCGGCGGTTCAGTTCGTAGACCGCCATGGATCGCAATCTTGTTGAAGTGGCGGATGGCCTCGCGCTCGAAGCAGGCGTTCGTACTGTGCTCGGCGCACTCTTCCAGCCCGTCGAAACGAGCCGGCCGGTCTCCGGTTCGGTGTGACGCGGGACCGTCGTTCGGGCGAATGGTCAAGGCTCCCTGGCGGCGGGCGCCGCCCGAATGTTGAAATGAATAGCTCCATGCGCGCACAAGTCGAGATGAACCACGACGTCACGAAGAACAGGCCGGCGGACGACGCCGTGCGCTGGAATGAAGAGCGCTATCGGACGCTGTTCGACCTGGGTCCCGTAGCCGTCTACTCCTAGCCACTCCCTGGAAGTGATGCGTCGCGCTCGGGAGCTCGAATCCTCGCACTCGCCGATCGCCGCCGAGCGTCGTCAGGAGCCAGGCGCGACGAGCGCCACGTCCAGTCGGCCGTACGACGCCGCGATGGATGTGCTGGACCGGCAGGTTGGACAGATGGTCAGGCTCGTCGATGACCTGCTGGACGCGGGGCGCATCAGCCGCGGCAAGATGGTCCTTCGCAAGGAGCGCGTCGAGTTGTCATCAGTCGTGCACCTTGCCGCGGAGGCCGTCCGTCCGCTCTGCGAAAGTTCGGATCAGGAACTGACGGTGAAATTGCCGCATGCTCCGGTGTACCTGGACGGCGACCCGACTCGCCTGGCGCAAATCGTCGGCAACCTGTTGAACAACGCATGCAAGTTCACCGAACCCGGCGGTCGCATCTGGCTGACGGCGGAACACGAGGAGCAAGCCGGGGCCGGTGACACCGAGCATGCGTCACACCGACACCCGCCGAATGTCGTCATCCGGGTGCGCGATACCGGCCTCGGCATCGCCGCCGATCAGCGTTCGCGCATCTTCGAGATGTTCACGCAAGTGGACACGGCGCTTGAGCGGGCGGTGACCGGACTTGGTATCGGCCTGACGCTGGTGAAGACCCTGACGCAGATGCACGGCGGCACAGTGGACGTCATCAGTGCCGGCATCGGTCATGGCAGTGAGTTCG
Source organism: Luteitalea sp. (assembly GCA_009380045.1). Classification (GTDB taxonomy): domain Bacteria; phylum Acidobacteriota; class Vicinamibacteria; order Vicinamibacterales; family CAVVIG01; genus WHSN01. The sequence goes on from WHSN01000088.1 coordinate 6,410, forward strand.
TCGTGCGCCTGCCGACCATGCTGGAAGCGCCGACGCCGGCGCCTCCCGTCGTCACTCGCGAGGCCGCAGCGACGGCGCCGCCGCTTCGTATTCTGATTGTCGATGACAATCGCGACGCCGCCGGAATGCTTGCCATGCTGCTCCAGTTCAGCGGACATGAAACGCACACGGCCTACGACGGCGTCGAAGCAGTGGAAGCGACGGCGATACTTCAATTCGACGTGATCTTGCTCGACGTCGGCCTGCCACGCCTCAATGGGTATGAAGCGGCTCGGAAGATTCGTGATCAACAAACACAACGAGGCCGCCCATTGCTGGTGGCGCTGACGGGTTGGGGGCAGGATGAGGATCGCCGCCGGTCCGAGGAAGCTGGCTTTGATGCCCACCTGGTCAAGCCGGTGGACGATGCCGTCCTCGGCAAACTGCTCGTCGACCTGCTCGCAAGCAGCCAAGCAGTGAAAGGAACCTGACCGCGGTCTCTGGTTCGGCGTCGGTCGAAGCGCCGAAGTCGCGAAATGCCTGCACGGCGGCCTCCTGCAGCTTGGGCCGCGACGTCCCGCCGGCAGACTCCGGTGTCGCATCTGAAGTCCGGAGTCGGGCTTCAGGAGGCCTGCGTTCTTCGCGACGAAGCGCACGCGCAGGCCAGGGACGCAGCCCAACACTTCAGATGGACCCCATCCAAGGTCTGACCCCAAAGGTGATCCTGCTGGGGTGTTCATGAACGTGACCCACGAAGACTGAATCCATCAGTGATTCGACCCCGAGTTGAAGACGTTTCAGATTGAGCGCCAAGGTTTCACTTCGAAATGATGCGCGCCGACGGAGTCTTCACGTCCCCCGTGACAGGCACCGCAAGTCGTCCCCATGTCGACAGTTCGAGCCGATCCAGAACGGAACGGCGATGGCTCGGGGCTTGCCTCTCACCACCTCGGCGCTCGTTGTCGAAATGTTCAGCTAAGACGCTCGAGCACGCGGAGCCTGTCGAGACTCTCTCCCCTTGTGTCTCGCGCCACCACGTGTTACGAGACCCAGGATGCGGCTGGCGCCACAGCGACATATGGAGGACATCTCATGGCCAGGGTTGCGATCAACGGACTGGGACGAATTGGTCGTTCCACGCTCAAGATTCTGATGGACACGCCTGGCTTGGACCTGGTCGCCGCCAACGACCTCGGCGCGTCCGACAGTATCGCGTATCTCCTGAAGTACGACACCGTCTACGGACGCTATGAGAACAGGGTCGAAGCAACCGATGACGGAACCCTCACGATTGGTGAGCGACGGCTGACGTTGCTGCGTGAAGAGGATCCGGAGCGCCTGCCGTGGAAGTCGTTGAACGTGGATATCGTGTTCGAGTGCACGGGCGCGTTCACCAGGCGACAAGACCTCGACGCCCACATTCGCGCCGGAACCCGGTACGTCATCCTGTCGGCACCCTCGAAGAGCGACGACGTGGAAACGATCGTCCACGGCGTCAATACGCCGCAGGGGGGCACTGCCATCATCTCGTGCGCGAGTTGCACGACGAACTGCATCACACCGGTGATGGAGATTCTCGGGCGGCGGATCGGCGTCAAGAAGGCCATCATGACGACGGTTCACGCGTATACCGCCAGTCAGGCCATCGTCGATGCGCCGCACAGGCACGCCCGAAGAGGCCGGGCCGGCGCCGCGAACCTCGTACCCACGTCCACCGGCGCGGCGGCTGCGACGGCCAGGGCACTACCCGAGTATCGCGGGCGATTCGACGGTGTAGCCGTCCGGGCGCCTATCCCGGTCGGGTCGCTCGCAGACATCGTCGCCCTTGCGGCTAGAGCGACGACCGTGAACGAGGTGAACCGTGTCTTCACGGAAGAGGCTGAGAGTGAACGTTATCGCGGCGTCCTCGGTGTCACCACGGACCCGCTCGTTTCCTCCGACATCATCAAAGACTCCCGCGCCTCGGTTGTGGACCTCGGAATGACGCAGGTCGTCGATGGTGATCTGATCAAGGTGATGAGTTGGTACGACAACGAGTGGGGGTATTCGAATCAGTTGGTCCGCGAGGCTTTGCGGATCGCGAGTCAGATGGAAGTGGTCGCAGCGAAAGGGTCATGAGGGAGCCATGATCGATGTGCGCCAGCGTATACAGCTCCCCTCAGGATCATCCGGCACCTACTACTCGCTTCCCGAGCTCGAGAAGAGAGGGGGCGCGAGCATCTCGCGGTTACCGGTGAGCCTCCGCATTGTCCTCGAATCCGTGCTGCGCCACCACGATGGCCGGCGCATTCGCGACGAGGACGTCGAAGCGCTCGTCCGATGGGAGCCGGGCGCCGGGCGCACGGCGGAGGTGCCTTTCGTCGTCGGTCGCGTGCTGCTGCAGGACTTCACGGGAGTCCCGCTTCTCGTCGATCTCGCCGCGATGCGCTCGGCGGTGGCGCGCCGCGGTCTCGACGTCGGGCGGGTGCAGCCGTCGGTTCCCGTCGATCTCGTGATCGATCACTCCGTGCAGGTGGACTACTTCGGACGCAACGATGCGCTCCGCCTCAACACGGAGATGGAGTTCCACCGCAACGGCGAGCGGTACCGTTTCCTCAAGTGGGGAATGCAGGCCTTTGACGGCCTGCGCATCGTTCCGCCGGGGTTTGGCATCTGCCACCAGGTGAATCTCGAGTTCCTGGCGCGCGGAGTTCTGGAGAGGGACGGCGTGCTATATCCCGACACGCTGGTCGGCACCGACTCGCACACGCCAATGATCAACGGGCTCGGGGTGGTCGGCTTTGGAGTCGGCGGGATCGAAGCCGAGGCGGCGATGCTCGGCCAGCCGGTCTACCTGCTCCTGCCCGACGTGGTGGGCGTGCATCTCCACGGCACACTGCGCGAGGGCGTGACTGCGACCGACCTGGTCCTGCGCGTGACCGAGCTGTTGCGGCGAGCGCGTGTCGTCGGGAAATTCGTCGAGTATCACGGCGAAGGCGCCGCGAACCTGTCGGTGCCGGACCGCGCCACACTCGGGAACATGGCGCCCGAGTACGGCGCGACGATCGGTTACTTCCCTGTCGACGAGCAGACCTGTCGCTACCTCCAGGCCACCGGCCGCAGTGACGAGCAGGTCGAGACGGTGCGCCAGTACTTCCAGGCCCAGGGCCTGTTCGGAATGCCGGCGCGCGGCGAGTGCGACTACACCACCGTGCTCGACGTGGATCTTGCCGACATCGAGCCGTCGGTCGCCGGCCCCAAGCGTCCACAGGACCGGATCGCGCTGGGTCAGCTCAAGGAGCAGTTCCTCGCGCTGCTGACCAGCCCAGACGGCTACGGAAAGACTGATGCTACTCAACGCGCAACGGTGCGGCTTGCCGACGGGAAGGCGCCGCGACCCGGTGGCGGCGAGCAATCGGAAGACACGCTTCCCGACGGGCGCGCACACAACACCAGCACGCTCACCGAAGCCGAGATGATGAACAACCGGCCGACGCCGAACCGCCTTGAGCAGTCGAGCACCCTGCCCGTGCGGCCGTCGACCGTCGAACTGATGCACGGCGATGTGGTCATCGCGGCGATTACGTCGTGCACCAACACGTCGAATCCGGCGGTGATGCTGGGCGCAGGACTGCTGGCGCGGAAGGCGATCGAGCAGGGGCTCAGCGTGAAGCCATGGGTGAAGACCTCGCTCGCACCCGGTTCGCGCGCCGTGAGCGAGTACCTCACGAAGACCGGCCTGCAGCCGTTCCTCGACCGACTGGGCTTCAACGTCGTTGGATTCGGCTGCACGACGTGCATCGGCAATTCGGGTCCGCTCGATCGCGAGCTCGAAGACACGCTCACCAGGAACGACATCATTGCCGCGAGCGTGCTGTCAGGCAACCGCAACTTCGAGGCGCGAATCCACCAGAGCGTGAAAGCGAACTTCCTCATGAGCCCGCCGCTGGTCGTCGCGTTCGCCATTGCCGGCCGTATCGACATCGATCTCACGCGCGAGCCGCTCGCGAGCATCGACGGACGGGACGTCTATCTGCGCGACATCTGGCCGTCGATGCAGGAAATCGATGCGCTCATTGGGACGGCGTTCGATCCGATCGAGTACCGGCGCGTCTATGCCGACTTCGCCCAGCAGAACCCGCTGTGGAACCAGATACCGGCCGGGGTGGGACATCTCTACGCATGGGACCCGGCTTCGCTCTATATCCGCGAGCCGCCGTACTTCGCCCCCTCGATGGCAGCGGCCCCTGCCGCCGAGTTTTCGGGCGCACGGGCGCTTGCCATTTTCGACGATTCGATTACGACGGACCACATCAGCCCGGCTGGCGCGATCAAGTCGACTTCACCGGCCGGCGACTACCTGCGCGATCGAGGCATCCCGGTGCCGGATTTCAACAGCTACGGCGCCCGGCGAGGCAACCACGAGGTCATGGTCCGCGGGACATTTGCCAACGTCCGTATCCGGAACCTCATGGTGCCAGGTGTCGAGGGCGGCATCACCCGCCATCAGCCCGACGGCGAGCGCATGGGCATTTACGGTGCGGCGGAGAGGTACCGCGCCGAGGGCGTGCCCCTGGTCGTCATCGCCGGACAGGACTACGGCGCAGGCAGTTCGCGCGACTGGGCGGCCAAGGGTACTCGCCTGCTTGGCGTGCGCGCGGTGATTGCCCGGGGATTCGAGCGGATACACAGGTCCAATCTGCTCGGCATGGGCGTTCTCCCGTGTCAGTTCCCGGAAGGAGTGAGCGCGCAGACACTCGGGCTCGACGGCACCGAGCGGTTCGACCTCGTGCTGGGTGAGCCTCTTCGGCCGCGCCAGCCCGCGAACCTGTACATCGAGCGTCGGGACGGCCGGCGCCAGTCGGTGCCAGTCCTGCTGCGAATCGACACGCCGATCGAGGCGGCCTACTTCATGGCCGGCGGGATTCTGCCGTATGTCCTCGAGCAGTTGTTCGCACAAACGCCACAGACAAAAGCAATTGAGGAGACACGAACATGACGGCCACGAGCCTCGGACGCCGCCATTTCCATTTCGAGAGCGACGTTTCATTCTCAAATCCAGGGCGGTAGCTCGTCTGCAGAAAGCTCTCTAGGCGGGCTTCAAGCCCGACTACACCGGAGCGACCGCCCACGTCACAGTGACCGATCAAGCCCTTTGTGGGGCACGCCGAGACAGCCAAGGCGGGCTGCCCTGTATCGCGAGCTCTCGCCGGCACGGAGATCACGCTCGAGGCCAAGCTCGCCGCCGAATAAAAGGAGAGAGTCATGGAGCCACGGATCGACTACGCGAAGACGGCCCAGGAAGTCGGGGCCGCAATGATGGGGCTCGAACAGTACGTGCAGCAGACCGGTCTCGATCGAGGTCTCCTCGAACTGGTCAGGCTGCGTGCGTCGCTCATCAACGGGTGCGCATATTGCGCGGACATGCACACGAAGGTCGCGCGGTCGCGGGGTGAAACTGAGCAGCGCCTGTACGCGGTGAGTCTCTGGAGGGAGACTCCGTTCTACTCCGATCGGGAGCGCGCGGCGCTCGCCTGGACCGAGGCGGTCACCCTCGTCAGCGTCGATCACGTGCCGGACGACGTGTACGATCTCGCGCGGCTGCAGTTCACGGAGAAGGAGTTGGTTGATCTCACCGTGGCGATTGTGGCGATCAACGGATGGAACCGTCTGGCGATCGCGTTCAAGACCGTACCTGGGACGTTCCAGCTCGGTGTTCGGCCTTCGATCCGGGACGCGGCGCAAGGCGCAGACCTCAAAGCTGCTGAAGCCAGTGTCGGACGATGATTACATTGAAACGAGCGTACGACTCGGCCTCGCCGACCGATGGCACCCGGTTCCTGGTCGAACGGCTGTGGCCTCGCGGCGTCTCGAAAGCGAAGCTCCGGGTCGACGCGTGGCTGAAGGAGGCCGGCCCCAGCACGGAGCTGCGAAAGTGGTTCGGTCACGATCCGGACAAGTGGAGCGAGTTTCGTCGGCGCTACGTCCGTGAGCTCGATTCCCGGCCGGAAGCCTGGCAGCCGATCGTCTCGGCTGCCCGGCGAGGCAGAGTCACGCTTGTCTACAGCTCACACGATACGCAGCACAACAATGCGGTCGCCTTGCAACAGTACGTGCAAGGGAAGCGGCGGCGGCCGGCGACGTCCAGGCGGACCGTCGCCGTGGACCGGCCCCGGCGATCGATGCGCTGAATCCATGTGATGGGTCACCGCCGAGCCTCGCTCACGTTCGTGCTGCACCCGGTTCCGCCGTTCCGCCTCGATCTCACGGTGTGGACACTGCGGCGCCGTCCACGCAACCTGATCGATCGCTGGGATGGCACCACATATCGACGTGTGATCGTGATCGGCGGACGGCCGACCGAGCTCGCCGTGCGGCAAGCCGCCTCGTCTGCGGCGCCGAGGCTGATCGTGATGGCAACGCCACCGCCGCGGACGCTGCTCGAGAGACGACGTGTGCGGTCGATCGTCGATCGGCTGCTCGGGCTTCGGATCGATCTGACCGATTGGTACCACATGGCCGCGGATGATGCGCGGCTGGGGCCGCTCGCCGACACATTCCGAGGGATGAAGCCGCCCCGGTTTCCAACGATGTTCGAAGCCGTGATCAACGCGTTCGCGTGCCAGCAGTTGTCGCTGGAGGTGGGCCTCGAACTGCTCAACCGACTCGCGGCGCTCACCGGCGCGAGATTCGGAACGCCGCGCGACACCCACTACGCCTTCCCCACCGCGCACGAGGTGGCGCGACTGACGCCGGAGGAGTACCGGGCGATTGGGTTCAGCCGTCAAAAAGTCCGCGCGCTTCTCGCCCTCGCCCGCGCGATCACCCGACGGGAACTGGATCTCGAACGCCTCCAGCAGGGACATGACGCCGTGGTGCAGCAGCGTCTGCTCGAATTACGCGGCGTCGGCCGGTGGACAGCCGAATACGTGTTGCTGAGAGGTCTGGGCCGCTTGCACGTGTTCCCAGGCGATGATGTGGGCGCTCAAAAGCGGTTGGGGCGCTGGCTCGGGCGTTCGCGGCCGATGGACTACGCGGGTGTGCGCCGCGCGGTCACACGATGGCGGCCGTATGCCGGCCTGGTGTATTTCCATCTCCTGCTCGATAGGTTGTCGAAGGCCGGCGCTCTGAATCGAGACGCGAACCCTGCAGAGGACGTGTTCATCGCTGAAAGCAGCTGAGCCATCGGGCAGCCATTGATGAGGACGCGTGAGATGTGTCGACACGTGCCTTCGCGTCTGAGGCACCGCCTTTCGAGGGAGTGCGCGGCGGCGGCACGCTCGTGTGTTGTGCCGCGGCTTCTCGATCGACCCACCAAACCAACGCTCCCTCGGTCAATCGGACGCCGGGCGCTGGGTAGGTGTTCGGGTCGGGAACCCCAGTCAGCACGTCGTAGCACACGTGCCTTTTGCGACCCTGCTACGAGGACGTAGATGTTGGCGGCTCCAGTGAGAGCGGGCAGGGTCAGTGTGAGACGCAGCGGCGGATCGGCCGGAATCTTCACGGCAACCACCCACCGTGTCCGCTCTCCAAGCGCCGGCGATCCGGGCAAATGAAACCGCGAGCTTTCAAAGCGAAAGAGAGGTCCTTCACCGCATCGCTGATGGATGGGGCCGACACGCTGGCGCGTTGATTGCATTTCAGGCGATGCGCATCAATGGCGATTAGCGCCCGACAACAAGGAGCGAGCGACCATGCGACTTATCGACCTGAACGTGGGGCGATCGTGGCTCTCTCGCCGGCGCTGGATCCGGCCACCAGGGCGGAGTTCGACGCCTGGGGGCCGGGCAAATATGATCCCCGCCACCATGCGTTCGACGGCACGAACCTCCTGTCGCTGAACCGCCGCTCGCTGCCGATTGTCCTCCCGCCGATCTATGGGTTGAAGGGGGTCGGCTTCGAGACGTTCAGCGCCGATGGGCCCATCTCGTATTGGAATGCCTACGTGGGGGTCGGCCAGATGGGCGGGCAGGGCCCCTTCCACGATCCGCGCATCGACCTGTTCATCACGCAGACGCCGGATCTCGTCACGCCGAAGCTGCCGGCCCTGCTGGACTATCAATTGAGCTTGCGCACGCCGGAGCCTTCGAAAGGCAGCTTCGACAGGCAGGCCGCCAACCGCGGCAAGCGTCTGTTCCGCAACCAGGCGGGATGCGCCACCTGCCACCAGGGCCGCACTTCACGGACGTGTTGAGCGGGCCGACGCGGAGGGTGCCCTTCCTGCACGATCCGGCGGAGGTCGGGATGGATCCGGCGTATGCCTTGCGGACTGCCACTGGGAAATACCGAACGACGCCGTTACGCGGACTCTGGCAGCATCCGCCGTATTTCCACGACGGCAGTGCGCCGGATCTCCTGGCAGTGATCAATCACTATGACGAGCTGTTTGCGCTGAATCTCACAGCGGCACAGAAAGCCGACCTCGTCGAGTTCCTGAAGTCGATCTGAGGCGGTTCGAACGCCAAGCTCCGGCGGTTGGGGTCTGGCGCGACATGTGCGAGAGTGTCCCAATCGCGTGGCGTTTCATCACCGAGGAGGTGTGCCAATGGCAGCAGAATTCGTGACGGCCGTCAAAACGAGCGAGATACCTACGGACGGCATCACGGCGATCGATGTGCGTGGCACACGAGTCGCTGTGGCCAACGTCGGCGGCACGTACTACGCGTTCGCCGACGCGTGCACGCATGAGCAGTGCTCGCTTGCCGAAGAAGGCGAGCTGGCGGGCACCACCGTCACGTGTACGTGCCACGGCTCGGAGTTCGACGTGCGCACGGGGAAGGTGCTCGCCCCTCCGGCGACACTGCCGGTCAAGGTGTATCCCGTCCGAGTCGCGGGTGACGCGTTACAGATCGAGGTGTGATGCCCCGTGCATACGTGATCGTTGGCGCGAGCCTGGCTGGCGCCACGGCTGCCATCACGCTGCGCGAAGAGGGCGCTGATGGGACCGTGACCCTGATCGGTGCCGAGCACGAGCCGCCGTACGAGCGGCCGCCGCTGTCCAAAGCCTACCTGCGCGGCGAAGTGCCGTTCGACAAAGCGCTGGTCCGGCCGTCCGCGTTCTACGCGGAACACGGCATCGAGACCGTGTTCGGGACACGGGCGACACGCATCGATCCGTCGGCGCGATTGGTGGAGCTCGAGGATCATCGTCGCGTACCGTTCGACGCGCTGCTCATCGCCACGGGCGGGCGCAACCGGCGCGTCTCGATTCCCGGTGGCGATCTGGAAGGTATCTACGGTCTTCGCACGGTGCAGGACGCCGATCGCATTCGGAAGGAGATGGTGGCCGGCCGCCGAGTCGTCGTCGTGGGCATGGGGTTCATCGGCTCGGAAGTGGCTGCGTCGCTGCGGCAGAAAGGGCTGGACGTCGTCGCCATCGACCCATCGAAGACGCCGCTCTTCCGCGTGCTCGGCGAAGCGGTCGGCCAGACCATCGCTGACCTCCATCGCGCTCACGGTGTTCGCACCATCTTCGAGGACACCGTCGCCAGGTTCGAGGGAACGCGGCGCGTCGCCTCCGTTGTCACAAAGGGAGGGCTGCGTCTTGAATGCGACTTCGTCGTCGTGGGTATCGGCATCGAGCCAGCGGTGGACATGCTGGGAGATAGCGGCATTCACCTGGACAACGGAGTTGTCGTTGACGAGCACTGCCGCACCAACGTCAGCGGTATTCATGCCGCAGGTGACGTCGCGAATCACTATCATCCCCTCTTCGATCGGCAGATGCGAGTGGAGCACTGGCACAACGCCGTCAAGCAAGGCGCGGCGGCCGCGCGCAACATGCTCGGCAAGCCGGTCGTGTACGACGAGGTCCACTGGTTCTGGTCTGACCAGTACGATGCGAATCTGCAGTACGCCGGATTCCACACGAAGTGGGAGCAGCTCGTCGTACGTGGCCGGCTGGACTCCGACAGCTATCTGGCGTGCTATGTGAACGATGGCCGAATCGATGCGGTTGTCGGTCTCAACCGCGCGAAGGACGTGCGCCGTGTGATGCCACTCATCAAGGCTCGGCGGGCGGTGGATCTCGAGCAGCTTCGGGACGAAGGCGTTGATTTGCGCACATTACACGCCAGTCCATAACGGAGAGGGTCCGGGAAGGGCCAGATGACCACCTCCCAGATCTTGGGCTTCATGGGAACCGGCTTGGTGATCGGGGGTTGCATTCCGCAGATTGTTCACCTGGTCAAGGAACGCTTGCACAGCCGGCATCAGCATCCCGGCATTCGCTCTCTGGTGCGGAGCGTCTCTACTTCCGCGAGCAACCTCCGTTCCCGAAGCCTCGAGTCGGTGCTCCGTGGGCAGTACAGCAGTCACTTGATCCGACATGCCAAACTGGTGAGGATAGCGCCATGAGGCTCCACCTCCTCCTGCTGTGTGTCGTCCTTTCGGCATGCGCCCGCCCAGAAGATCCTGCCCGTGCCCAGCTCCGCGAGCGCCTGAAGCAGAGCGCTGCACTGTCGAAC
>WHSN01000059.1 GCA_009380045.1 Luteitalea sp.
AAGGTTGTAGCTGATGTCGGTCGCGAACCCCTGAATCGAGGGATCCCCGGTCCCATTGATATCCCACTCGGTCGAGGGATTGCCCGGCTTGCAGTTCTCCGCGATGACCTTGTTCTTCGGCGCCGCACACGGATCCGCCGGCGCCGCCGCCGGGGGAGCCTGCCCGCGCGCCTGCGCGTCGGGCCGTACGCCGACGAGCGTCACGATCAGCGCGACGGCTGCCGCGACGACCAGCACCTGAAACGGTCGCGAGTTCGGTATCACGTCATCTCCTCACGGCATCATCACGCGGTTCGAAGGGCTCGACGGTCCGGCCTGCTACTCCTGCTGCTCCTCGGTCGTCCGGGCACGCGCGCCGCGGACCCGCACCGCCGGACTGACCTCACCCAGGTTGTTGCTGTCGTCAACCGCACGGCTGAGAACGGTCGCCTGGTCGAGCGTCGCGGGTACCTGCCATTCGTACTCCCACGACGCCGTGCCCACCGCCGGATGCCAGGTCGCCCCGTCGTCCACTGAGACTTCGACGCCTGCCACGATCCCGCCGTCGCGATCGGTCGCCGTGCCAGCGATCGTCAGAAGCCCTGCCGCGATGGTCCCGGCCGCCGGCGTGGTGATGCGCGCCAACGGGCCCGTGCGGTCGGTGGAGGGCTGGGCCGGTCGCAGATCCGGCTGCAAGTTCGCCGGCTGCACGCCCATGTCGGCAAACAGGTTCACCGTCGCCTGTTGCACCGCCTTCACGGGCCCCATCGGATCGGGCCGTAACCGCCCCGGCGTCACGAAGTAGGTGTGTAGATCGTCGAGGCCCCACGCATGCTGCACGCTGCCCGCGCTGAACACCAGGGCGCCGCTCGGCGCCCGGTACAGCGTCATCGCGTGCGTCGCCGTGCCGGAATCGTAGACGCCCCCCCAGTCCTGGACGTAGGGCACACCGTCGACGATGGTCTCCGAGAGTCGGATCAGGCCGGCCGGCCGGCTGCCGTTGTCGAGGTCTTCGTCCCATTCGTGGCCGAGAACGCCGCGGCCGACAAACGCGGTCGTGCCGTCGGCGAGCAGGGCCATGTCGCTGTTGCGCCAGAATCGGAGCTTCCCGAAGCGCGCCGGGACACCGAGCTGGTCGTGCCGCGTCGGACCCACCGTCGCAATCGTGCCGGTCACCGCATTCTCCGGCTTCGCCCCCTCGGGGTTGAACACGCGTGAATCGCGCCAGGTGCCGGTCCACACATCCTTGATCGGATCCAGCTTGCCGTCCGCGAGGGTTTCCCGATAGGACACCAGCGTCCGATGCGGCGTGTTCAGGCCCTCCACACTGGGCAGATACCGCGTCTTCCACATGCCGACCCCGCCGCCCATGAACGCGATATGCACACCCGCGTCGCGGGCCGCCTCGATGTTCGCCCGCTGCGCCGCCGACCAGTAGGCATCGTGCCCCGCCGAGATGAAGATCTGGTGCTCCCGGATCTCCGACCCCCGTTGATCGCTGTCGACGCCGGAAAAGTAGCTGACGTCGTAGCCGTTCCGCTCCAGCCACCGCACCAACGGATACTCGGCACTGAAGAATTGGTCGCTGACCGTACTGCTGCGGTTGGTCAGCGGCCGGTTGTAGCTCGCCATGTAGGCGCGCGTGCGCGGGTTGTCGGCGGCGCCGCCCCCGCCCCCACCGCCGCCGCCCTGGTTGGGCAGATACGAACTGTAGAGGCTCGACCCGCCGTACCGGTTGAAGGCCACCCACGTCGGGTCGGCGGTCTGGAACAGCATCGTCGATTGACTCGCATCGTCGCGCACGACGAAGAGGACGTGGCTGGCCCGTTTCTCCTTCATCGCGTCTTCGAGCTTGCCCAACCCCAACGCGCCGTACGAATGGGGCAAGGGCGGGGGCGGAGCCGCCGGGCCTGACACCCCGCTGTTGTTGCCCTCGGACCGCCACGGTTCCGGCTCGTCGTCTTCCCGGATCAGGCGTGCCGCATAGACACCCGACACCGCGTCGGCGGGCACCTGCCACGACGCCGACGTCGTCCAGTTGCCGCAGTCCACCAGTCGCTGGTTCGCGGTGAGGCAATCCGGCTGCGCCTGCGGGAGCGTGACCGATGGACGAATCGACTGGATCAGGCGCGCGCCGCTGCCGCCATACCACCCCAGGCGGTAGAGATCGATGCGGTAGCGCGGCGAATGCGTGCGGACCTTGAAGTCGAGGCTCTCGCCCACGTTCACGCTCATGGCCGACGCGAACCCCTGAATCGTCGGGTCCCCGTCGGCGTTGATATCCCACTCGGTCCGCGGATTCCCGGGCTTGCAGTTTTCGGCGACGATCTTGTTCGCCGGCGACGCACAGGGATCGGCGGTCTGCCGCGCGGCCGGGGCTTGCGCGGTGAACGACGCGCTCGACAGGAGCACGCTCAGTCCCACCGCCGCGGCACTCAGGGAAACAGGCTGGATGATGGTCCGCATAAGTTCCTCGTTCGCTGTCGGGTCGTACGATGTGCGACCGGTCCAGCTCGCCGCACCCCGCTAGGGGTTGACGGAAGGGTAGACATACGCCCGCCGCCACGGTGATGTCAAATCGCGATGTGACGGATCCCGTGGACCCGGAGACGTATCGCGATGACCACCACGCGGACCCTACCGTCAACCAGGCCGCCGGTCAATCGTCATTGGGACGCACCTCACTCAGCCGGGGATAGGCGCGGACAAACCAGGGACGGACCTCCGTCCAGTGCGCCTTGCCATCGCTCGAGCGTCCCTGACGTCTCACTCTCGATGCTGTCGTGCTCGGGGCTTCAGGGCTCGCGCCCAGGAGGGAGCCAGGGATCCGCCATCCCCCCGAACTGCCGTCGGCATCACAAGCGCAAGCGGTTTCATCCCACGGCCGTTGCTTTTCGGTCATCGTTTCCTCTAAGTATCACAGCAGAGGCGGTACTCGTGAATCAGTCGGCCGGTCGGCCCGCGCGCTCATGTCGTGTAAGGTCTCATATCGGATCACTCGCGCCTGCGGCGGTAGGCATCGCGATCCTGTTTGCTGTCGCGACCCGGACAGTCGGCGCACAGGACACGATGGCCGACCCCGCAGTGGCCGTCCGTATCGACCACGCGCCGTCCATCGACGGACGACTGGACGACTCGGTCTGGCAACAGATCCCGCCGATCACCGACTTTCGCCAGCGCGAACCGGACGAAGGACAACCGTCCACCGAGCGTACCGAGGTGCGGGTCGCCTACACCTCGAGCACGCTGTACTTCGGCATGACCCTCCACGACTCCGAACCTCACCTCATCACCAGGAGCGTGCTCCAGCGGGAAGGGCCCAATCAGCAGGATGACCGGTTCGTGATCGCCCTCGACACCTATCACGACCGGCACAATGCCTATATCTTCGGGCTGAACCCGTTCGGAACCCAGGAAGACGGCCTCATTACCGATGAAGGGCCGCCGAACTGGAACTGGGAAGGGGTCTACCGGAGCGAGGCGCGGATCACCGAGACCGGCTGGACGCTGGAGGTCGCGATCCCGTTCTCGACGCTGCGCTATCCCGATACCGAGGAGCCGGTCATGGGTCTGCTCCTGTATCGCCAGATTCGCCGCAAGAATGAGGAAGTGTTCTGGCCGATGATGAACCGGAACTATCGCGCCGGGATGACGCAGGTATCACGCTACGGTACGCTTCGCGGCCTGCAGCGGCTGTTGAGAAGCCGCAACCTGCAGGTCAAGCCCTACGGCCTCGTCGGACGCCAGACGCCGGGACTGGACAACCGTCCCTCGGACATGGCTAGAGACGTGGGCCTCGACGTTCGGTACGCGATCACGTCGGACGCCACACTGGATCTGACGTACAACACCGATTTTGCGCAGGTCGAGGCCGACAACGCCCAAGTCAATCTGACCCGGTTCAGCCTGTTCTTCCCAGAGAAGCGGGAGTTCTTCCTCGAGCGAAACGGGCTGTTTGCGTTCGGCCTCTCGAACGTGTCGGCTGGCAGTGGAGGCGTGGGCGGCGGGGGCGCCGGCGGTGGGGGTGGGAGCGCTGCCGGTCAGGAAGCCGTCACCTACTTCAGCCGGCGCATCGGCTTGACGCAGCCGATTCATGGCGGCGCGCGCTTGAGCGGCCGAAGCGGCGGCGTGTCGTACGGGTTGCTGAATCTCCAAACCGGGGACGCGATCGATCAACCAGGTGCCAACTTCGCGGTCGGCCGCATCAGGGCCGATTGGGGGCGGCGGAACAACGTCGGCGCCATCTTCACCAACGTCCAGAACCACGCCGGGTACAACCGTGCGGTCGGCAGCGATGTCACGCTGCGCTTCTTCAGCAGCAGCCAGATCGCTGCGTGGGTCAGTCATGTGCTGACCCCCGACGGGCATGCCGCCTCGACGGCTGGCGACGCGAGTCTCCTGATTCAGAACGATCGCGCCAGCGTCGCCGCTGAATACCTGAGCATCGGCCGCAATTTCGACCCCGCGGTGGGGTTCGTCCGCCGCAACGATATGATCCGCCACCGCGGGCAGCTCGGATGGTACCCGCGGCCCAGTGTCCCTCACGTCCGACAGGTGCGGTTCCTGAGCACCATGGAACGGATTCAGGGCCACCGAACGGGCGACTTCGAATCGGGCCTCGTCTCGCTCGAGAGTCGGCTCGTCTTCCGGTCGCTCGACGAGGTCGAGGTCGAAGTGAGCCGCGAGATCGATCATCCGGCGCAGACCTTCACGGTCGCTGGCACGCCGATTCCGCCTGGCGCGTACGCGTTCACGTTCGTCACTGCGCAGGCGAGCACCAACAGCGGCCGCCGGCTGTTCGGGACCGTGAGCGCCGGAGCCGGCCAGTTCTACGGCGCTCACCGCACCCGTCTCATGGGGAACGCGACGGTCAAGATCTCCCCGTACCTCCGGCTCGGCGGACGGCTGGAGCGAAACGTGTTCGATTTTCCAGACGCTGGCCGAGTCAGCACGACCCTCGCGAGCGTCGATGCCTTCGTCGCCAGAGGGCGCAAGCTGTACTCGCAGTGGCTGATTCAGTACGACAGCGTCTCACAAGACCTGCAGGCGAACATCCGCGTGCGGCTGTGGTACAGACCCGGCAGCGACGTGTTCCTGGTGCTCAACAACATGCACCGGTTCGACGACACCGTCAATCCCAGGCCCAGAGACTTCGATCACCGGGCGATCATGGCGAAGATTACGTACCTCCTCGCCTTCTGAAATCACTTTGTCACTTTCGAGGTTTCGGCGAGAAACCCGAACAGTCGAGCAAAGTGACGAGGCAGGGTTCGTCCCCTCAGCGCGCGGGGGTCGTTCGTCCGTGCTGAATCACAACCGGCCGGCCGGGCACCTCGGTGTTGACGCTGTCGTCGGTCGCGCGGGTCATGATGCTGCTCGACGCCGCTCCGGCGGGAATCGTCGCGGCGTAGGTCCATTGATCCGTCCCGGTGGCCGCATGCCACGTGCTGCCGCCGTCGGTCGAGACCTCCACTGCGGCAACCAGACCGCCACCCGCGTCGGTCGCGGTGCCGGAAATGGTGATCGTCCCGGTCGCGAGATTCGCATTGGGCTGCGGCGACACGATCTTCGAGATCGGACCGGCCTTGTCCTGAGACTGTGTCGCCGGCACCAGGTCGGTCTGGAGGTTCTTCGGCTGAATGCCCATGTCGGCAAACACATTCACGGTTGCCTGTTGCATCGCCTTGACCTGGCCATACGGGTCGTGGGTGACGCGATGCGAATACGGATTCGCCCGCGCGCCGCCGACCGCTGTCTGGTTGTCGTGAAAGTCATCGAGCCCCCACGAGTATTGGACGCACCCGCCGCCGAAGACCAGGGCGCCGCTCTTCGCACGATACAGGGTCAGATGGTGGGTGGCGGTCCCGGCGTCGTACACGGTCCCCCAGTCAACCGGATACGCGACGCCGTCCATGGTGGTTTCGGACAGATGGATGATCCCGGCCGGACGAAATCCGTTGTCCAGATCCTCGTCCCACTCGTGACCGAGGATCCCGTTGCCCAATACCGCCGTCTCTCCCGGCGCCAGCCGGGCGACTTCGGTGTTTCGCCAGAACCGAAGCTTCCCGTACTTGGCCGGCACGACGAGGGGATCCATCCGGTTCGCATTCACCGTGAAGATCGTGCCGGTGAGCGCGTTCTCCGGCTGCGCACCTTCCGGGTTGAAGGGGCTGGCATCGCGCCAGGTCCCGGTCCACACGTCCTTCATCGGATCGATCTTCCTTCCCGGCTGCAGCTCGTTGGTCGGCGTGTCGTAGCTGTGTGTTTCCTTGTAGACCACGAGGGTGCGATAGGGAGTCTTGGTCGAGTCGATGCTCGGCTCATACCGGGTTTTCCAGAACACCTCGTTGCCGCTCATGAACGCCAGGTTCACACCCGCGTCACGGGCGGCCTCGACGTTCTTGCGTTGACCGGCCGACCAGTACTCGTCGTGGCCAATCGAGATGAACAGCTTGTGGTTCCTCAACCGGTCGCCACGCCGATCGGCATCGACGCCCGCGAAATAGGTGACGTCGTAGCCGTTTCGCTCGAGCCATCGCGCCAGCGCGTACTCGGCGTTGAAGAACTGGTTGACCGATCCGGACGTCCGGTTCCTGAACGGTCTGTTGAAGCTGACCTTGTTCGCCCGCGCCACGCGACCGCCCGAAGCGCCGGTGGCCGTCAGCCCGTTGTAGGTGCTCCCGAGGCCGTAGGTGTTGTACGCCTGCCAGGTCGGATCGGAGGTCTGCATGACGACGTCCGCTTTGGAGGAATCGTCTCGGACGATGAAGATGATGTGGCTGGCGCGCATTGTCCATCCGCCACGTCGCGCCGCCGGGATCCTCCCGAACCAGCCGGGCCACATACACACCCGACACGGCGTCGGCCGGAATGGTCCACGACGCGGAGACTGCCCAGTTGCCGCAGTCGTAGAGCCGCACGCTCCAATCCTGCAGACATTCGGGCTGAACCTGCGGCAGCGGCGCCAGCGGCCGCACCGTGTCTACCAGGCGGGCGCCCAGCCCGCGGTAATAGCCCATGCGATAGACGTCGATGCGATACCGCACGGCGGGCGTATCGATCTTGAACTCCGCGGTTTCACCAACGTTGTAGCTGATGTCGGTTGCGAACCCTTGAATGGTTGGATCGCCCCACCCGTTGATGTCCCACTCGGTGGAGGGATTGCCCGGGCGGCAGTTTTCGGCGATGACCCTGTTCGCCGGCGCCGCGCACGGGTCGCTCGGGGTCGTGGACGCGCCGGGTTGCTGGCGTGCCTGCGCCGCAACCGTCCGGGTCCCCACGGCAACCGCGGCAAGCGCGAGACACGTCGCGGCCGCGAGAGTCAGTTCCCAACGTGCTCGTGTGCGCTTCATCGCTCTACCCTTCCCCATTGCAGCGTTCATCACCAGGCGCCAGGACGCACGAGACGAGGTTCACCCTCGTCAAGACGTTCGGCGCGCAGTCGTTACCTGCACGACCTGCTCGGAAACACGAAGATTCGCGCTGTCGTCGGTCGCACGACTCATGATCGTGAACCGATCTCCCGACTCCGCCGGCGTCCACTCGTAGATCCAGGTTGACGTGCCTCGGGCTGGATGCCACGTCACGCCGCCGTCGACCGACACCTCCACCGCGGCCACCACTCCCCCGTCCGCATCCTCGGCCGTGCCCTGGATCGTGAGCGGTCCGGCGACGAGTGTTCCCGGCCGGGGAGACAGAATTCGCGCGACCGGACCCGAGGTGTCTTGCGACGGCTGTGCCGCCGTCAGGTCCGGCTGGAGGCTCGCTGGCTGGGCGCCCATGTCAGCCAGAAGATTCACCGTCGCCTGCTGAATGGCCTTCACCGGGCCTGCGACTTCCGGCCTGACGCGCGTCCCGCCAGTGGTCCAGTGGGTGTGATGGTCGTCGAGGCCCCACGCGTACTGCGGCGTGCCGGCGCTGAAGACCAACGCGCCGCCGGCAGCGCGATAGAGGGTCAAATGGTGCGTCGCGGTCCCAGAGTCGTACAGCGTCCCGAGATCCTGCAAGTACGCGACGTTCTGGATCTTGGTCGAGGACAGGTGGGTCAACCCGGCTGGCCGGGCGCCGTTGTCCACGTCCTGGTCCCATTCGTGCCCCAGAATCCCCTTGCCGAGGATAGCCGCCTCCCCTGTCTTCTGGGTGGCGACGCTGGTGTTCCGCCAGAAACGCAGCTGCGCGTAGTCGGCAGGTACCAGCAAGGGATCGTTTCGGAAGCCGCCGACGGTGTGGAGCGTGCCCACGAGCGCATTCTCCGGCTTCGGGCCAATCGGGTTGAACACGCGTGAATCGCGCCAGGCGCCGGTCCATTCGTCCTTGGCCGAGTCCAGCTTGCCGTCCGCATGCGTCTCTTTGTAGGAGACGAGGGTGCGGTAGGGCGTCTTCGCGCTGTCGTGGCTCGTCTCCCACCGCGTTCGCCACATCCCCGTGCTGCCGCTCAAGAACGCCAGGTTGACCCCCGCGTCCCTCGCCGCCTCGATATTCTGGCGCTGCGCGCCAGACCAATACGCGTCATGCCCGGACGTCATGAACACGCGATGGTTCCTGAGCTGCGCCCCGCGGCGATCGGTATCGACGCCGGCGAAGTAGGTGACGTCGTAGCCATTGCGCTCGAGCCACCGCACCAGCGGATACTCCGAATTGAAGAACTGATCCTGCAGAAATCCGAGCCGATTCACCAGCGGTCGGTTGTAGCTGACCATGAAGGCGCGGGTCTCGAGATCCGGCGCCAGTCCGGCATTGCCGCCGCCCCCCTGGGTTGCCGGCCAGGAGCCGTAGAGGCTCGAGCCGCCGTACCGATTGAACGCCGTCCACGTGACATCGGAGGTCTGAAGCAGAATCTCGGATCGCGCCGCATCGTCGCGCACCACGAACACGATGTGGCTCGCCCGCTTCTCTGTCAGCGCGTCGCGCAGCCTGCCGAGACCAAGCGCGCCATATGCGTGCGGCAGCGCGGCCGGCTTTTCGATCGGCGGCTGATCGAGCTCCTCCGAACGCCAGCTGGTCGGCTCGTCGTCTTCGCGGACCAGCCGTGCCAGGTAGACACCCGACACACCATCGCGAGGCACCTGCCAGGCGGCAGACACCTTCCATGTGCCACAGTCCACCAGGCGCGTCTGGTTGTGGATGCGGCACTCGGGCTGGGTCTGCGGCAGGGGCGCCGATGGCCGGACGGTTTCGACGAGCCGCGCGCCCCGTCCGCCATACCAGCCGGTTCGATAGATGTCGATCCGGTATCTCGGCGAGTGGGTCTTGATCTTGAACTCCACGCGTTCGCCGAGATTGACGCTGATGTCGGTGGCGAAGCCCTGTATGTCAGGATCGCCGGCGTTGTAGATGTCCCATTCCTCGCGTGGGTTTCCGGGCCTGCAGTTCTCCGCGACAACCTTGTTGCCTGGTGTCCGGCAGGGATCGGGACGAGCGGATGCCTGGTTCGTCGCCGGGGCGGTCTGCGCGATGACGCGACCGCTCCCGGTCGCAATGAGGGCGCAGCAGATCAAGACCGTCGTTGAAAGGATCAGCCGGCGGATCGTGCGCTTCATGGGTCCCTCGTCGATGCATCGATGCGTGCAGACGAGCTGCACGTCCAAGGTTGGCGTCGCAGCGGACGCTATACCCGCAGGCGTCCATGAGTCAACGACGTTGGGAAAAACCCTGAAAAAAGCGGGACGGGGAATCAAGCGGGTGAGGGAATAATGAGGGCCGCGGCTGCGCCCGAAGCGGCGGCCAGCTGAGCAGAATGCCGGCGCGGCCACGGATGAAGTAGACTGCCACGCGAGCGTGTCGCGGAGATCACCTCTCGTGACGAGGTTCATGATGTCGAACGGACGATTCGCCGCCTGCGTCGTGTCGCTGCTCGCGGCGGCCGGCTCGGTGGTGGCGGTTGCGCAGACCGGCCGTGAGGCCAATCGCACGATCTACGGAGCGGGCACCAACTCGTGCAGCGTCTGGACCGAGGCGCGCCAGGACGAGAGATGGTTCACCTCGGGGCAGTGGATTCTCGGGTTCGTCTCCGCCGCCAACCAGTACTCCAAGGTGCCGCCGACCAAGACCGATGCCCGCACGGTGGCGAGCTGGGTTGACGACTATTGTTACCAACACGCGACCAGCGACCTGGCCGACGCCGCACGGGAGCTCGTCGACCACATGGTCGCCGGGACCTACCCGTGAAGCGGTCGGTCATGTCGCAATCGCCCACCGGGCGCGGTCAACACAAAGGAGCGATGGGCAATAATGTTCGGGCGGCGTGCCGTTGTTTGTGGTTGCATTCTTCGTACGCGAAAATGCTCTGAGGTGTGACGCGGAGCGCCGGAATCATCTGGTCGGCGTCGGCGTCATGAAACGATCGTCGTCTCACCCGTGCAGGCGGGCTCGAGCGAGGAGGCTAGCGATGTGGAAACGAATCTGGACAGTCGGCATTGGGGTGATTGCGGCGGTCGGGGCCGTATCGGCGCAGGGTAGCTCGCCTTCCGACAAGCGAGATGTCGTCATCGTCATCGGCTGCCTCGAGAGCGCCCAGGGCGGTTACGTGCTGACGGATAACCGATCGTCGGTTCGTTACCGCGTCGATGCTCCGGCTGACACGCTGAACTGGCACGTCGGCCACGAGCTCGAAATCCACGGAACGTTCCAGTCCGGGGGCGCGACGCCCACGCTGAAGGCGGAGTCCGTCGTGTACATTTCGCAGACCTGCTCGAAGGCCAGCGGCGGAAAGGGGTGACGGACCTGCCTACAGCAGGTGTCCGATCCATCGGCCCGCCAGCATGATTGCGATCCAGAGCAGCAGCGAAGCGGCACCAGCAAACCGTGCGGCGGCGCTCGTCACGGCCGCCGTATCCCACCGCGGCAGGTGGCGAACGGTCCGGAGGTGGAACACCGCCATGTTGATACCGGCCAGGACGAGCAGGACCGCCTTGACCTGAAATGCACGGTTGTCAACATAGCGGTTCGCCTGGCTGATGAACATGCCCAGACCGGCCAGCGCCGAGATCACGAACGCGCCACGGGTCCACGGAACGATCTCGGTGGCAATGCGGCTGGCGGCCTGATTCCGCCCGGCCAGGCCCAGCAGGCGCAGGTCCAGCATCAGGATCGAGCCGAGCAGGAACGTCGATGTGAGGACGTGGATCGATTCGAGAAACGGAAACCACCAGGTCTCTCCGATGTAGACGGCGATCGGGAGGTTCTCGAGCCAGGTCCACAGGTCGAAATCAGGCACCGGGGGAACTCATTCTGGAAACAGGTAGTCCGCGTAGGCGATCCAACGTCCCGCCATGGCGACGCCAACCCAGAGCAGCAAAGAAACCGCCGCAATGGCTCTGGCTGATGCGCGGCGCCGGGGCGATCCTTCCCAGAAATGGGGGTGGCGGGTGCTCCCCCGCTGAAACACCACGGCCAGAACAATCGCCGGCGCCAGCATCGCGAACTTCAACCCGAACACCGGGTTGGACAGATAGCGCGCGGGTCGGGCGAAGACGAGCACCAGACCGGAGACGGCGAGCACCGGCAGCGCCCACCAGGTCCACGGCATCAGGCGGCGAACCAGTTCGTTCGTGCTTTGAGTTGGCAGTGCCAGACCGAGCACCCGGAGGTCGATCAGCACGATCGAGCCCATAATCGCCGAGATGCTCAGCAGGTGCAGCGTCTGCACCGTCGGCGGGAACCCCGGCACCTCAGTCAGCAGGTAGACCGCGAGCCGGTTGAGCGGGCTTGCGGCAAGCGCGCCTGCGAGGTCCGCCAACGTCTGCGGCATCGAGCGCGCGCGCTACTTGGACCCGCTCTTCGCGGGCTTGGCGAGCGCTTCCTGAGCGCGGGCGCCGCTCAGGACATTCACGATGCTGTGATTCCCTTCGTGACACGCGTACTCGTAGAGCGGACCCTGGGTGACGCCGCGCGCCTTCTGATTCGTGGTGAGAGGAAACTTCGCCGTCCACGGCCGGGTGAACATCTTCGGATCCTCGATCGTGAACTGATAGTCGATGGTTTCGGCGTCGACGCGCGTGAATCGCTCAACCATGCGCAGCGTCGGCCGGGCGGCGCGCCAGCTGGTGGCCCACCAGTAGCTGCCCTTGTCGGCGAAATTCACCGTCTCGACGACCAGCGTGTTGCCCTCCCACCGGCCGCGCGACTCGCCGAGCCATTGCGGGATGTCGGTCCGTGGCCGCCCGTCCAATGGGATGATGCGGCGGTCACGAAACATCTCGGCGATGATCACGACCGCGTCCCGGGTCTGCACGATCTGGAAGTTGTTGTTGTAGCCGCTCCAATAGGGAATCGGCACGCCGTCGGTCAGACACCGTTCGCCCGTATCGAGGTCGAGATGGCTGTCCCGCGCGCCGACGCCGTACCGGGCCGAGGACTGGCTCTGATGCGCCTTCCCGGCAGGCGTAAAGGGAATCCGTCCATCGGGTGGATCGACGATCAGGGATGTTCGCCGGTCAGGGACCACCGCCGAGGATGGATCGAACCACACCTGGTTGTAGGTGCCGGGATCGCCGGCGGCGGCAGCGCGTTCGGTGACGTTCTGGGTCCGGGCCCGAGCTTCCAGGGCCTGCGCTTCCTCGACGGTGAGAACCGGCTTGCCGGCATATCGCTCCGGGCGCTCGAGCGGCGTAATGGTGGCCCCGGTCCAGGTACCCTGCAGGTCTGGGTCACCCCACGCTGTGCGAAGCTCCGACGGTCGCGACTGACCGCCGGCGTCAAGCGACGCGACCGAGGCAACCAGCCCGAGGGCCAGCACGCCTCGCGCGAGGAACAGGTGGCGTATCACGTTCTCACCCTCCTTCGAATGCTCGCGAAACAGCAGACCGTCATTATATCCAACACCAGGAGTCGCCCGCGGCGGAGGCGTTCCGCCAACCACATCGGCGGCCTGGCACGACCGCGGCTTCAGGGCGGTCGGGTGGAGCCCCGAAAAGCTGGCCACAATCGGCGCCGCGGGTGTAGCCTAGCGAAGATTCCAGACGCTGTTCTGCGCAAACGGGGCCGCGTTCGCCTGGTCTGATGACATACCTTGCCAATCGAAAGGAGCCGGAATTTATGAGACCCCTCGAACTGCCGCGACATTGGAAACGTGCTGGCTCGGGCGTCGCAGGTGCGATGGCGCTTGCGTTCGCTCTGTCCGCACTTCATCCCGCTCTGCTCGCCCAGAGTGCAACCGAACGCTGGGTCGGCACCTGGGCCACCGCGGAAGTGGGGCGTCCGCAGGCCCCGCCTCCCCCGCCGGCGGCCGGCGGCCCTCGGCCGTTCATGGCCAACGCGTGCCCGGCCGGCCCCCCGAGGTCGCCGACCTTCATGCACGTCAACAATCAGACACTGCGCCAGATTGTGCACACCAGCATCGGTGGCTCGAAGGTGCGGGTGGTGCTGAGCAATCGGTATGGGACGGCGCCGCTCGCGATCGGCGCGGCTCACATCGCGCTCCGCGACAAGGAGTCGGCGATTCAGCAGGCGTCGGCTCGCGCCCTCACCTTCAGCGCCAAACCGGCGTTCACGATTCCCCCTGGCGCCGTGGTCTACAGCGATCCGGTGAATCTGACCGTTCCTCAGATGAGCGATGTCGCCATCGACCTGTATCTGCCGGGTGACACCAATACGCCGGCGCCACTGACGATGCACACCGGCGCGTTCCAAACCAGTTACGTCTCCCAAACCGGCAATCACAGCGGGGCGGTCACGCTTCCGACCGCCGCCACGACGCAGAACTGGTTCATCCTGAACCGCGTCGAGGTCACGGCGCCCGAGTCGGTCGGCGGGCTGGTCACGTACGGCGATTCGATTACCGACGGCACCCGCTCGACACCGAATACGAACAACCGTTGGCCCGACCACCTCGTCCGGCGGATGCTGTCTCAGGCCGACCCGATCAGAATGGGCCTCATGAACGCTGGAATCGCCGGCAACCGCGTGCTGAGCAACGGCGCCTACAACGCCGGCATCAACGCGCTGGCGCGCTTCGATCACGCCGTGCTCGCCCAGCCGGGCGTCACCCACGTCGTCTTCATGGAAGGCATCAACGACATCGGACAGGGGCGGGAGAATCCGAACCCGACCGCCGAAGAGATCATCGCCGGCCACAAGCAGATCATCGAACGCGCACGCTCGAAAGGGCTGAAGATCTACGGCGCGACGCTGACGCCGTTCTATGGCGCTGCGTACTACACCGAGGTCGGCGAAGCGAAGCGCCAGGCCGTGAACGAGTGGATCCGGACCAGCAAGGCCTACGATGCGGTGATCGATTTCGACAAGGTGACGCGCGATCCGAAGGATCCGAAGAAGTTTCTCGCGGCGTTCGATTCCTGCGATCACCTGCATCCAAGCGATGCCGGCTACAAGGCGATGGCCGACGCCATCGATCTGGCGTTGTTCAAGCCGGGCCAGACCACCGGACGGACGACCACCTCGAGCCGGTAGGACCCCACCAGACAAGGAAACCGGGCGGACCTGCAATCAGGTCCGCCCGCACTCATTCGATTTTCGTGACGGCGCGTTCGTCGGTCCCGGGAACGCGTGCTGACGGTCGCTCTACTTCGCGAACAGCTCGAGCGGCAACGAAGTTCCCATCTCGTAGTAGCCGCGTGGGTTCGGATGAATGCCGTCGCAGTTGAACGGCGCGTGGATCAGGTCCGCGTTGGCCGGATCGCGCACCATCTTGTCGAAATCCAGGACACCGTCGAAGCGCGCCTGGCTTCGGATCCACTCGTTCACCTCGTGGCGGTTCTTCGTCTTGGCGTCGTTCCACCCGGTGTTGTCGCCGGACCCGGCGACGTTGTGACGAGGGATAATCGTCGCGCCAATGACCTTCATATTGCGGGCCTTCAGCCGCGTCAGGATGTCCTGAAGACCGGCAATCACCTGCCGCGGCGGCGCGCCGCGACGGATGTCGTTGGTCCCCATGAACACGACCACGTGCGTCACACCTTGATGCGCGAGAACATCGCGGTCCAGGCGCTCGATTCCCGGCGTGCTGTTGGGCGGCGGCTGGAGGTTCTCCCGGGTCACCGTATTGCCGCCGATGCCCTCGTTGACAACCGCCTTGTACGAGGCGCCGGCGCCACGATGCTGCTCGGCGAGGTTGAGACGCACCGCGAGCCAGTCCTGCCACCGATCGTGCGCGTCGAGCGTCGTGCACGTCCCGTCGGTAATCGAGTCGCCGAAGCCGACGATGGCGCCGCTCGACGACGTCGATCGGACGTCGATCGCCTTCAGCCAGTACATCGACGTCGTGGTCACCGTGAACGGCGTGCGCGTCTCATCGGCGGCCGCATCGCCGCCGCCATTCGCGGTCGCATACGAGGTGACGACCGCGCCCCCATGCTGGCTGGGCCGGACGTCGGCGTCCGGTATGTAGAGGCTCACCGCCAGGTCCTCGCGAGCGACCACCTTCATCGGGACCTCGTCGCTCTCGACGCTTTCCCCGGGCGGAATGGTGACCGATTCGGCGCCCTTGAACAACACGCGCTTGTTGGAACCCGGGACGAGAGCCGCGCCGCGTACGCGCTGGCCCACGTAGGCCTTGCGAACGGACAGTGGCGCCGTACCCAGCGTGTTCGCGAGCCTGATCCGGACCGCGTCTCCAGGAATCGTCACCCGCGCGATCATGCGGACCGTGCCGTTCGAGACGGCGGTGTCCCCCAGCGATTGCTGCGAGGTGCCCCAGGCGGTGATCCACCTCCCCTCCGACGACCGCTGTTGGAGGGCGGCCGGACCGGCAGCGAAGGTGAGCGTCACGACAGCGCTGATCGCTGCGGCACGCAGCGAGCGTTTGAGACCGTTCGTCATGTTCCTCGTCCTGGTAATACGGTTGGCTTGCAGCCGCTCGTCGTTCGTGGTGACACAAACAGCCAATCAATCTGACCGGACGCCGGCGTCGGTGTCGTACGGTCGGATTACGGGCTCGGCCGCTTGGTCAGATGGCCGAACATCAGCTCTTCGGCAAACTCGACGCAGATGTACTCGCCAAGCTGCGCCCCCTTGTCCACACGACGATAGAGCGGCATGCTGATCTTCCAGGGTCGTGTGAACACCTTTGGATCTTCGATCGTGGCCTCGTACATCATGTGGTCCGCGCCGGTGAGGGTGTAACGCTCGACCACGTGGAGCGCATCGCTGTGATAGTTCCCGGCCCGATCGAACCACGTCTGGTCGTTGAGACCGGTGACGTCGACGACCAGCGTGTCTCCTTCCCAATGGCCGCGCGACCAGCCCATCCAGAAATCGACCGGCGCTTCCTCCTTGCTGTTCATGTAGACCGTGCGGCTCGCATTGGCGTACTCATATGCCATCAGCACGTGCGTCGGCGTCTGTACGATTTGAAATGGATACGGCATGTAGGTGGCGCGCGGGACTCCCGGCAGATAGCACTTCACTTCCGGGTCACGCGTCATCCAGTTGTCGGCGTTTTCCTTCTTTTTCGCCAACGCCTCGGGCCGGTACGGAATCTCGTTGCCCTCGACGATACCGGCTCCTTCGGGGACGCTGAACGCGGCGCCGAGCGCGATCACCGGTCCCTGGCGGGCCGCATGATCCTGCAGGTCCCAATGGGCGCTGTTCATCGCCTGCCACAGACCATTCAGGTTCGGTTTCCCGTCCGGGGTCCGCGGCGGCTGGAACGCTGGAGCCTGACCCGCCGTGGGCATCCAGGTCGCCGCGACGGCGATGGCAACTGCACCGGCGGCCAGGATGGCGCGGCTGTACCTCATTCGCATGTCATTCCCTCGAATTCGCGCGGGCTACTGCTTCGTCCCGTCCTTGGCAGCCTTTTCCTGGACGCGGGCGCCCCTGAGGATACCCTCCAACGCGTAGTTCCCCTCGTGACATGCGTACTCATAGAGCTTGTCGTCGCGCCGCGGCATGGGAATCGCCACGGTGAAGGGCTTCGTAAACACAGTCGGATCCGTGATCGTGTATCGATAGTCGATCAGGTCGGGGCCGATGCGGGTGAACCGTTCGACGGCCACGGTGTTCGCCCCGCCGCCGTATCGCAGTCGCGTCTTGTCGTTGAAATTGGTCGTCTCGACCACCAGCGTGTCACCTTCCCAACGGCCCCGCGAGTCGCCGTTCCAGCGGCGGATGCTCTGACTGGCGTGCGGGCGGCCGTCGAGCGGAATCAAGCGAACGTGATGGATCTCTTCGTCGAGAATCGCCACCTGGCCAGGAGTCTGGAAAATCTGATACGTGTTGCTATAGCCGGAGGGCAGCGGCGGGACGCCATGGTACATGATGCAGCGATCCGTCGGCGAGCGGTCCAGGTAGGAGTCCGCCGGATGGTCACGCTGGCGCGCGATTGCCGCATCGCGCGCCTTCTGTCCTTCGGGCGTCAACGGAGGAAGTCTTCCGTCGGGCGGGTCGACAATCAACGACGGCCTCCCGACGGATTGCCCGCGGTCCCACCAGAACTCGTTATACGTGCCTGTATCGCCTGCTCTCGGAGCGCTGTCCTGGGCACTTGCCCGTCGCTCGAGCTCCTCTGCAATTTCATCGGGCGTTTGCGGCGCCTTGGCGGCCTGCCCGTCCCGTAACGACAACGGGGTCGTCGTGGCGTACGACCAGACGCCCTGCAGGTCCGGTTCCCCCCACGCTGTCCGGCCAACCTTGAAGTCCTTGCTCGCGGACTTCAACGCCTTATCGAGCGCGGCGGCGGCCGGAGCTTTCTGAAATTCCTCCGGCTTTTCCGCCGGGCGGGCTGAAGGGGCCGGCGCTTGTCCTAAGACCGAGACCGCGCCAACGACGATAGCGAGAACGGCCACCGACGCAAGCGATCGAACGCTCATGCGAACCTCCTTCATCTTCGTCGTTCTCCGCCATCTCTCCTAGCAGCCGAACACCTGCAGCAGAGTTACGCCGTCCAATCCACCGGTTAATATCCCTGAATCGTTGCGATGTCAAGTAAAGGGTTCGAGATCGACACCCGGTGCTCCTGTCATGGCTCGAGGGATGCTCCTACCATCTCTCGACCCTGGAAAAACAATTGAAAACAATTCATTCGTTGCGTCGGTTGGGTCACCTCCCTATGATCGCCGCCACCACGGCGCTCGCGGTTTCTGTGCGAGCGCCATACCGTTGCTTGCCCAGTGGCGTCTCCCAGCGCGAAGCACGACAACCGAGCTCCCCGCTGGGCTTCAAGGACGCGGCGTCGAGCGTCCGGAAGGGCAGTCGGAGGGACCGGGGCAACAGGGTCCGAGGCCACGATCGAAAGCTTCGCGACAACGTCTACCGGTTTCGAACACGGGAGCGAGTGGCACCGCGTTCGTGACGGTGCGCGATACGCCCACGACGGTTGAACAGACACGAAACGCAATAGATCTTCAGTGATTGTCTGGAGGACTCAATGACTCGCTTCTCGGTCGTCCTTCCGCAGTGGATCGTCGCTCTGCCGCTCGTCGCGATAGCGCTCTTCACCCCCGCAGCCAGTGAGGCCCAAAGTGCGGCCGGGATCGCAGGGGTCGTCAAGGACACGACGGGTGCGGTACTACCTGGGGTGACGGTCGAAGCCTCCAGTTCCGCCCTGATCGAGAAGGTCCGCACCGTCGTGACCGATGGCGAGGGTCTCTACAGAATCCTCGACCTGCGGCCGGGCGCCTACACGGTCACCTTCACGCTGCCCGGCTTCAACACCGTGAGACGCGAGGGGCTCGACCTGTCGTCGTCGTTCACGGCCACGGTGAATGCCGAGATGCGCGTGGGCTCGCTCGAGGAAACCATCACGGTCTCGGGTCAGGCCTCCACCGTGGACATTCAGAATGTCGTTCAACAGCGCGTGATCACGCGTGACGTCATGGACGAGGTCCCGGTCGGCACCAAGACCATCTCGGCGATGGGCGCGCTGATCCCCGGAATGGTGGCCAACACCCAGGATGTCGGCGGCACCGGTGGCACGTCCAGCGCACAGATCTCCATTCACAACAGCCGCGGCGGCGAAGAGCAGCTGCTGCAGGATGGAATGACCTATAACACCGGCAACGGCCGGGGCGGCGCGTTCTCGTCTGTCCGCGCCAACGAGGCGAGCACCCAGGAAATCGCGATCGAGACGGGTGGCCTGGGGGCCGAAAGCGAGCTGTCCGGTGTGCGGACCAACGTCATCCCCAAAGAGGGCGGTAACTCCTTCCGGTCGTACACGAACTTCAGGTACGGCAACCACACGATGCAGAGCAACAACATGAGCGACGACCTGCGGAGCCGCGGGCTGTCGTCGCCGGACTCGCTGGACTTCGTCGTCAATTTCACGCAGGGCTTCGGCGGTCCGATCATGAAGGACAAGCTGTGGTTCTACACCGCCTTCCAGATCCTCCGGTCCGATACACGGATGGGTGGCCTGTTCTACAACCTCACGCCGGACAAGCCGGTCTATACCCCTGATCTCAGCCGTCCGGCGCTGGACGGCCAGAACGAAGGCGATGGCAACCTGCGCTTCACCTGGCAGATCAATCCGAAGCACAAGCTGAACCTGTTCCACCAGTTGGACTTCAACCTGCGGCACCACTGGTACCAGGGCGGATGCGGGCCGCTGGCCAGCCCCGAGGCCTGTTACACCGATCGCGTGATCCCAACCTACTTTTCCCAGGTGGTGTGGAACTCCCCCGTGACCAATCGGCTGCTGCTCGAGGCAGGCGCCGTCCTGACGAAGCGCAACTTCGTCCAGGGGTATCCGGGGACGCTCGGCCACGACGAGGGTCTCGGGACGCCGTTTTCGGCCTATTCGTACACCGAGAACCGCACCGGCTTCACCTGGGGCCAGTGGCGGAACCCCATCGGCTTCAACGACAGCTACCAATGGAACACGCGGCTGGCGGTGTCGTACGTGACCGGCTCCCATGCGGCGAAATTCGGGTTCACCGTCTATCACGCGGGTAACCTCAATACGCAGGAGGTCAGCGGGAACGGGGTAACGCTGCAACTGCTGGACGGCGTGCCGCGGCAAGTCACCCAATGGGCGACCCCGTTGCGGTTCGAAGAAACGATGAAGGCGAACATCGGTGTCTTCGCGCAGGATCAATGGACGGTCAACCGGCTGACCCTGAACCTCGGCGTGCGCTACGACTTCCAGAACATGGAGGTGCCGGAGAACGAGTTGAGTCCAGGCCCGAACGTCCCGAACCGCCGCGTCACATTCGATCCCGTCCCTGACGTGACGAACTGGAAGAACGTCACCCCTCGCCTCGGCGGCGCTTACGATCTGTTCGGCAACGGCAGGACCGCCCTGAAGGCGAGCGTCGGCAAGTATCTCGAAGGCCCGAACCTCAACACCTACGCCGGCCGCGCCAATCCCGCCCGCGGCACGCGCACCAGCACGACGCGCCTGTGGAACGACGTGAACGGCGACTTCCTGCCGCAATGCGACTTCGTGGCGCTCACCGCGAATGGCGAATGCGCGGCGGTGCAGAACCCCGACTTCGGCGGCTCGATCTCGCAGACGCGCCTGAGCGACGAAGCGCGGACCAACCGGGGCTACAACTGGGAGGTGTCGACCAGCGTGCAGCAGGAGCTGCGGCAGAACGTCTCGCTGAACGTCGGCTACTTCCGGCGCTGGTATGGCAACCTGATCACCACCGACAACGAGCTGGTCACGGCGGCGAACTACGACCCGTATTGCATCACGGCGCCGAGGAACCCGTCACTGCCCGACGGCGGCGGCTATCAGGTGTGCGGGTTGTATGACATCACGCCGGCGCTGCGCAGCGCGACCGACAACGTGATCAAGCTGGCGAAAACCTTCGGGACACAGACCGAGGTCTACAACGGCGTCGACGTCAGCGTGAACGCCCGGCTGCCAGCCGGCCTGCTCCTTGCCGGCGGCACCAGCACCGGCAGGGTCGTCACCGACGCGTGCTTCGTCGTCGACTCGCCCCAGGGAAGCGCCGGAGCAGCGGCCGCCATCGTTCCCGGCCTGCTGAACTGCCGCATCTCGCCACCATTTCAGACCCAGTTCAAAGGTATCGCGGTATTCCCGCTCCCGTGGTGGGGTCTTCAGACCAGCGGCTCGTTCCAAAGCATCCCGCCGCCGCAGATCACCGCCAATTACACCGCCACCAACGCCGAGATCGCGCCATCGCTCGGCAGAACCATCTCTCCTGGCGCCGGCGGCACGATTGCCAGCATCCCGCTCGTCGAGCCGGGCACCATCTTCGGCGATCGCTTGAACCAGGTCGACTTCCGGATCGCGAAAACATTCAGGCCCAGGGCCGGCAAGCGTGTGCAGCTGTTTTACGACATCTATAACCTGCTCAACGCCAACCCGGTGCTGGCCTACAACACGAACTTTTCCACCGCCGGTCCACCCCGCACCGTCGCCAGCCGGGCGACCTACGACTGGCCGGTGCCGACGACGATCCTGCAGGGCCGGTTGACCAAGGTCGGCGTGCAGCTCGATTGGTAGCGAACCCGGGAACCGGGAGCGGCGTCAGGGTATGATCGCACCGCACACGATCGCCGGCAGGCTCGCCGGCGCGCCGGGGCGCGCCGCGAGAGGAACTTCGAGTATCGACAGTCCTGTCAAGGAGCACGTATGAAAGCGTACGCAACGGTCGGTTGTGGATTGGTGTTTCTGCTTACCTGCGGAACAGCGGCGAACGCTCAGGGAGGACGCGGCCAGAAGGTTGCGGAGGCGAAGCCCGGAGAGGTGCGCGTCATGGTCACCGCGGCGATTAGGACGCCTCTCGAAGCGGTCCGCGCCGAGGCGGAGAAGGCCGTGGGCAAGCCGCTGGTCATCCAGTACGGATCGGCGCGCGGCAATCTGAAAGATCAGATCCTGGCTGGCCAGGGTTTCGAGGTCGCGATGCTGCTGCCCGACGTCGACGAGCAGCTGGCGAAGGCCGGCAAGATCGTCTCGGCGAAGGGCGATGTCATCGCCCGCGTGCCGGTGGCCATCGGCCAGCGCGGGGACGCCCCCAGGATCGACATGAGCACGCCGGCCGCGTTGAAGAACGCGATGCTGAAGGCGAAGTCGCTGAGGTGGTCGCCCACCGGCGCGGCTCTCCTCACCGTCAACAAAGTGCTCGATACCCTGGGAATACGCGACACGGTCAAGGACAAGCACAACATGCCTGGCACGGTCGCTCTCGGTCCCGGCGAATACGAGCTCAATCTCTATCCGCTGAGCGAGATCCTCGACAACAAGGCGCTGACCAATCTTGGACCGGTCATTCCGGAGCTGCAGGTTCCGGCGGTGATCACCGCGACCATCTCGAAGGACACCCCCGATGCCGCCGCCGCCAGGGCTCTCATCAAGTTTCTTCAGGGCCCAGCCATGGATCCGGCGCTGAAGGGCAACGGCATGACGCGATAACCATCGCGGATCAGACGGTGGATCTCGTCACTCGTACCCGGTCCTTGGCGATTGGGTAGCGGCAGGTGACAACGATCACCGCCGAGCGCGCGGAGCTCCCAGGGGAACGATCGGGAAAAGCTCTGCGCGCTCTCTCACTTCGGAGTGTAGCGCCGCAGCATGTCCAGATGCCGGCGCGCGTCTTCATGCATCGGATCGAGCTGCAGGGCACGCTCGAACTGCCGCGAGGCTTCGGCGAGCTCGCCCTGCACCGCGAGCACCTGCCCGAGCAGGACGATCGCGGCCGGATCGTCCGGCCGCAACGATGCCGCGCGGTCGGCGTGGACCGCCGCCTCGTCGATCTGGCGGAGGTCGAACAGCGAGTTCGCAAGATTTCGCCTGAGGCGGCCGTTCTCCGGATCGACCTCCACCGCCCGTCGAAACTGGACCACGGCTTCGTCGTTCTTCCCAGCCGCGACGAGCGCGATTCCGAAGTTCGTCAGTGCATCGACATCGTCGGGACGGTTCGCCAGATACGTGACGTAGTGCGCCGCCGCCTGCTCGAGTCGGCCGGCCGAGAACAAGGACGCTGCGAGCAGCTGGTGCGCCTCGACGTGCTCGGGCGCCATCGTGACAACCTGCTCGAACTGGTGGGAGGCTTCCGGCCATCGGCGCTGTTGGGCGAAGGCCCGGCCCAGGATCAGGCGCGCGCCTGCGACATCACCCCGAACCGGCGCCTGCCAGAATGGGTGCGCGACTGGCGGTGATTGCCACAGGTCGACGAGCGCCTGGAGGTGCGTGATGGCGTCGTCCAATTTGCCGGCGTTGAACAGCTCGACGCCGAGATCGTAGTGGGCACGTGGCGCACCCGGCAAGGCGGCGCGCAGTTCGGTGATCGCCTCCTCGTGCAAGCCGGCCGTCATCAGCGCACCGCCGAGAATGTGGTGACTGAGGCTCGTCGGCCACCGTTGCACGACGGTCCGATACAGCGACAGGCTGGACCCGTACTCGGCGTTGCGGGCGATCGTGCCGGCCGAGAGCGCAACCGCGATCGCGACCAGTGTCGCGGCACGTCCGTACCGCCACAGCCGGGCCCT
>WHSN01000035.1 GCA_009380045.1 Luteitalea sp.
AGGAGCTCGTTCGCATTGACTTGGCGACCGGCGTGGTCGAGACGATCCGGGCGACGTCCGAGGCCGCGATCGACCCCGGCTACCTGTCGACGCCGGAGGCGATCGAGTATCCGACCGACGAAGGCGGGACCGCGCACGCGTTTTTCTACGCGCCGCGCAACGCGGCTCTGAGGGGCCCCGACAGCGAGCGCCCCCCGCTCATCGTCATCGGCCACGGGGGACCGACGGCATCGACAAGCGTGCGCTTGAACCTGGAGGTGCAGTACTGGACGAGCCGCGGCTTTGGCGTCGTGGACGTGAACTATCGCGGGAGCTCCGGCTACGGGCGCGCCTATCGGCGGCAGCTTACCGGGCAGTGGGGCATCGCGGATGTCGCTGATTGCGCCAACGCCGCAAAGTACCTGGCCGCTCAGGGGCATGCCGACCGCGATCGTCTCATCATCCGGGGGCGCAGCGCCGGCGGCTACACGACGCTCGCGGCGCTCACCTGTCATCCTGATGTGTTCTCGGCCGGCGCGAGCTACTACGGCATCAGCGATCTCGAGGCCATGGCCCTCGAGACCCACAAGTTCGAATCGCGCTATCTCGACACGCTGATTGCGCCGTATCCCGCGCGACGGGACATCTACCGTGCACGGTCCCCGATCCACGGGGTCCACCGGATTCGGTGTCCCCTGATCCTGTTCCAGGGGCTCGAGGATCGCGTGGTGCCGCCGAACCAGTCCCAGATGATCGCGGACGCCCTGAAGTCTCGAGGCATACCGGTCGCCCTCGTGACCTTCGAGGGTGAACAGCACGGGTTCCGCAAGTTGGAGTCGATCGTCGGTTGCCTCGAGGCGGAGCTGTATTTCTACGGCGCGGTGTTCGGCTTCGCTCCGGCTGACACGCTGCCCTCGGTCACCATTGCACATCTCGACCAGACGCCCTTCAGGTGCCCTGGCGCGCCCTTGCACTCGATCGGGAGAGCTCCTGTATAATTCCTGTATAATCACAGCCTCGCCGTAGGTCACCGACTCGACGGTTTCTCTGCGTCGATGGCGAGTCGATGCTCTTTTCAGGAGGGAATGTTTCATGGAATGGACGAAGCCTGAGTTCACCGTCGTTGCAGTCACGATGGAAGTGACCGCGTACGCGGCCACCAAGTAGTTCTCCTTGGGGCGGGACTCACCTCGGAGTCCCGCCTCGCGGTGACGTGCAGATTCTCCTGCTTGGGAGTGCAGCTGGAGGCGGGTTTCCCCAGTGGAACTGCTGGTGCCGCGGCTGTCTCACCGCCCGCCGCGATCCTTCCGCCGCCCGGCCCCGCACCCAATCATCCGCCGCGGTAAGCGCCGACGGCCGGCGGTGGTTTCTCCTGAACGCGTCTCCGGATGTGCGCGGCCAGTTGCACTGGATGGGCACCGGCGACACCCCGTCGACCGTGCGCCACGTCCCCATCGAAGGTGTCATTCTCACGGACGGAGAGCTCGACCATACGCTCGGCATCGTCCTGCTGCGCGAAGCGCGCCACCTGCCGATCTACGCCACGTCCGCCGTCCAATCGATTCTGGAGAACGACTCCCGCGTGCTCCCAACCACCCGTGCGTTCAGCGAGGTGCCGGTGACCGTGCTCGTCCTGCATGCGCGCACGCCGCTTCGCTACCGTGACGGCTCTGACAGCGGTCTTTCGGTGGAAGCGTTTCCGGTCCCTGCCGGACCTCCGCGCTTCGCGCGCAGCGACGAGCAGGGACACACGGTCGGACTCTTGCTCCGAGAGGAGACCACGGGGACGGTCTGCGCGTTCGTGCCCGGTTGCGGAGATCTCGACGTACCCTTGCTCGCCCGTCTGGCCGAGGCCGACGCGCTGCTCTTCGACGGCACATTCTGGACCGACGACGAGCTGATCGCGGCGGGGATTGGGGTGCGTACCGCCCGACAGATGGATCATGTTCCGATGGCTGGGGCCGGCGGCAGTCTCGAGCGGCTCGCCACGCTCCCGTGCCGGCACAAGATTTATACGCACATCAACAACACGAATCCGATCCTGCTCGAGCACTCGCTCGAACGGGCGAGCGTGACCCGGACCGGTGCAATCGTGGGCGTTGATGGTCTGCATCTGACGCTTTCCCGTGAGCCAGCGCCATGACCACCTTGCATGCTTCCGCACTGTCAGCGCCTCCGGCGCCTGCCATTCCGGCGCTGACCGAGCCGCTCTCGCCGGAGGACCTCGCGAACGCGCTCCGCTCGTTCAGCACGTCCTACTATGCGAGCCATCCGTTTCATGCGCTGATGCACGAAGGAAAGTTGACGCGGCGGCAGTTGCAGGGGTGGGTCGCGAATCGACTGGCCTACCAGCGGGCGATCCCGCGGAAGGACGCGGCCATTCTCTCCAACTGTTCCGATCCTGACGTGCGGCGTGAATGGATCCTGCGCATTGTCGACCACGACGGCACCGAGACCGGCACGGGCGGCATCGAGAAGTGGATCGCGCTCGGTGAGGCGCTCGGCGTTCCGCGAATCGAGATGGAAGACGAGCGGCACGTGTTGCCTGGCGTCCGCTTTGCCGCCGAGGCGTACGTGACGTTCTGCAAGACCAAGCCATGGATCGATGCCGTCGCCTCGTCGCTCACCGAGCTCTTCGCGCCCGACTTGATGCGGCGGCGCATCGCGGCCTTTCCGCAGCACTATTCGTGGGTGCGGCCCGAGGCGCTCGACTACTTCAAGACGCGGCTCACCCAGGCGCCGCGCGACAGTCAACAGGGGCTGGCCCTGGTACAGCGCCACTGCACCACCGTCGAGACGCAGCGGCGGGCTTTCGATGCGCTCGCCTTCAAGCTCGAAATGCTCTGGGTGATGATCGACACGATCCATCACGCCTACGCGGAGGCATGACGTGCCATTGACCGCCGCCTCGGTTCCCGCGCTGTGGCGTCTGGCGCGGCTCGATTTCGACCCGGTGCGGCAGCAGCGCGTGTTGCTGTACCCGGAAGGGGTGGTGCTGCTGAACAATACTGGCGGCGCGATCCTGGAACTGTGCGACGGGCATCGCTCTGTCGCCGAGATCGCCGGCATCTTGAACGACACCTATCACTGCGACGTCACCGCCGACGTCATCGAGTACCTGTCCGGGCTTGTCGAACGGGACCTTGTCCGTGCCGAATAGTCACCCAACCACACTGCTGGCCGAGGTCACGCACCGGTGCCCGCTGCACTGCCCGTACTGCTCGAACCCACTCGAGATGAACCGCGCCAGCGAAGAGCTGACGACCGAGGCATGGAAGCGGGTCTTCACCGAAGCGCGCGAGCTGGGCGTGCTGCAACTCGGTCTGTCGGGTGGCGAGCCTCTTGTCCGCCCGGATGTGGAGGAGCTGGCCGCGCACGCGCGCGCGCTGGGGTTGTACACGACGCTCGTCACGTCAGGTGTTGGACTGACCGAACGTCGAGCGGCACGGTTGCGCGAGGCCGGGCTTGAGCATATCCAGATCTCGATCCAGGATTCCGATCAGGCAGTCGCCGATCGGATCGCCGGCATGAGTGCCGTTCCGCAGAAGCTGGCGGCGGCGGCGATCGTGCGATCACTCGGCTTCGCCTTCTCCATCAACGTCGTGTTACACCGCGCCAACATCGATCGCGTGAGCGAGATCATCGAGATGGCCGCTTCGCTTGGCGCCGACCGCATCGAGCTGGCCAACACGCAGTATTACGGCTGGGCGCTCGAGAACCGGCAGTCGCTGATGCCGACGCGGAGTCAGGTGGAGGCCGCCGGGGCCGTGGCGGACGAGGCGATCGCCCGATATCGTGGGCGCATGCAGGTCCTGTACGTGTTGCCCGATTACCACGAGGCGTATCCGAAGCCGTGCTACGGCGGGTGGGGCAGACATTACCTGGTGGTGATGCCGGATGGCCGGACGCTGCCCTGTCACGGCGCGACGCACATCACGACGCTGCGCTTCGACAGCGTTCGGGATCGCCCACTTCGCTGGATTTGGGAGGAGTCGCCCGCCTTCGAGGCCTTTCGCGGCGACGCCTGGATGCGGGAGCCCTGTCAGACCTGCCCGCGGAAGGAAGTCGATTTCGGGGGCTGTCGGTGCCAGGCCTTTGCCCTGACGGGTGAGGCGGCCAACCCCGACCCGGTCTGCACCCTGACGCCGCTACGACGCATCATCGACACGGCCGTTCAGGAAGCCACGGGCCCGCCCGACTATCGGTATCGCGTGCTCACGCCCACATCCGAACGGGCATGATCGCGTCAGCGCCCGCGATCGAAACCATCGGGCTCGGTCGAGACTACGGCAGAACGCGCGCGCTCGATGCGCTCGATCTGACTGTCGATCGCGGCACGCTGGTCGGCATCCTGGGCCCGAACGGCGCCGGCAAGACCACGGCCATGCTGCTGCTGGCGACGCTGCTGCGGCCTTCGCGCGGCCGGGCGATCATCTTCGGGCGCGACAGCGTCGGCGAGCGCGCGGCGGTCCGTCGGCACCTGGGGCTGGTGTTCCAGGAGGCGAGTATCGACGGCTTGTTGACGGTCGAGGAAAACCTCCGGTTCGCGGCGGGGCTGATGGGCCTCGGGGGACCTGTGGCGCAGCGAGCGGTCGCTGCGACACTCGAGCGCATGGGTCTCGTGGCCAAGGCCTCCCAGCCGGCGCGGCAGCTGTCGGGCGGCTGGCGTCGCTTGACCGACATTGCCCGCGCGACGGTGCATGCACCGGACCTTCTGATCCTCGATGAACCGACCGTCGGCCTGGATCCGGAACACCGCGATCGGATCTGGACGCTGCTCGACACGGAGCGCCGCGACCGGGGAACCACGATTCTGTTTTCCACCCACTACCTGACCGAAGCCGAGTCGTGCGACCGCGTCATTCTGCTGGCGCACGGCCGGGTCGTGGCGGCCGACACACCGCCGGCGCTGATGGGGGCGATCGGGAGCGAGGTCGTGGAAATCGAAGGCGCCGGCGCAGAGGACGCGGCGCGCGCCCTGCAGGCCGTCTCCACCGAATGCCTGACGGTCAAAACCGATCGTGGGTACCGGATTGGCATCACGGGTGCGCACGGAGACCTTGCGCGGACCGTGGGGGCGACACCCCGGATTACCCGGTTTGCGATTCGTCCCGTCACGCTGGAGGATGTCTATTTCGCCAAGACCGGCGGCACTGAGGGCAGGCCGACCGACGCGGCCACGTTTACGGGAAAGACGGGATGAGCGCGGCCAGCACAGTCCGGGCGATCGTCGTTCGTGACCTGTCTCGCGCGGCCAGGCAGAGGAGCCGATTGCTCGGCGGTCTCGTGCGCCCGTTCATGTGGCTGCTGCTGGTCGGCACGGGATACAACGCCATTGCACACGTCGAGGGGGCGGTGTCGTACCGGGCGTATGTCTTTCCCGGCATGGTCGTCATGGCGAGTCTTTTTGGAGCCATGCTGACGGCGATCTCCACGGTCTACGATCGTGAGTTCGGGATGTTGCGTCTCATGCTCGCGAGCCCCGCCGGAGTGCCGACGATTCTCGCCGGCCGCGCGCTGGCCGCGACCTTCGTCGGCGCCTTGCAGGGGGCGGTTGTCCTGCTGTGTCTTCCGCTCGTGGCTTCCGTGACGCCGGGACAGGGGATCGGGGCCTGCGCGGCGCTGATGCTGAGTGCGGCCACCAGCAGCGTGCTCGGCCTGCTTGTGGCGGCGCCCCTCCGTTCTGTTGAGAACTTCGCCGGCGTGATCAATATCGTCCTGTTTCCGTTGCTGTTCCTGAGCGGCGCGCTCTATCCGACTGGCCGCATGCCCGCAGCACTGGGCGTTCTCGCCCGGATCAACCCGGTGAGCTATATGGTTGATCTCATGCGGCACGCGCTTGGCCAGCCGACGGAATTCGGGATCACGGTCTCGCTCACTGTACTGCTCGCTACCACCGTCGTCGCGTTCATGTTGACAACCGTGATCTTCGATCCAGAACAGCGCTTCACTGCAAGGCAGCAGACCGCCAGATCGTGACCCTTCGATGCACGGCGTGAGCGCCGCATCACCGACCCGGCCAGAGCTGCGTGTGTCAATCATCATGATCGCTCGCTCCGGCACCGTGATCACCGATTCCGGGCGAGCCCCGGCTGCCTCGACCGGCTGCATACGGCCGCGCCCACCATTACCATGGGGACGGCCGCGAGCCGGTGGTGCATGCCCCCTCGCACCATTCTTCCGCGGGGCGGGCGGACGAGCGAACCTAACGCGTGGCCTTGACCGCAGGTTTGGTCGGCACCTCGAAGACCCAGATGGCGGCGCCGTGGTCGGGCGGATTCCGGATCTCCGGCACCAGCACGTCGTAGCTGTTCGACTGATAGCCGCCGGGGCCGACCACCACGGCGATGTATTCCTGGCCGTTGGCGGCATAGCTGATCGGCGCCGAGCTCGGCACGTCATTCAAACGCGTCTTCCAGAGCGGAGCACCCGTCGCGGCGTCATAGGCAAGAAACATTCTGTCGAGCGATCCGACAAAGACCAGGCCCCCGGCCGTCACCAGCGTGCCGGTTGTCAGCGGCGCACGCTGGCGGTCGACCCACACCGTCGTCTTCGTCTCGAGATTGAGCGCCTGCAGCCGACCGTACTTGCCGTCGCTCTCGGGTCGCGGCCGAACCGTCCAGCGCACGCCGCTCGACAGACTGCCGCGTTCCCCGTCGCTCACCGGCACGAGATCCATGCACGCCTCCACGATGGGCAGATAGAGCATCTTCGTTGTCGGCTGGTAGGCGGTCGGCATCCAGCCGCGGCCGCCGCTCACGTGCGGGCAGATCATCTTCGTCTTGCCGTCTCCGGGGAGCAAGTTGGGGTCGGTGATTTTGGCCCCGGTCTTGGCGTCGATCGACGTGACGAGGTTCTGCAGCCCTAAGTCGATCGACGACAGGTACTTGCCGGTCTCCGTGTCGACGATATCGAAGATCATCTGCTTGCCGGCGGTCACGACGACACTCTGCAGGTCGCCGTCGACCGGCAATTGCAGCACCATCCGTTCGAACGCCCAATCGAGATCCCATTGGCCGTTCGCCTGGTGTTGGAAGTGCCAGGCGAGCTTCCCGGTATCTGGATCCAGCGCCAACGTGGAGTCCAGGTAGAGCGCATCGCTCGTCACACCCGGTTGGTTGATGCTGGTGCGGAGCGGCCCGGTATCGTAGGTATTGCCCGGCGCGAAGAACGCCAGGTTTTGCACCGGATCGTAACTCCCCGGAATCCAGACCGATCCGCCGTTTCGCTTCTCGAGCGGCAACCCGTTCCAACTGTTGCCGCCAGGCTCGTCCGGCCTGGCGATCGTATAGAACCGCCACGCTTCTTTCCCGGTCTCGGCGTCGAGCGCGGCGATGTAGTTGCCGCCCTCGGCGCGGCCCGTGGTGCCGACCATCACCTTGCCGCGGGCGACCAGCGTGCCGCCGGTCATCCGGTAGCCTTGCTTCACGTCCGCGACCGCCTGATCCCACACGACCTTCCCGGTCTTCACGTCGAGGGCCACGACGTGCGCGTCCGAGGTCGGCACGTAGAGCCGGGTGCCGTAAATCGAGATCCCGCGCTTGACGCTGGCGCTGACACCGGTGGGCAGACGCCGGGAGTACTGCCACAGGAGGTCTCCCGTCGCGGCATCGAGCGCCTGCACCTTGTCCCCGTAACTGTGAATGAAGAGCACGCCGTCGTGAACGATCGGCGTGGATTCGTTCGGCCCGTTGGGCAGCGACCAGGTCCACGCGACACGTAGGTCGTTGATATTCGCGGTGGTGATCTTCTTCAGCGGGCTGAACCCGAACGCGTCGTAGGTCCGCCGCCACGCGAGCCATTCGCCATCGGCCACCTGGGTGAGCATGGGCTCGGTAACCGGACGAATCGTGTCCAGGGGATTCCGCCGCGGCGGGGCCGGCGGCACGATCACTTCCGGCGCCAGCCCGCCTCCCCCCACGCGCGGCCAATTAGGCGCGGCCATCGCCTTCAGCGCCTCGGGATCTCCTGGAAGCTCGCGGCTGCCCGGCTGTGAGCCATTCTCCTGGAGCATGAAGGCCAGAAGCTGTGCGTAGCTGGCGTCGCCGAGCGTGCCGGGCCGCGTCGGTGGCATCTCGGTGCTGGTGTAGGTGAACAGCGGCTCCGCGGATCTCCCTCCCCACTTCCGTCGGAAGTCGTTTCCCCTGAGCGGCGGTCCATACGCGCCATCGTCCAGGTTCTGGCCGTGACACGATGCACAGTGCTCGGCGTACACCGCCTGTCCCTGGTCAGCCTGGCTCGGTGTGTAGCTGAGAGGTGTCGTCTGGGCCTGCGCCCCCACGCGGGCCGACGGCGCCAGGGCACCGACCCAGATCGCGACTCCGACCAGCAGGCAACATCCGACACGTCCCGGCCGCTTCAGCTGTCGAATTGACGTCATACATGCCTCGTGTCAAGACTCCGGACTCCGCCCCTCCGCACGCCTCCCGCGGCGAAGCCACTCTCGCCGCGCCGATCACCTCTGACGAGATCTGGCCGCTCAACTCCACCTGACGGCATCCAGAACGTCCGTGGTCGTCTCCGTCGCGATCCGAACGTGGTGACGTGCTCTGGATGGATTCGAGTTGAGCGCATTGTACAGGTCCTGATTCCCTTGCACTCGATCCTTTGCCAAATCTCACGTTCCTGATCGCCTGAACGTCGAGCGGCTCGAGCGATCTTCGCGAACTGCGTGCCGGGGGAGAGCGGGAGAGTCGAACTGTCGCGGCTGCCGGGCAAGGCTGCGGCCGGCGCTTTCGCTCGAGGAAGGAACCGGCTTGACGGAACCGGTCGGCGGCTGAATCCTACTCCGACCCGTCGGCCCTGCCGACATCCACCGAGCGATCCTCGCCGCGGCCGGACACCCGCACTCGCCAGGGACTGCAGCAGACTTCGCAGTCCTGGACGAAGCTGCCCTT
This sequence comes from Luteitalea sp., assembly GCA_009380045.1. Classification (GTDB taxonomy): domain Bacteria; phylum Acidobacteriota; class Vicinamibacteria; order Vicinamibacterales; family CAVVIG01; genus WHSN01. The sequence goes on from WHSN01000035.1 coordinate 8,877, forward strand.
CACGTCAGGCTCGACGTAGATCTCCACCGCTTCGCCGCAGTAGGGACAGATCACGACGAACTCATCGCTCATCCGAGACGACCGGGACGCGCAGTTCCAGGGTGCGCCCTTCCCTGGTGATCCGGATGGTGGCCGTCCTGCCGGGCGGGGCGTCCGCCAGCATCCGATTCAGCTGTGATGGATCGGCGACCGGCTGTCCGTTGAAGGCGACGATCACATCGCCGGGCCGGATACCCGCCTGGTAGGCCTGCGAGCTCCGTTGCATGCGGACGACGACAGCGCCCACCGTGCTCTGAAGGTTCAGCTCCTCGGCCAGGCGTGGCGACAGCCGGTCGAATGCCACGCCTCCAATCGAGCCTCGACGCACCGCCCCGAACTTCTGAAGGTCGTCGACGACATGGCGTACGAGGTTGCTGGGTACGGCGAAGCCGATGCCCTGATAGCCGCCGCTCTGGCTGAAGATGCCGGTGTTGATGCCGACCAGCTCGCCGCGGCTGTTGATCAGCGCGCCGCCAGAATTACCGGGATTGATCGCGGCGTCGGTCTGGATGAAATCCTCGTACTCGGCGAAGCCGACGTTCGACCGCCGCGTGGCGCTGACGATCCCGGCGGTGACCGTCTGACTGAGCTGAAACGGGCTGCCGATGGCCAGCACCCATTCGCCCACCTGCAGCCGATCCGAGTCGCCCCACGGTACCGTGGGAAGGCCCGTTACATCGATCTTGATGAGCGCGATGTCGGTCGCCGGGTCGGTGCCGATCAATTGTCCAGGGAGCTCGCGCTTGTCGCCAAGCGCCACGCTAATGTCCCGCACGTCCTCGCCAACGACGTGGTTGTTGGTCACGACGTAACCGTCGGCGGAGACAATCACACCCGATCCCAGGCTGAGCGAGCGGCGATCGCGGGAGCCGTACATGTCGTCGGCGTCGCCGAAGAAATAGCGGAAAAAGGGATCGTCGAGCGGCGAGCTCTGGCGGCGGACAACCTGCACCGAAGAGATGTTCGCGACGCCCCGGACCGACTGCCCGGCGATCTTCGTGAAGTCGGGCCCGCCGACTACCGCCGGCGCCGGAACCTGTGGGCCAGGGTTCGGCAGCGCGCGCTGAGGCTGGGCAATTGCCTGGGGTTGAGCAGCGGCGGCCGCGTCAGCGTTGCTGAGAGTTCGCGCCGGGCCGGTCACGATCAGGCCAGCAACAAAGCCGGCGGCGACGAGGACGACAGAGAGCAGGAACCGGCGATTCACGGCCTCACCCGATGTCGATGCGACGGGCCCCGCGACCGCCCGCTTTGGGGATCGTCACCGTCAGCAGGCCGTCCTTCAGGTCGGCCGTGACCGCTTCGACGTCAATCGGCTCCGGCAGCACGAACGCCCGCGAGAAGCGCCCATGGCCTCGCTCGACGCGGTGATACTGTTCGCAGGGGACGTTCCGGCCGGGGCCGCTGGCGCGCTCGCCGCGGATGATGACGCGCGTCTCCTCGGCCTGAATGTCCACCTCTTGACGGGTGAGGCCGGGGACCTCCGCGGTGAGCACGAAACCGCCCGCGGTCTCGTACAGATCGACCGAAGGGGTCCATCCGGGGGCATCGGTCCCGACAAGCTGCCCGATCTGCTCGTGAAGGGCCAGCAGATCGCGGAGTGGATCCCACCGCGTAAACGCCACGTTCCGCATCGTAGCATGTTCTGAGGTTTGGCCATATGTGGTACGCTTTCAAGGATATACGGGCACACAATGGGTTCATCGATACAAGCGACACGACTGCGAAAGGGCATGCTGATCAAGGTCGGCAACGACCTGTTCCGCATCCTCGAGCTGCATCACCTCACGCCGGGCAACAAGCGCGCACACATCCAGTGCCGCATGCGCAACATCCGGACGCTGACGTTGTCCGACAACAAGTTCCGGGCCGAAGAAGACATCGAGCGCGCCACCCTCGACGAGCGTGAGATGCAATATCTCTACAGCGACGGCGACCACTACTACTTCATGGATACGTCGACGTTCGAGCAGATCCAGATCTCGGAGGAGGCGCTTGGCGAGTCGAAGAACTACCTGATTCCGGACTCGGTGATCCGGGTCGAGTTCTACGACGTCGAGCCGGTCGGCATCGAATTGCCTCCCACCGTCGATCTGGTCGTGAAGGAAACGGTGCCCGGCATCAAGGGGGCAACGGCGAGCGCGCAGGTGAAGCCAGCGACACTCGAAACCGGCCTCGTCGTGCAGGTGCCGCCATTTGTCAACGAAGGCGACCGGATTCGCGTCAGTACCGAAACCGGCGAGTACCAGTCGCGGGTGTGACGCGGATCGAGGTCGGAGATTGACGATCGAAGCCAATCTGAATCCCTGAGTCTTCAATCTCGCTGGTCGAGCATCTGTATGGAGGTTGTCCGCAAGCAGCCGCAGCACGGTTGGATCGAAGTGATCACCGGCAGCATGTTCAGCGGCAAGAGCGAGGAGCTGATCCGCCGGCTGCGCCGGGTGCAGATCGCCCGCCAGCGGGTGCAGGTGTTCAAGCCGATTGTCGACGACCGCTTCAGCGACAGCCACATCGTGTCGCACAGCGCGATGCGGATTCCCTCCGAGAACGTGCGGAACTCCGACCAGCTCGTCGAGCAGGTGGCCGACGAGACCGAGGTTGTCGGCATCGACGAAGGGCAGTTCTTCGACCTCAACCTTCCCGCGGCCTGCAATACCCTCGCCGACCGCGGGAAGCGGGTGATCGTGGCCGGGCTCGATCAGGACTACCTCGGGCGCCCGTTCGAGCCGATGCCGCAACTGCTGGCGATCGCCGAATACATCACCAAGACGCTGGCCATCTGCATGGTCTGCGGCGATCCGGCCAACCACACCCAGCGGCTCGTGCAGAGCAGCGACCGCGTGCTGGTCGGCGCCAGCGGCCTCTACGAGGCACGGTGCCGTCACTGCTTCGACCCGACGCTCGCGGCGCCGCCGGAGCGTGACTAGTTTTGTAGAATCTGGCCGTGGACGTCCTGCGTGGCACGCTGCTCCTGCTCGGGTTCGGATTCCTGGTCGCCAACGCCCGGCTCGTCCTCGAGTACCTCAAGTTCCGCCGCCGCCGCCGTCAGGCGATCCTCATCTGGACCAGCCCCAGGCCCCCCTATTACGGCATGGGACTGGCCGTCGGCGTGGCGCTCGGGTTCCTCGTGTTCTTCAAGATCGTCATCTCCCACCAGCAGGCCTTTGGCGAGACGATGATGTTCGTCTACTATGCGTATCTGCTGCCGTTGAGCCGCCGGATCCGGCGGGGGTTCTACGCGGACGGGATCTGGGCCGACTCGGATTTCATTCCGTACAACGAGGTGGGCGGCCTCAGCTGGCGCGAAGGGGAGCACGCGGTGTCGCTGATCGTGATCTCACGGTTGCGCAACCTCGCGCGTCGTCTCGCGGTGCCGCTCGAGCACTACGGCGCCGCACGACGCGTGCTCCGGGACAAGATCGGCGACCACGAGATCCATTTCTCCGGCACCGGTCTCGATCTGGGCGTGCGCGACGAGCGGGATGAAGCGTAGTAGTGGTCGTTGGTCGTTGGTCGTTGGTCGTTGGTTCGGTCGTTGGTCGTTGGTCGCGACCCGAGTGACGACCCAGACCTCCGACCAAGGACCGAACCAACGACCGAACCAGCGACCGAACCAACGACCGAACCAACGACTAACGACCGAACCAAGGACCGAACCAGGACCGAACCAAGGACCGAACCAGCGACCGAACTAACGACCGAACTAACGACCGAACCAACGACCAACGACCAAACTAACGACCGAACCAACGACCGGACCAACGACCGAACCAACGACCAACGACCAACGACGAACGACGAAAATTATGGCTGCTAGAGCGACTTGGAAAGGCTTCCTGAAGATCAGCCTCGTGAACATCCCGATCAAGGTGTTCCCGGCCACTGAATCGAGCGCGACGATCTCGTTCAACCAGCTTCACGGCGAGTGCCAGACGAGGATCCAGCAGAAGAAATGGTGCCCCCACTGCGAGCGCGAGGTGGCGACGTCGGAGGTCGTGAAGGGGTACGAGTTCGAGAAGGGGCGCTACGTCGTCCTCGACGAGGAGGACTTCGAAAAGGTCCGACCCGAATCGACCCGGGTGATCGATCTCGTCCAGTTCGCCGACGAATCGGCCGTTGATCCGATGTACGTCGACCGTGCCTACTACCTGGCGCCGGACGGCCCGATGGGCACCGACGCCTTCGCCGTGATGCGCGACGGCATGAAAGGCAAGGTCGGCGTCGGCAAGCTCGCGCTCTACGGGCGCGAGTATCTAGTGGCGGTGAAGCCGCACGGGCGCGGCATCGTGATGTATACGCTGCATCACGCGGCCGAGATTCGCAGCATCGACCAGGTCGAAGACCTGAATTCGGTCACCACCCAGGTCAAAGAGCAGGAGATCAAGCTGGCGCGCCAGGTCATCGAAACCTTTGACGCCCCCCTGGATCTCGCGTCCTACACGGACGAGTACCGGGAAGGCCTGCAGCAGATCATCGATGCGAAGATTGCGGGGCAGGAGGTGGTCACACCCGAGGTTCCCGAGAGCCCGCCGAAGGTCGTGAACCTGATGGACGCGCTCAAGAAGAGCCTCGACGCCGTGAGCGCCGAGAAGAAGCGCCCGGCAAAGGCCGTCGTCTCGAAGGCGCCAGCCAGACGCAAGCGGGCCTGACGTGACGCGGGAATTCATGCCCAAGGTTGGAATTCATCGTTGGCTGCGGCACCGGATACGCACTCCTAATTCCTAATTCCTACGGCGCTGTCCCAGCCGTCCTCGCGGGAACTCCCCCCAGCGATTTGTACACCGCGATCATGCTGGTGAAGACGCCGGCTTCGGCCTGGGCCACGCCATCTTCCGCCTGCAGCTGCGTGCGCTCCGCGTCGAGCAGCGACAAGAAGTCCGCCAGCCCTTCGCGATAACGAACGCGTGCGATGCCCGCGGCCCGCGTGCTTTCGCGCGCCTGCTCGACCAGTGCGACGAGCCGCTTCTGCTGCTCGCGATAGCCGACGAGCGCAGTCTCGACTTCTTCGATCGCCAGCAGCACGACCTGTTCGTACTCGGCAGCCGACTCGCGCGTCGCGGCTGCCGCGCCACGCAGTCGGGCCCTGGCGCTCGCGAAGTCGAAACCCGCCCACGCGAGCGCTGGCGTGACCGCCCAGGCGCGGGAGTCGGCGCTGCCAAACAGGTTGCCGCGCCCGGCGAGGAAGCCGAGAAAGCCGGTTACCGTGAGGCGCGGGTAAAGATCGGCGGCGGCGATGCCTTCGCGGCCGGTTGCCGCCGCGAGCCGCCGCTCCGCGGCTCGTACGTCGGGCCTGCGAGCCAGCACGGTTCCGGACTCGCCGATGGCGATCGCCTTGCCCAGCGGTGGATAGCCACGCGGCGTCAGATCGGCGCGAAGCTGTCCCGGTCGCTCCCCGACCAGCACCGCCAGCCGGTGCGCCCGCTCGCTCAGGGCTCCGTGAATGGGTGGCAGCACGGCCTCGATCGCGGCGACCCGGGCAGCGGCACTGGCCACATCCTGTTCTTCGCCGATGCCCGCGTCCCGCCGCACCAGGGTCAGCCGCAGAGTCTCCTGCTGGTTCACCAGGCTCCGCTCGGCGACGGCCTGTTGCTGCTGAAGTCCGCGAAGCTCGAAATAGTTGCGCGCGACCTCGGCGGCGACGCTCACGCGCACGTCATCGAGGTTGCCCTCATACGCCTCGGCGGTCGCAGAGGCCGCCTGGACGGCCGATCGCAGGCGGCCGAACAGATCGATCTCCCAGTAGGCATCGAAGCCAAGACGATAGGTGCTGATCGTCCGCCGCTCGTCGGAAAACCCGGGCACCGCCTGGTCGCGCCGATCGACGCTGGCGGAAACCGGCACGTGCGGCAGGCGGTCGAGCGCGCTCTCATCGAAAAACGCGCGGGCCTGCTCGAGCCGGGCGGCTGCCACGAGCACATCGCGGTTCGCATCGAGCGCGCGTTCGATCAGCGAATCGAGTACCGGGTCTTCGAACTGACCCCACCACCGCAGATCCAGCGGCTGTTCGGTCACGAGCGCCGGGTCGGCATTGACCATCGACGCCGGATCGACCTGAGATGGAGTGTACGGACGGCGCGAGGCGCATCCGGACAGGGACAACAGCAACGCGAGCAGCACCACACGAGCCATCAGTGACCTCCCACATCAGCAGTTGCGGGGGTCGCGGCCACGGCCCCGATGTTCAGCTGGCGCCCTGCCAGCCGGCCGATGACGGTGTAGAACACCGGCGTCAGGAACAAACCGAAGATGGTTACGCCGACCATGCCGAAGAAAACCGCCACACCCATGGCGGTCCGTATTTCAGCGCCGGCGCCGGAAGAGAACACCAGCGGCACCACGCCCATGATGAAGGCAATTGACGTCATCAGCACCGGGCGCAGCCGGACGCGGCAGGCGGTCACGATCGCTTCGACCCGATCATGGCCGTCGTGCTCCTGCTGCCGGGCGAACTCGACGATCAAGATCGCGTTCTTGCATGCCAGCGCCGCCAGCACCAGGAAACTGATCTGCGTGAAGATGTTGTTGTCGCCGCCGGTCACCCAGACACCGACCAGGGCGCAGAGCAGCGTCATCGGCACGATCAGGATCACGATCAGCGGCAGCGACCAGCTTTCGTACTGCGCCGCCAGCACGAGGTACGCAAACAGCACGCACAGCGGGAAGATCAGGATCATGGTGTTGCCGGCGAGAATCTCCTGGTAGGTCAGCTCGGTCCACTCGAACGTCATGCCGTTCGGCAGTTCGCTCTCGAGGACCTGGGTGATTTTGTCCTGGGCCTGGCCAGAGCTGTAGCCGGGCGCCGGGCCGCCGTTGATCTCGGCTGCCGGGTAGCCGTTGTAGTGAATCACTTGATCCGGACCGTAGCTGCGCTCGACCGATACCAGCGAACCGAGCGGCACCATCGATCCCTGGGCATTCCGCGTTTCGAGGCGCCGGATCTGTTCCGGCTGCAGGCGGTTCGCCGACTCCGCCTGGACGTTCACCTGATAGGTGCGGCCAAAGCGATTGAAGTCGTTGACGTAGAGCGAGCCGAGGTAGACCTGAAGCGTCTCGTAGACGTCACCAAGCGCGACGCCGTAGGTCTTGACGCGTTCCCGATCGACGTGGGCATCCACTTGCGGTACGTTCACCTGGAAGCTCGAGAACAGCCCTGCGAGCTCCGGCGCCTCCCGTCCTTTACCGAGACTTCCCTGCAGCTCCGCGTACAGCTCCTCGAACCCGAGGCTGGAGCGATCCTCGACATACAACTTGAAGCCGCCGACCGTGCCCAGTCCTTGCACTGGTGGTGGTGGAAAGATCGCGACGAACGCCTCCTGCACCTCGCCCAGCTGCGCGTTCAGGTCGCGCACGACGCTCCCGGCATCCATGCCGGGCCCCTTGCGTTCTTCGAATGGCTTGAGCCCCACGAAGACGGTGCCGGAATTCGAAACGTTGACGAATCCATTGATCGACAGGCCCGGAAACGCGATCGAGTGCTCCACCGCCGGATGCGCCAGCGCAATCTCGGAGATCCGGCGAATGACGGCTTCCGTCCGGTCGAGCGTCGAGGCATCGGGGAGCTGCGCGAAGGCCACCAGATATTGCTTGTCCTGTGTCGGCACGAATCCCGACGGGGTTCGGGAGAACCCGAACGCCGTCAGACCGACCAGACCCGCGTAGATGACCACGGCCACCAGCGCCACGCGCAGGAGGCGGCCGACACCGGCGGCATAGACTCCGGATCCCCACCCGAACCCGCGATTGAAGAGACGGAAGAACCAGCCGAACATCCGATCGATGCCTCGCTGCACCCGATCGCGCGGCGCATCGTGCGGCCGGAGCAGCAGCGCCGCCAATGCCGGGCTGAGGGTCAGCGAGTTGAACGCCGAGATCACCGTGGAAATCGCGATCGTCAGCGCGAACTGACGATAGAACTGACCGGCAAGGCCGCTGATGAAGGCGGTCGGCACAAAGACCGCGCACAGCACCAGCGCAATCGCGATGATCGGCCCCGATACTTCCTCCATCGCCAGTCGCGTCGCCTGGAGCGGCGTCTGGCCCAGGCCGATGTGTCTCTCGACGTTCTCCACCACTACAATCGCATCGTCGACGACGATGCCGATCGCCAGCACCAGACCGAAGAGCGACAGCGTGTTCAATGAGAAGCCGAGCGCCAGCAGCACGGCGAACGTACCGACCAGCGAGACCGGGACCGCCGCCAGCGGGATGATCGACGCCCGCCAGGTTTGCAGGAACACGACCACCACCACCACGACCAGCAGGATTGCCACGAACAGCGTTTCCACAACCGCGTTGATGGACTCGCGCACGAAGACCGTCGGGTCATAGACGATCCGGTAATCGAGGCCTTCTGGGAACGACTGCTTCAGACGTTCCATCGTCTCGTACACCTGGCTGGAGGCCTCGAGCGCATTGGATCCCGGACGTTGGGAGATGCCGAGCGCGGCGGCCGGCTGGTTGTCGAGCAGGCTTCGCAGCGAGTATCTGCTCGCGGCCAGTTCGATCCGGGCGATGTCCTGCAGCCGCGTAATCTGTCCGTCCGGGGTGGCGCGGACGACGATGTCGCCGAACTGTTCCTCGGTGTTGAGCCTGCCCTGCGTGTTGATGGAGAGTTGGAAGGTCGTGTCCGACGGCGCCGGCGGCGCGCCGAGCACGCCGGCCGCGACCTGGATGTTCTGCTCGCGGATCACCCGGACGACATCCGACGCGGTGAGACGCCGTGAGGCGAGGCGGTCAGGGTCGAGCCAGACCCGCATGCTGTACTCGCCGCTACCGAACACCTGCACGTCGCCGACGCCGGCGATCCGCTTCAGCTCGTCACGCACCTGGAGGTACGCGAAGTTGGACAGGTAGAGCATGTCGTAGCGATCGTGAGGTGACACGAGATGGACCACCATCAGCAGGTCGGGCGACGCTTTTTCCGTGGTCACGCCGATGCGTTGCACTTCGGGCGGCAGGCGCGGCAGCGCCTGGGCGACGCGGTTCTGGACCTGGACCTGGGCGTTGTCGAGGTCGGTCCCGAGCGCAAACGTGACAGTGAGCGTCATGGCGCCGTCGGCGGTGGATTGAGAGGTGACATAGAGCATCCCCTCGACACCGGTGATCTGCTGCTCGAGCGGAGATGCGACAGTCTCCGCGGTGACGCGGGGGTTGGCGCCCGGATAGATCGCCCGCACCACCACGGTCGGCGGGACGACCTCCGGATATTCACTGATCGGCAGCCGGGTGAGAGCGATGGCGCCGACGATGAAAATGATCAGGGAGAGGACGCCGGCGAAGATCGGCCGGTCGATGAAGAATCGCGACAGTCTCATTGCTGTTCCGCCTGCCGTGGCTCCACGGCCGCCTGCGCAGTCAGGTCATGCAGCACGGTCGTGTCCATCGCCACCATCACCGGATCGATTGCGGCGCCCGGACGGATCCGCTGCAGACCGCTGACGACGATCTGGTCGCCGTCCTCGAGCCCGGTGCGGACGACGCGAAGGCCGTCGACCAGCGGTCCGAGTGTGACCGCCCGGTACTCGACGGTCCGGTCGGGTTTGACGACGAAGACGAACCGCTTGTCGAGGTCGGTGCCCACCGCCCGGTCCTGAATGAGAAGCCCCTGATAGGAGTTGGTCCCAGGCAGCAGCAGGCGAACGAAGAGCCCGGGGACCAGATCGCCGGTCGGGTTCTCGAAGATCGCGCGGCCGCGAATCGTGCCGGTGCTCGCGTCGAGGCGGTTGTCGAGAAAGTCAAGATGCCCCTGACGCGGAAAGCCATCTTCTCCGGCCAACGCCATCCGGATCGTCTGGCGTGAGGTGCGCGCGTTCCCGCGCCGCCCTTCTTTCGCCAACTCCTGATACTTGAGGAAAATCCGTTCGTCGGCATCGAAATGCGCGTGAATCGGATCGATCGACACTAGTGTGGTGAGGAGCGTCGCTTCGCCAGGACCGGTGGAGACGAGGTTGCCCTCGGTCACGATCGCGCGTCCGACCCGGCCGGTGATCGGCGCGGTGACCCGGGTGAACTCGAGGTTCAGCTCGGCGGCGGCAAGCGCGGCATCGACGGCAGCCGTCTGGGCCTTGACCTCGCGTGCGAAGGCGGCGCGGCGGTCGAACTCCTCTCGGGACATCGCGTCCTCGGCGCGAAGCCGCTCGGCGCGCTCGAGCTCGGAGCCGGCGCGATCGGCGACGGCGTCCGAGCGTCCCCGTTCTGCACGCAGCCGATCGACCTCGGCCTGGAACGGCCGCGGATCGATCTGAAACAGCAGGTCCCCGCGCGTCACGACGCGGCCTTCGGTGTAGTTGACTGAGGAGACGTAGCCCGAGACGCGCGGCCGCACCGCAACGGTGTTGACCGCTTCGAGTCGGCCGGTGAATTCGTCCCACTCGGTGATCGGGCGGCCGACCACCTCCGCCACCGTCACCTTGGGCGGGGGCGGCGCGCCTGGCTGTGCCGAGGGACGAGCGCAGCCCGCCAGCGCACTTGTCGCGACCATCACCGGCAGTACGAGCCAAAACTGCGAACCGATCGCGCGCACGGGTGTGCGCCTGCCCGCCGACCAGCCTCCGCTAGAGCGACGGCGGTTCGCCGAAGCCTCGGCGGCGGCGGGGTTCGTCACTGGGGGATCAGTCTTTCCGCTATTCATCATTCCTTCAGCATCGCTGCTGGCGGCAGCTTCCACAATCGGGCAATCGCGGCAGGTGCCGATGACTCTTTCAGGCCACTCCGCGATCCCCCCTTCGAGGGAGCTCGATCTGCGACTATTGGCCGATACGCGCGCCGCCGAAGTGCCTGATAATCGAGGGTGGGATTTGGGTCGGCATGCGCAAAGAGGGAAAGACGTGCATCCATCTAAGACGTCGTCAATCGAAGAGGCGCCAACGGCAGCGACGGCTCCGGCCGAAGGCAGCCGAATCGCCGCGCTGGAACAGGCGCTGCGCGACGAAACGGCGGAACGCCGCCGCGCCGAGTGTACGGCCCACATTCAGGACCAGGCGGCGCAGCTGGCCCTGGACCTGATCGTCACCGAGCCGGACATCGCCGGTTTCTTCGCAGAATTCACGCGGAAGCTGGTCGAGGAAACCGAGGGGCAGGCCTGCGGCGTGTGGCTGCTCGACGACGATCGATCGCAGTGCGATCTCTGGTTGGCCCACCTGCACAAACGCCTCTACACGCCTGGGCAGGAGGGCTGGGACGATCTGACCATTCCGCGCGCCGCGATGTCCGAGCAGCTGTTCACATACAGGCCCGGGTGGACACAGACGGTGGTTTACACGAGTGAAGACGCGCGGCTCCCGAGCGCGGTGAAACGGTTCAACACCCGGGAGCGGGTCGATACGGTGACCGTCGCCCCGCTTGTCCTCGGCGCGAACACGCTGGGCTGGATCGTGTTGTCCACCGGCGGGGTATCGGGGTGCGAGCGAGCATGGCAGGTCGCGCTGATTGAGGCGATCGCGCGGCAAGCGACGCTGGTCCTGCACCAGAGTCAGATGGCGGACCAGCGGCGGCTGGAGGATCGCCGGAAGGTTGTTCTCGAGGAACGGAACCGCCTGGCCCGGGACATCCACGACATCCTCGCCCAGGGCTTCGGCGCGATCTTGATGCAGCTGCAGGCCGCCCAGCGCGAAGGTGGCGCCGCCCTTCCGCCGCGGGTCGCGTCAAGCCTCGCGGCCGCGGTCAATCTGGCCCGAACGCACCTGATCGACGCACGCCGGTCAGTCGGCGCGCTCCGCCCGCCGGCCGAGCACGGCCGCGACATCACGACCGGTCTGAGGCGGCTGGCGGAAACGGCGCGGCTCACCACCGACGTGCCGATTGAGGTGATTCTCGACGATCTGCCGATCTTCGAGATGGGCGTGGAGCGCGAGATCATGGGCATCGCGCAAGAGGCCTTGACCAACGCCGCACGCCACGCCCGTGCGCGCCGCATCATCATCCAGGCGTCCGCGCCCCGAGCGGTCGGCTTTCGCCTGTCGGTGGCCGACGATGGGCGGGGCATCGCGCACGATCGGCGCGACACCGGTTTCGGCATGACCAGCATGCAGGAGCGTGCGGACCGCATCGGGGCGTCGCTGACGATCGTGACCGCGCCGCGCGCGGGCACCGAAGTGGTGCTGGCCTGGGAACCGCCGTTGGCGGGGGCCTGACGGCCGTGCCCAACGCGATCCTCGCCCCTCCGGTCCGCTCCAGCGTGCTGATCGTTGACGATCACGCGCTGCTCAGGACCGGCGTCGCCAACATCATCAATCACGAACAGGATCTGTTCGTGGTCGCTGAGGCCGCCAACGGGATCGAGGCGATCGCGGCCTTCGAGCGCCACCATCCTGATGTGACGCTGCTCGATCTCCGGATGCCGGAGATGGAAGGGGTCGAGGCGGTTCGACAGATCCGCGCCCGCGATCCGCAGGCGAGGCTGATCATCCTGACCACCTACGACACGGACGAGGATATTTCACGGGCGCTCCGCGCCGGCGCGAAGGCGTACGTGCTGAAAGACATTGCCGCCGACGCGCTGATTGCCTGCATCCACGAGGTTCTGGCCGGCAAGACTTATCTGGCGCCGGCTGCCGCCGCCAAGCTGGCCGAAGGTGTTACGCGCGTGCAGCTGACCCCGCGCGAGCTGACCACATTGCGGCTGATGGCCGACGGCGAATCCAACAAGGAGATTGCACGGACGCTCGGCATCAGCGAGCGGACCGTGAAGACCCACCTGAGCCACCTGTTCGAAAAGCTCGGCGTGACGAGTCGGACAGAGGCGGTTCGCGTCGCGACGAGGCGTGGTCTCGTCCGCCTGGACTGACGCCGCGGCGGGAGATTGGCAATCGGGTAATTAGAAATTAGAAATTAGGAATTAGGAATTCCAAATTTTCTGACTACCGATTCCACCGCCACTCCCCTCAAAGCCGTTCCCCGATCCACCCGGCCAGCCCTGCGCCAGTAGCCGTCGGGTCGCCGAGCCAGTCCGGCGGTGTCAGCCAGACGAAGGCAAGGATCACTATCACCCACATGTCATAGGGAACCGTGGTCCGCTCGTCGGTCCAGAAGAAGGCGCGCGTGACGGCGCCCTTCAGGCCGGTCGTGGTCGGCATCGGCAGACCGTTCAGCGCCAGGTAGGTGTAGTAGATCCGGTTTGCCACCGTGAGGATCGACAGCAGCAGAATCACCCACAGCACGCCGGCCATCCGGTTGGTGAAGGCGCCGATCATGAACAGGACAATCCGTTCGGGGCGCTCCATGAAGCCGACCTTGCACTTCTCGACCAGCGACTCGGCGCGGGCGCGGGCGTAGCTGGTCATGATGGTGAAAATCAGCGTCAGGGCGGCAATCAACACGTAGTCGCTGCGGCCGAGCTGTGAATACAGGTAGATCAGCCCGGTGAGCAGCGCCAGGTCGGAGAATCGATCCAGGGTGGAATCCCAGAAGGCGCCGAACTGAGACTGCAGCTGCAGGCGGTGCGCGACCTTGCCGTCGATGAAGTCGAAGATGTTGGCGACGATCATCACGACGCCGGCCAGCAGGAACCGTCGAGAGGCGAGCGCCCAGGCCGCGCCGACGTTGATGATCACGCCGACCAGCGTCAGCACGTTCGGATGAATCCGCAGCGCGACGCAGGTTTCGATGATTGCCCGGAGCGGGAACATGCAGATCGCGCCGACGATGCCGGTGAAGGTGAGACGGGACCGGCCCGGTGACGGGCGGTCGCCCGCCTGCTCCGGTGAACGGCTCGGTTGGTGGGTCGCGACGGCGTTGGTTCGCACTGGTATAATCGACGGTTCAGCCACGGGCAGGAAACGCGACATAGTACTGTATGCCCATCCGCGAACTCAAGGATCAGATCGCCAGGTTGCCGGAGCAGCCCGGGGTCTATCTGTATTTCAACGCGGCCGGCGAGACGATCTACGTCGGCAAGGCGCGGGCGCTGCGGGACCGCGTCCGCAACTATCTCGGCGCTTATGGCTCCGACGTCAAGACCGACGCGCTGCTCGAAGAGATCGCGGGGCTCGAGTTCATTGTCACCGATTCGGTGGTCGAGGCGCTGGCGCTCGAGAATAACCTGATCAAGCAGCGGCGCCCGAAATACAACATCCTGCTCCGCGACGACAAGAACTACCCGTATCTGCAGTTGACCACGACCGAGCCGTTCCCGCGCGTGCTGGTGGCGCGCCGCGTCGAACCGGACGGCAGCTTCTATGCCGGGCCGTTCCTGCCGGCGCGGTTCGCCAGGAAAACGATGTCGCTGACGCATCGCCTCTTCGGCTTGCGGTCGTGCAACGAGGTGATCACCGGAAAGCGCGGCCGGCCCTGTCTGGAGTACGACATCAAGCGGTGTATCGCCCCGTGCGTGGACACGCTGTGCTCGCCGGAGGAATACGCGCGGGCGGTCGCGCTGACCGAGCTGTTTCTCGAAGGGAAGAACGACCAGCTCGTCGACACGCTGCGCGGCCGCATGGCGGATGCGGCGAAGGAGGAGCGGTTCGAAGAGGCGGCACAGCACCGCGACGCCTTGCGCACGGTTCAGACGCTGCACGACCGCCAGCAGAAAATGGCCACGACCCAGCTTGGCCACCGCGACGTGTTCGGCATGAAACTGGGGCCGGGCGGAGCAGCGGTGCAGGTCTTCCAGGTCCGCCGAGGTCGCGTCGTCGAACGGGTGGAACTGGGAACGGAGACAGCGGTGGTCGGTGGCGGCGAGGGCGACGTGTTGGCCGCTGCCATCCAGCAGTTCTACGAGCTCCGCGACGCCCCGTCGGAGGTGCACGTACCGTGCGCCCCGGCCGATGGCGACGCGCTCGAGGCCTGGCTCGGCGATCGCGCGGGCCAGCGAGTGCGCATCCTGACGCCGCAGCGCGGTGAGAAGCGCGGCCTGGTGGATCTGGCAAACCGGAACGCGCTGCTGGCGTACCAGACCCGTTTCAACCAGGCGGAGACGGCGCAGTACGACGCGCTCGAAACGCTGCAGTCGGTGCTGGCGCTCACGACGCTGCCGCGGCGCATCGAGTGCTTCGACATCTCGACCATCCAGGGCAGTGACACCGTCGCCTCGATGGTCGTCTGCGAGGACGGTCGGATGCGCCGGAGCGACTATCGCAAGTTCCGGGTCCGGAAGTCGGTGCAGGACGACTTCGCGGCGATGCGCGAGGTGGTGACGAGACGCTACCGCAAGCTGCTCGAACAGGGAGGCCCGTTTCCCGATCTGATCCTGATCGACGGCGGCAAGGGTCAGCTCTCGGCCGCCTATGGGGCGCTGCAGGAGGTCGGCCTGGCGAATCTCGTCGCGATCGGGATCGCGAAGAAAGAGGAGCTGTTGTACACGCGCGATCAGGAGCATCCGATCGCGCTGCCCGCGCACGACCCGGCGCTGCTGCTGGTGCAGCGGATCCGCGACGAGGCGCACCGTTTTGCCCTGACCTTCCACCGGAGGGCGCGCACGATGCGCGATCTGCAGTCTGAGCTCGATCACGTCCCGGGCATCGGACCGCGGCGCCGGCGGGCCCTCCTCACCCGGTTTGGCAGTCTCGCCGGCGTGCGCCGGGCGACGCGCGAAGAGTTGGCGGCGGCAGTCGGCCGGAAAGTCGCTGACGCCGTTCTTGCGTTTTTCGCAGGGCGGCCGTAACCTGTTACTTCTTGCTCGACATCAACTTCGCGCAGGTCTTCATCGCGTTCATCGTCCTGCTGTTCTCCCTGACGGTGCATGAATCGGCGCATGCGTGGACGGCGGATCGTCTTGGCGATCCGACGGCGCGCCTGCTCGGCCGCGTGTCGATGAACCCGGTGGTGCATGCCGACCCGATCGGCACGGTGCTGTTCCCGATTCTGGCGCTGGTCGGCGGGGTGCCGCTGATTGGGTGGGCGAAGCCGGTGCCGGTGAACATGCGACATCTGGCGCAGCCGCGCCGCGACTTCATGCTCGTAGCAGCGGCCGGTCCGGTGAGCAACATGATCCTCGCGGTGATGGCGGCGGTGCTGCTGGCCGTGATCCCGGTCTCGCCGGTCACCTTGGGCGAGCCGAACGTGACCGCGCCACTGGCCGGCATCCTGAGCAGCGCCTTGCGGCTGAACGTGCTGCTCGCGGTGTTCAACATGGTTCCGATTCCACCGCTCGATGGCGGGAACGTCCTCGGTGGCCTGCTGCCGCGGCCGATCGCCCTCAACTTCGACCGCATCCGTCCCTACGGGTTCATCCTGTTGTATGCCCTCATGTTCAGCGGCTACCTCTGGGCCATCGTCGCGCCGCCGTCCAGACTGCTGCTGTCCTGGCTGACGTGACATCAAAAGCGCGCGTCGTGTCCGGCATGCGTCCGACGGGTTCGTTGCACCTCGGCCATCTGGTCGGCGCCCTCGGCAACTGGGTGCCGCTCCAGGAGCAGTACGACTGCTTCTACTTCGTCGCCGACTGGCATGCGCTGACGAGCGATTACGCGAACACCTCGCAGTTGACCGCCTACGCCTACGAGAACGTCGCCGACTGGATCGGCGCCGGGCTCGATCCGGAAAAGAGCACGCTGTTCGTGCAGTCGCTGGTGCCGGAACATGCGGAGCTGTACCTGTTGCTCTCGATGGTCGTGCCGGTGCCATGGCTCGAGCGCGTGCCCACCTACAAGGATCAACAGGAGAACTTGAAGGACCGGGATCTGTCGACGATCGGATTTCTCGGCTACCCGCTCCTGCAGACCGCCGATGTCGCGATCTACGATGCGCGCTTCGTGCCGGTGGGGGAAGACCAGGTGGCGCACCTCGAGCTCGCCCGCGAGGTGGTCCGCCGCTTCAACAACGTCTTCCCTGCGCGTGAGGACGTGCTCGTCGAACCGCAGCCGCTCCTCACCACGTTTGGACGTCTTCCGGGTCTCGACGGCGACAAGAAGATGAGCAAGAGCCTCGGCAACACCATCCATCTGTCCGATACGCCCGACGAGGTGAAGCGGAAAGTGATGCGGATGTACACCGACCCGAAGCGCGTCCGGGCCGATGTGCCGGGCACGGTCGAAGGCAACCCGGTGTTCGTGTATCACGATGCGTTCAACCCGAACCTGCCCGAAGTGGACGATCTCAAGGCGCGGTACCGCTCCGGCAAGGTCGGTGACGTCGAGGTGAAATCCAAGCTCGCCCATGCCCTGACCGCTCGCCTCGAGCCGATTCGTGAGCGGCGTGAGGCGGTCCTCGGTCAGCGCCAGCGGCTGAAGGAAATTCTGTTCGAAGGCTCGGCGCGCGCGCGCGCGGTGGCCTCCGACACCCTGGCCCGCGTCCGCGACGCGATGAAGATCACCTACCGATGACCGACTCGCAGGACTTCGAATCGTCGCTCGACGCCCTGCCGATCCGTCTGGACAACTTCGAAGGCCCCCTCGACCTCCTGCTGCACCTGATCAAGAAGCACGAGGTGAATATCTGCGATATCCCGATCGCGCTGATCACGACGCAGTATCTCGACGCGATTCAGTTGCTGCAGGAGCTCAACCTCGACGTCGCTGGCGAGTTCCTGGTGATGGCCGCGACGCTGATTCACATCAAGTCCAGGATGCTGCTGCCGAGACCGGAGACCGCGGCGGGGACCGAGGCCGACGACGACGATCCCCGCGACGCCCTGGTGCGGCGGCTGCTCGAGCACCAGAAATTCAAGGCCGCCGCGGAACTGCTTCACGAGCGCGAGGAGCTGCGGGCAGCGCAGTGGCAGCGGCCCGATGAGCGGGTGGCGGCCATTGCCGGCGACGACTACGAGCCGGAGCTCGAGGTGGATCTCTTCAGCCTCCTCACCGCCTTCCAGGCAGTCGTGCAGCGCGCGAAGCAGCGTCCGAAGATGCTGCTGCCCGGGGAGCAGATCCCAATCGAGGTGCGGATCGATCAGCTGCTCGCACGTCTCTCGGAGGCCGAGGCGTGCGGATTCGAGGAGCTGTTCGTGGATGTTGCGGACCGGGCAGGTTTGATTGTCACCTTTCTGGCGCTGCTTGAAATGATCCGCCTGAGGCTCGTGAGGGTCTTCCAGTCGGGCGGCTTCGGCGCCATCCGTGTCTACAAGCGCGCCCGCCCCGCGGATGCGCCACACCCGATTGGTGATCCGGAGGCACACCATGGGTGACCACAAATTGCCGGATGGCGGGTTTGCGGACTGGCGGGACCGCGGGATGGCAGAATTGCAGGACGGCCAGCACGGGCAGGAGGAGCAGGGAGCGCAGGACGGACAAGGAAAGCGGGACGGGCGGGAAGGGCTCGAAGGACGGGAAGGGCAAGAGGTTCCGGTGGACGAAGGGGAGCCGGTGCGGGCGGAGCGCCAGACCGGGCACGAGCGCCAGGCAGGGTTGGCGGATCGCGAGCAGGCTGGGCAGGACGGTCCTGACCTGGCCGCGGAGCGGATCGGTCCGGACGCGCCGGCGGGCGATGACGGCGTTGCAGCGCAGGCAGAACAGGAAGCGCGTGCGCCGGACGTGAAGGACGACCGACTCGAGCGGTTTCCTCGAGCGTCGGCGGAGCTGAAAGCGATCCTCGAGGCGCTGATTTTCGCGTCCCCCGATCCGCTTTCGCCAAAGGCCATCTGCAAGCTGCTCGACAACGAACCGCAGGAGGATGTGCTCGCCGCCCTGGTCGAGTTGAGGCGGGATTACGAGCGGCCGGGCGGCCTCGAGCTCGTCGACGTCGCCGGCGGTCTGCAGATCGTCACGCGCTCCGATCTGCACGAGTGGGTACGGCGGTTGTTCCACGAGCGCAGCTCCCAGAAGCTCTCAGTGCAGGCGCTCGAGACGCTGGCGGTCGTGGCCTATCGTCAGCCGGTGACGGCGGCGGAGATCACCGACATCCGGGGCGTGAACACCTCCGGGGTGCTGAATACGCTGCTCGAGCGCCACTTGATCAAAATCGTCGGACGCAAGCGGGTGGTGGGGCGCCCGTTCATGTACGCCACCACCAGGGAATTCCTGATGCGGTTCGGTCTGAACGACCTCGCCGATCTACCGAAGGTGGAGGACATGGCGGAAGCGCTCGGGATCGAGAATCCGCTGCTGGTGGAGCAGGCGACCAGCGAGGAGCTGCTGCCGCTCGAGGAGCCCGAAACGGATGCCCCTAGCGCCGCGCCTGAGGACGATCTGTCCGACCAGGCGACGCCGGACGGTCCGACACGGCCTTCTTGAGCAGTTTCACTTCGTCGGTGGAGAGCTCCCGCCAGTGGCCCAGTTTCAAGCGGCTGTCCTTGAGTGGCCCGATCGCGATCCGCCGGAGCTGGTCAACCGGGTGACCGATGGCCTCGAACATCTTCCTCACCTGGCGGTTGCGCCCCTCGCGGACGGTGATGCGAAGAATCGATCGGTTGGAGGGTTGACGGTTCGAGGGAACCGTCTGCACGTCGGCTGGCCGGGTGAGGCGCCCATCGATGGTGACCCCGCGTGCGAGCCGCTCGACGTCGTGACCGTCGGGCGACCCGAGCACCTGCACCTCGTACACCCGCGCCACGCCGTGCCGGGGATGTGTGAGCAGAGCGGCCAACTCGCCGTCGTTCGTCAGGATGAGGAGCCCCTCGGACTCGAAGTCGAGGCGGCCGACCGGGTAGACGTATTCCCGAACCCCCCTGAGCAGATCCATGACGGTTGGCCGTCTATGGGGATCGGATCGTGTCGTCACATAGCCGCGCGGCTTGTTCAGGAGCAGGTAGCGGTGGCGCTCGGGCATCCGGATGCGGCGGCCATCCACCCGGATGTCGTCGCGCGATGGATCGGCCTTGGTGCCGAGCTCACGAGCCGTGCCGCCGTTGACCGTCACCCGACCGTCGATCATCAGCTGCTCGGATGCGCGGCGTGATGCGATGCCGGCCTGCGACAGGATTTTCTGCAGTCGTTCGACGCTCACCGGCCCCTTTCCTGCAATCCTGCATCCTACTATCCTGCACCGATGCGCACGCTCTATCCTGCACTGCCATGCGTAAATTGATTATTGCCATCGACGGGCCTTCGGGCGCGGGCAAGGGCACCGTCGCTCGAGCGATCGCCGATGAGCTCGGGTATCGCCACGTTGACAGCGGCGCGATGTACCGGGCCGTCGCGTGGAAGGCCCTGCACGACGGCCTGCCGCTCGAGAGGGAAGACGCGATCGCACGCCTCGCCCGGACCGCGCGCATCGAGATCACCGGCACACGGGTCACGATCAACGAGACGGACGTGACGAGGGACATCCGCACACCGGAGATCGATCGAGCGGCGGCATCGGTTGCGCGTCTCCCGGGTGTTCGGTCGATCCTGGTCGAGCTGCAGAGAAACCTGGCAATCGGAGGAGGGATCGTGATGGAAGGGCGCGACATCGGCACGGTCGTGTTCCCGGACGCCGACGTGAAGATCTACCTCGACGCCTCAGCCGACGAGCGCGCCCGCCGGCGGGCCAACGA
>WHSN01000177.1 GCA_009380045.1 Luteitalea sp.
CCAGAGGAAGACCAGCCCGAACGAAAAGATGATCACGCCGAGGGGTTCGACCGATCGGAAGATCTCCGGCGCAATCCCGGTGGCGGTATTGTCGCGCGCCCAGAGCGTCAGGGTGAAACCGTCCTGGAAGAAGGCGAGCCAGAACACCGCTGAGACGACGAACACCACCAGCAGCGTCATCACCCTCGAACGCGCATCCTCGGGGCTCACCGAATCCGCCTCGAGAGAGCGCGACGGGACCCGCTCGGCTGCCTCGCCCAGGTGCTTGCGGCCGCGGATGAAGACGACGACCGACACCAGCATCGCCACCGCGGCGGAGCCGAACGCCACGCTCCAGCCGTATCGCGCGCGCAGCCACGCCACGCCGTAGGGGGCAATGAAGCCGCCGATGTTGATGCCCATGTAGAAGATGTTGAAGGCGGCGTCGCGCAGCTCGGGACGATCGCGATACAGGTTGCCGACGATGGTCGAGATGTTCGGCTTGAGGAGGCCGCTGCCGCAGGCCAGGAGCACCAGCCCGGCGTAGAAAAACGGCAGCGCCTCGACGGCGAGCACCAGGTGCCCCAGCAGCATCAGCATGCCGCCGACGATCACGCAGCGACGGAAGCCAAGGGCGCGATCCGCAACGAGCCCGCCGACCAGCGGCATGAAATAGACGCCGCCGACATACGCGCCGTAAACCGCGCCAATGCGCGCGGTGTCGAAATGTAGCGCCTCGTTCATGTACAGCGTCAGGATCGCCGACATGGAATAGAAGCTGTACCGCTCCCACAACTCGGTGAAGAACAGCACGTACAGGCCGGGGGGGTGCGATGCCCGTCCTGTCGCCGTCATCGCCATCGCCTCACTATGGCACAATGCTGAGCGTGCGGGCGCTGCTCGTCTCGACCTATGATCTTGGCCATCAGCCTTTCGGCCTGGCGTCTCCAGCGGCATGGTTGCGGCGAGACGGCGCCGAGGTACGGTGTGTCGATCTCGCCAAGGAGAAGCTCGCCGACCACGAGATACGAGAGGCCGACCTGATCGGCTTTCACCTGCCGATGCACACGGCGACGCGGCTCGCCGCGCCGGTGCTCCGGAAGGCGAGGGGGCTGAATGCCGGCGCGCGTATCTGCGCCTACGGGCTGTATGCGCCGCTCAACGAGGCGCTGCTGCGCTCGCTCGGTGCGGACGCGGTGTTCGGCGGCGAGTACGAGGCGGACCTGGCCACGTTCGCCCGCGACGCCGGCAACGGCAGCGCGAGGCCGAACCCGGAGCGGGCCGCCAACGGCGCACCTGTCCGGCCCGACCTGGCAGCCGGCCCGGAAGCTTCCACGCCGATCTCCCCCGGCCCGGCGGCGAGTCGTCGTGTCACCGTGCCCAAGCTGCATTTTCTCGTGCCCGACCGCACCGGGCTGCCGCCGCTGGCCCGCTACTCGACCCTGCAGATGGGGGACGGCACGTCGCGGGTCGCCGGATACACCGAAGCAAGTCGCGGCTGCCGGCACCTGTGCCGGCATTGCCCGATCGTGCCGGTATACGACGGCCAGTTTCGCGTCGTTCAGCCGGACGTCGTGCTGGCCGACGTGAAGGCGCAGATCGCCGCCGGCGCCCGGCACATCACCTTCGGCGATCCCGATTTCTTCAACGGTCCGACTCACGCCATGCGCATCGTCGACGGGCTGCATGCCGCGCATCCGTCGGTCTCCTACGACGCGACCATCAAGGTGGAGCACCTCCTGCAGCACCGCGACCTGTTGCCGCGTCTGAGCGCGAGTGGATGCCTGTTTGTCACCACCGCCGTCGAATCGATCGACGACCACGTGCTGGCGCTCCTCGACAAGGGCCATACGCGCGCCGGGTTCGTGGAAGCGGTGTCGCTCTGCCGTGCGGCCGGCCTGAGCCTGGTGCCGACGTTCGTTGCATTCCATCCCTGGACCACCCTCGAAGGCTACTGTGAGCTGCTTCGCACGATCGCGTCGCTGGGGCTGGTCGACCACGTCGCCCCGATCCAGCTTGCCATCCGTCTGTTGATTCCATCTGGTTCGCGGCTGCTCGAGCTCGAGACGATGCGCCCCTTCGTCGGCGCGTTCGACAGCAACACCCTGACCTATCGGTGGGCCCATGCGGATCCCCGGGTTGACGCGTTGCACCAGGAGATCTCGGCAACCGTCGGACGACGGCTCACCGCTGACCGCCGTGAGCTGTTCGACGCGATCACCACGCTCGCGCACGAGCGGGCCGCCCTGCCGCGGTTTTCTCTCTCCAATCTGGCGGGGATGGCCGATCTGGGCGATCCGGCTGCGATCGCGCATTTCGACGAGCCATGGTATTGCTGCGCAGAGCCGAACCCGGAGCAACTGACGCTGGTCTAGGACATTGGCGACTGTCCTTCTTTTCGCGACGACGACCGGGTATCAAACGCGCGCATTCGGTGAGGCGGCGGAGCGGCTGGGCGTCGAGCTGGTGTTCGCCACCGATCGCTGCAACGTGCTCGAGGATCCCTGGCGGGACGGCGCGCTGCCGATTCGTTTTTCAGACGAGGCGGCGGCGACCGCCGCGATCGTCGACGCCGCGAAAGCCAGGCGGTTTGACGGCGTGCTCGCCGTCGGCGATCGGCCGACCGTGATCGCGGCGGGCGTGGCCGAGCGCCTGGGTCTTGCGTGGCATCCGCGGTCTGCGGCCGTGGCGGCGGGGAACAAGCGGCTCACGCGGGACCGCCTGCAGGCGGCCGGCTTGCCGGTCCCGTGGTTCGTCGAACACCCGCTGATGATCGATCCCGACAGCATCGCCCGATTGCCCTTTCCGTGCGTCGTGAAGCCGATCGCGCTCTCCGGAAGCCGCGGCGTGATGCGGGTGAACGACGGCCAGGAGCTACGCGCCGCAATTGCCCGGCTGCGGACCTTGCTCGAGTCGCCGGACATCCGCGGCGAGCGCAACCCGGCGCACCAGCGCATCCTGATCGAGGGCTTCATCGCCGGCCGTGAGTACGCCATCGAGGGGCTGATGAACCACGGCACGTTCGACCTGCTCGCGATCTTCGACAAGCCCGATCCTCTCGATGGTCCGTTCTTCGAAGAGAGCATCTACCTGACGCCCTCTCGCGGCGCCCGGGCGTTGCAGCGGGCGATCGCCGCGGCGGTCGGCGACGCGGCTGCCGCCCTCGGTCTCCGCCACGGCCCGATTCACGCCGAGTGTCGCGCACACGAGCATGGCGTCTTCGTTCTCGAGGTTGCAGCGCGACCGATTGGAGGGCTGTGCGCCCGCGCCCTGCGCTTCGACCGGCGTCAGGCGGCACGCCCGGGGGACCCGATCGCGCTCGAGGAACTGCTGCTGCGGCACGCGCTCGGTGAGTCGTCTCTGAGCTGGACCCGCGAGGTACCGGCTTCCGGGGTGATGATGATTCCGATCCCGCGCCGCGGCGTCTTTCGAGGCGTCACCGGAATCGAGGATGCGAACGCCACGGCACTCGTGACCGCGGTGCACATCACGGCGAAGCCCGATCAGCTGCTGCTGCCGCTGCCCGAAGGCGCGAGCTACCTCGGATTCATCTTTGCGCGCGGTGACGATGTGACGGACGTCGAGCGCGCGCTGCGCGCCGCGCACCAACGGCTCGCGTTCACTATCGAGGCCGATCTGCAGATGCTACAATCGGCCCATGGCTGAAAGCTGCGATCCGCCGCCGCCCGCCCCCGCCGGCAACAAGAGCGGCCGCACCGTGTTCTGCGCCAAGTTTCAAAAGGATCTGGCGGGTCTCGACGCGCCGCCCTGGCCGGGCGAGCTCGGTCAGCGGATCTTCGACAGTGTTTCCGTTCAGGCCTGGAAGCTCTGGGAAGATCGAATGAAGATGATCCTCAACGAATACCGACTGATGCCCTGGCAGAAGGAAGCGCAGGAACTGGTGGCGAAGCACATGGAGGACTTCTTCTTCGGGGAAGGCGCCGCGCTGCCGCCCGGCTACGTGCCCCAACAAGCCAAGTAGTTCTGTTCACTATTTAGGGAGATCCTTGTCCAGGTGAGTCGTTCGTTCCCCAGCCCAGCCGATTGCATTCAATACTCTGTCTAGCCCTTCTGTAGTAAAGCGCTGCAAATCCGCGATTTTGGCGATTTTCGCGCAGTCTCTAAGTGCTTAAAACGGCGTTGCTTACGCGATCCAGGCAAACCCTGCTGTGGCACAGAGTTTGATGACCTGCTCACCATGGCAATGTCTCAGCAGCGCGACGGCGATGATCGCGGCTCGGAGCCTGATGAAGCGCCCGAGACGCCTCTCGATGAGTCGAAGCCCCCGCGGGTTGACGATCCCCCGGCTCAACCGGATCAAAGTCCTTATGTGGTCCGTGCGCCAACAGCCACACAGTCCTTAGCTAACGGGAGGAACAAGGTGACTACAGCAGAACGCAAGGAACGTCGAGGGTTCGCGTCGATGTCTGCGGAGAAGCAGCGGGAAATTGCGAGCAAAGGTGGGCGTGCCGCCCACGAGAAAGGGACGGCACACGAGTGGACTGCTGACGAGGCACGCAATGCCGGCCGAAAAGGTGGTCAGGTCAGCCGCGGCGGACGGGGACGTCTTGTGGTCCCGGCCACCGAACAGACCCCGCCGCCCGCGCCTGACGAAGGCGATGCGCAGTAAAGTAGTAGGCTAGACCGTGATCGTGCCGTTTCACGATCGACGACGCTTGGAGGCGACTAACAATGGTAAGACGCGTAGCCGTGGCCTGCGCCCTCACGCTGGCCATGTCAGCCGGGGCGAGCGCCCAGTCCGGTTCTTCCGGCACATCCACGGCGCAGAATCAGTCCGTTACCCAAACCCCGTCGTCGTCGCCGGCGACGACGGGCGATACCCGACCAGCGACAACGACGTTCCTCGGCGACACCGGGCTGTGGTTCGTGCCGACGGCGGAGGTCCTTGCGCACGGTAAGTGGTCGGCGAGCGGCTATCGACGGGGCACGAACTACGTCCAGGGCTTCACCAACGTCGGAGACTTCGCGGGCACGTTCGCTGTCGGGATCAAGGATCGCGCGTAGGTCTTCGGATCGTTTCTCTTCGATACGCGCGTCGAACGCGACCTGCGGCCGATCTTCATCCCGGACAGCGAGGTTGGCGGCATCGTCGATCGATATCCGCGCGCCATCTCGGGGTGGAGCGGGAACAAGGTCGGCGACCTGTATGTCGGCCTCAAGGTCAATCTGCTGTCGGAATGGCGTCAGTCACCTGCCGCCCTTGCGGTCCGCGGCATTCTCAAAGCGCCGACAGGCGATTCCGATGCTGGCGCCTCCACCGGCAAGGCCGACTTTCTCGTCGACTTCATCGCCAGCAAAGAGCTGCAGCGCTACCTCGATCTCTCGGGATATGTCGGCTACGAGGTCCGCGGGCAGCCAGACGACATCGATGCATCGGACGGCGCGTTCCGTTGGGGAGGCGGTGCCGGCTTCGCGACCCGCTGGCCGATCCGCGGTTCGCTCGAGCTGAACGGACTCGTTCCGAACTCCGACACGACGACCATCACTGGCACGCGGCTGGTCGGCGTCGACGGCTCGTTGTCGCCGCTGGTGTCGGCCACGGAAAAGGTCACCCGCGCCACCGCGGCGCTCACCTGGCAGCACCCGAACGGCTTCTTCGTCGGCGGCGGCGTCAGCTGGAACACACCCACCGAGAACCGTGACGACTATCGCACCGACGAAGGGGCCTTCGGGGACTTCGCCGACTGGCAGGTCCGTCTGGGCTATCACCCCGGCGTGCGGGTGTACGTCCCGCCGCCGCCGCCTCCTCCTCCGCCTCCGCCGGCGCCGGCGCCGCAGAATCGCCCGCCCACGGTGCAGGCGCAGTGCGATCCCTGCACTGTTGAAGTGGGGAGGAGCTCGACAGTCACAGCCACCGCGCAGGATCCCGACGGCGACACGTTGACCTATCGCTGGACGACGCCGCAAGGGACCCTGGCTAACCCGGCCGAACGTCAGACACTCTTTACCGCACCGATGCAGGAAGGCGCGGTTCCCGTCACGGTGACGGTGGACGACGGCAAGGGCGGCACGGCGATGGCCATGGTCAACATCCAGGTCACGCGCCCGCCGGTGAAGACCTACACCTTCGAGGACGTGCACTTCGACTTCGACAGGTATACGCTGCGTGCCGAAGCCACTCGCGTGCTCGACGAAGCGGTCGCGGCGCTCGGTGACGATCCCGACCTCCGCATCGAGGTCGAGGGGCATACCTGCAACATCGGAACGGCCGAGTACAACCTGGCGCTGGGCGATCGCCGTGCCAACGCCGTGCGCGAGTATCTCGTCAGCCGCGGCGTCTCGGCCGACCGCCTCCGCAGCATCAGCTACGGTGAGGAGCGGCCGAAGTACGAGAACGCGCGCGAGGAGACCCGGCGGCTCAACCGCCGCGCGGCGTTGACCGTGAACGTGAGGTAGATGCGATTCATTCACCTGTACCTGATTGGGTACTTTGCGCTCGCAATTGGTGCCGGCCTGGCCTTGTGGCAGGCCGGCATCCTCTGGCGGATCTCACCTGTCTGGACGGGCCTCACGGCCCTCGTCGTCGTCGCTCTCGGTCTTCTCCTCGCATTCACCTCCAGTCACCCTCGTACGGCCCCAGATTCCCATCAGGCCTAGGCCTCTCGTGGGTCTGGCACGGCTTGTGTTTCAGATTTCGTCATATGAGCCGACTACTGCTCGTTGCGTCGCTCGTGTCGTTCGCCGCCGCAGGCACGGCGTGTAAGCAGGAAGGCACCGTCACCGTTCGTAACCTCGACTTCAGGGGGCTGCAGGCCGTTGATGCAGGTCGGCTCAGAAACGCCCTGGCGACCAAGCAGAGCTCGAAGCTTCCCTGGGGACGGCAGAACTACTTCGACCGTTCACGCTTCGACGCCGACCTGAAACGCATCGAGGCCTTCTACGCGGATCGTGGGTACCCTGACGCGCGCGTGACCGGCTTCGACGTGAAGTTGAGCGAGGAGCAGGACGCGGTCGACGTCACGCTGACAATCGCAGAAGGTGAGCCGGTTCTGATCGCGGCGGTCAACTTCGACGGGTTCGAGGTGATCCCGCCTGACCACTTGAGCGACCTCCAGGAGCGGATGCCGCTGTCGCTCGGGGAGCGCAGGGATCGTCAAGAGGTCGTTGGCACCCACGAGATGGCGGTGAACGAGCTGCGAGATCACGGCTACCCATACGCGAAGGTGGCGACCGCGGAGAACGGTGGTCCGGACGGGAAGTCGGCGGTCGTCACGTTCAAGGCCGAACCCGGCCCACTGGCGCATTTCGGTCCGATCGAGGTCGCCGGGAACCAGTCGGTGGCCGCCCGGGTGATCGAACGGCAGGTCACCTACAAGCCGGGCGACCTCTACCGGCGAACCGTGGTGCAGGACACCCAGCGCCGGTTGTACGCCATGGAGCTGTTCCAGTTCGTCAACGTGGAATCGCTCAACCCGGAGCAACAGAACGCCGAAGTGCGAACGCGCGTCACGGTCGCGGAAGGGAGCCATCAGCGCGTGAACTTCGGCGTCGGTTACGGTACAGAAGAGCACGGCCGCGTCGACGGCGAATATCACCACGTCAACTTCCTCGGTGGTGCACGAGTAGCGGGTGCGCACGCCCGCTACTCGTCGCTCGACCGCGGGGTGAGGCTCGACTTCAACCAGCCCTACTTCCTGAACCCCCGGATGTCGCTCGGCGCCGAGGGGCAGCAGTGGTACACCTACACGCCTGCCTATCGCTCGGTGGTGAGCGGCGGCAAGACGACGCTCACGCACAAACTCACGCCCCAGCTGTCGTGGGCGTTCTCGATGACGAGTGAACGGACCGTGAGCTCGATCAG
Organism: Luteitalea sp.; assembly: GCA_009380045.1. Classification (GTDB taxonomy): domain Bacteria; phylum Acidobacteriota; class Vicinamibacteria; order Vicinamibacterales; family CAVVIG01; genus WHSN01. The sequence continues at coordinate 7,802 of WHSN01000177.1, forward strand.
CCCCGAAGTGCAGGACGATCCGACGCTGCGGGACGACCTCATCGCGCTCGGCCTCGACCCAGATACCCTCGAGCAGCGCGGAACCCTGTCCGCGTTCGGCTTCGATCTGCAGCGGTCCACCGCCGACAACGTGCTCAACGCTCGCCGGGGTTATCAGCTCGCGCTGCACGCGGAAGCTGCCGGCAAGTACCTGCCCGGCACCTACAACTACACGGCGGCGTCAGTGGACGGCCGGCACTACATTCCGATCAGCGAACGGTTCGTGATCGCGAACCGCGTGCAGCTCGGGAACATCGCGGCCGGAGACGACCCGGCGCAGGTGCCCTTTGCCAAGAAGTACTTTCTCGGCGGCGCCGGCAGCATCCGCGGATGGGGCCGGTACGAAATCAGTCCGCTCAGCCGCTCCGGCCTGCCGGTCGGCGGCAATACGCTGTTCGCGTTCAGCTCCGAAGCGAGGCTCGTGCTACGGGGGAATCTGGGAGGTGTGCTGTTCGTGGACGGAGGCAACGTGTGGGCCGACGACTGGACCATCGACCTGAGCGACCTCCGGTATGCCATCGGTCCAGGCCTGCGATACCAGACGCCAATTGGCCCGGTCCGCTTCGACCTCGGCTACCAGGTGAACCCGATCGAAGGGCTCACGATCAACGGCGAGCCCCAGAAGCGCCGTTGGCGTATCCACTTCAGCATCGGCCAGGCCTTCTGACTGGGTACGGAACGAGTGGAGCGTTCTGGATGAGTCAGTGTGATCGGGCGTTTTTGCCAATCGCGTTCGCGGCGGGCCGAGCGCGCTCGGCAGGGATGGTGGTGACCGGCCGTTAGACGATTGGCGAGGACGGACCAGGGAGCTGGCTCGGACCTCGCAAGGCGCATCGGGACGCAAGGCGCATCGGGAATTGGCACCAGAGTTGGTCCAGGAACCAGGAATCAGGAATGCGAATCGCCCGCCGGTTGCTCCACGCTCTCGTAATCGTCCTCACGCTCGTCGTCGGCGCGACGGCG
>WHSN01000050.1 GCA_009380045.1 Luteitalea sp.
CCTCGAAGGCGCCCTGGTACTTCCTCGGGCTTCAGGAAATGCTCGTCTACTTCGACCCCTGGCTCGCGGGTGTCGTGCTGCCGAGCCTGATCATCGTCGGGTTGATTGCGATCCCGTATGTGGACAAGAACCCGAAGGGCAACGGCTACTACACGTTCGCGGAGCGGAAAGCGGAGATCACGGTCTTCCTGTTCGGCTTCGTCATCCTCTGGAGCTCGTTGATCGTGCTCGGCACCTTCCTGCGGGGCCCGAACTGGAACTTCTTCGGGCCGTTCGAATACTGGGACATTCACAAGCTCGAGGCGCTGACCAACGTCAACCTGTCGGAGTACGTCTGGGTCCGCGCCTTCGGCACCGCGATGCCGACCAACTGGTTCGTGCGCGAGATCGTCGGGATCCTGGTCGTGCTGGTCTACGTCTTCGTCCTGCCGGTCGTCCTCGCGAAGGGGTTCTTGAAGGCGTACTACGAAAAGCTGGGGCCGGCGCGGTACTACGTGTCAGTGATGCTGTTCCTGATGATGATGTCGCTGCCGCTCAAGATGCTCGCCCGGTGGATCTTCAATCTCAAGTATGTCGTCGCTATTCCCGAGTTCTTTTTCAATATCTGAGTCGGATGAGCCATGGCTGAAAAAAAGGGCGTCGGGCACGCGTATAACGTCGATTTCCTGAACGTCGTCTTCGCGGCGTCCAGCCTGTTCCTGTTCCTGTCGGTCATCTGGATGGTGTGGGACGACTTCGACCGTGAATGGAAGAACACCCAGCGCCAGTTCGTGCAGCTGGAGACCCAGGTCGTTCAGGCGCAGCTCGATCAGGCGGCGCGGTCGGTCGATCGGAACAAGCTCGCGCAACTCGAAGCGCAGCAGAAGGCGGCGCAGCAGAGTGTGGCCGCGAATCAGCAGAAAGTCGACGAGCTGAACGCCCAGATCGCGGACGTGGACACGCGCCTCTACCGCGCGACGCTCGACTTCCAGTACGCGAAGGCCACCTACGACCAGGACCGGTACGACTTCGAGGCCTCACGCATCGCCGGCGCGTCGGACGCCGACCGAAAGGGCCAGGCGGTTCAGGAGCTGGCGGAACGGCTGAACACGCTCGATCTCGACCGGCAGAAGGCGGAGGCCGAAAAGGCCGATTTGCAAAGGCAGCTCGGCCAGTTCACCGGCGAGCTCGCATCGGTGAACACCCAGCTCGCCGAGATGACGGCGGAACAGGGACGCCTCAGGAACCGCATCAACGTCATCGCGCCCAGCGCCGTGAAGGACTACTTCCGCAACGCCCCGCTGCTCGATTTCATGGCGCCGACGATCAAGGTGCAACAGATCATCCTGCCCAACGTCGTCGACGATGTGAACTTCATCCGTGTGCCGAAGATGGACCGCTGCCAGACCTGTCACCTGGCGATCGATCGGAGAGGCTACGAGAGCTACCCCCAGCCGTTCAAGACACATCCCGACCTCGAGGTCTATCTTGGCGGCAGCTCGCCGCACCCGATTGAGCGGGTGGGCTGCACCGTGTGCCACGAGGGCATGGGTCAGTCGGTGAGCTTCCGCGACGCGGCGCATACGCCAGGGACCGAGGAACAGAAGGTCACGTGGGAGGAAGAGCACGACTGGGAAGAGCCGCACCTGTGGGACTACCCGATGCTGCCGACCAGCATGACCCAGGCCTCGTGCGCCAAGTGCCACAAGGAGCAGGTGTTCGTGCCGAACGCGAGCAAGCTGACGGTTGCGTATGCCACCTACGAACGCGCCGGGTGCTATGCGTGTCACAAGACGCGCGGGTTCGACACCGACATCCGCAAGCCCGGACCGATCCTGACCAAGATCGATTCCAAGCTGTCCGAGGATTGGGTGAAGAACTGGATTCGGAACCCGCGGGCCGTGAAGCCAACGACGTGGATGCCGCGGTTCTGGTACAACTCCAACAACAGCGAACCGGAAGACGCGGTGAGGAACGAGGTCGAGATCAACGCGGTGTCGGCCTACCTGTTCGAGAACTCCAGCGGCCACACGCCGGCGGTGAAGAGCCCGCCGCGCGGCAACGCCGCGGCTGGCGAGGAGATCGTCAAGAATATCGGCTGTCTCGGCTGCCACGTCGTCGGCGAGGGTGAGCGAACCGAAGTTGGACCGCGACGAACCTTCGGGCAGCCGCTCGAAAACATCGGCAACAAGACCTCCTACGAGTGGATCTTCGACTGGGTGCGGGATCCGAAGCACTACAGCCCGGGGACCTACATGCCCGATCTGCGGCTGACCGACGCGCAGGTGGCCGACGTCGCGACCTATCTCTCAGGGCTCAAGGGTCCGGCGGGTGATGCGGCCAAGGCGACGCCCGACGAGAAAGCGGTTGACGAGGTCGCACTCGGGTACTTCGCGGCGGTGATGCCGTTCGAGCAGGCGAAGGCGACGCTCGCGAAGCTGAATCCGGAGCAGAAGCAGATCGAGCTCGGGCGGCGTGTCATCAGCCGTTACGGCTGCTTCTCCTGTCACGACATCAAGGGCTTCGAAAACGCCCAGGCGATTGGCACCGATCTGTCCGAAGAGGGCAGCAAGCTCGTGACCCGGCTCGACTTCGCCTTCATCAGCGACATCCCGCACACGTCGAAGCTTGCCTGGTTCCGTACCAAGCTGCACGATCCACGCATCTTCGACAAGGGCCGCCTATTGAAGCCGGAAGAAAAGCTGCGGATGCCGAACTACGACCTGAGCGAGGAAGAGAACAACCGGCTGCTCATGGCGATCATGAGCTTCCAGCGCGACATTCAACCGCCAGCGGCCATGCCCGTGCGATCCGCGCGCTACGACTACCTGACGACCGGCAGAACGCTGGTCCACCGGCGCAACTGCGTCGGCTGCCACGCCATCGAAGGCGAAGGGGGCGATTTCGTGAACCTGGTGGCCGAGCCGACGCTCGGGCCGCCGATGCTGACGCCCGAGGGGGCACGCGTGCAGCCCGACTGGCTCTACGCCTTCCTACGCAACCCGATTACGATCCGGCCGTGGCTGAACGTCCGGATGCCGACCTTCGGACTCGACGATCAGCATCTGAACGGCGCCGTCCGGTACTTCGGTGCGGTGTCGGACGAAATGTTGCCGTTCCAGACCCACGAAGTGGTCACGGCTTCGGCCGGTGGTGGCACTGGAAAGGAGCTGTTCGACCTCCTGAAGTGCCAGCAGTGTCACGTCCTCGGCGAGATCCCGAAGGATCAACCAACGGCGAACCTTGCCCCCGACCTGCGCATGTCGGCCGACAGGCTGCAGCCGGATTGGATCGTGGACTGGTTGAGAAACCCGGCCACCATCCTGCCAGGCACCCGGATGCCGTCCTTCTGGCCGGATCACCCGAAGTCGTTCTTCCCGCAGTTTGGCGGCAGCGCGGAGGCGCAGATCCAGGCGGTGACCGATCACCTGCTGACGCTGCGCGGTGGACCGACGCCGCGAGTGCAGCCGGGGAAGACCGCGAACGACGATTAGGACGGGCAGGGCAGGTACGGCGGTAGGGCAGATCGGCCCGGGGGGCGATGCGGATCGGGCATCGCCCGGGCAACGTCCTGCCCGACCCCGCCATCCGTCCGCATATAATCTGCAGGAATGTTCCGGTCACTCCGCGGGAGAAATCCTCGCGTCCACGCGACGTTTCCATCGACCAACCCGTACAGGTCGTCTGAGTGAGCCAGGCCGGCACCAAGCCGCCGAGCGGCACCCGCGACTTTCTGCCTGACGAGATCCGCCGCCGCGAGCACGTGGTGCGCATCGTTCGCGAGGTCTACGAGAGCCATGGCTTCGAGCCGCTCGAGACGCCCGCGTTCGAGAACATCGAAACGCTGCTCGGCAAGTACGGAGAAGAGGGCAACAAGCTCATTTTCAAGATCCTCCGCCGGGGGGAGCACGAGGCGGGGGGGGAGGCCGATCTCGCGCTGCGCTACGACCTCACGGTGCCGCTGGCGCGGGTGGTCGCGCAATACCAGAACGACCTGCCGCGGTTTTTCAAGCGCTATCAAATCCAGCCCGTGTGGCGCGCGGACCGGCCGGCGCGGGGGAGGTTCCGCGAGTTCTATCAGTGCGATATCGACGCGATCGGATCCACCTCGCCGGTGGTCGAGGCGGAGCTGCTGGCGGCTGTCAGCCAGGTGCTGGCGCGTCTCGGGTTCGACGACTTCGTCATCCGGCTCAATCATCGCGGCGCCCTGACCGCGATGCTCCAATGTGCCGGCATCCCGGAGTCGCAGCACGCCGACGCGCTGGTGTCGCTGGACAAGCTCGCCAAGATCGGCCCGGAAGGGGTCGAGGCCGACATGCGCGGCCGCGGGATCGACGCCGCGGCCACGCTGACGTGCCTGGGTTTCTTGAACGGCATCCGCCGCGACGACCCGCATGACGCCGGTCCGATCGAGCGTTTCGGGGACTTCGTACGCAGTCATCACGCCGGCCCCGCTGCCGTGAGCGAGCTGGACCAGATCCTGAGACTTTCTGACGGCACGCCGGCGCACGGACGGATCCGGATCGACCCGAGCCTGGCGCGAGGCTTGTCCTACTACACGGGTGCGATCATGGAGATCGCGGTGCCCGATCTGCCCGGCAGCCTCGGCGGCGGCGGCCGGTACGACAACCTGGTGGGCATGTTCCTCGGCCGCGACGTCGCGGCGTGCGGCTTTTCGCTGGGTCTGGAGCGCATCATCGTCGTGATGAGCGAACGCGGGATGTTCCCGGCCAGAGTGTCGCGGGCCGCGGTTGACGTGATGGTGACGTTTCTTTCCGACGAGCTGAGAGCCGACGCGTTGAAGCTGGCCGCAGAGCTGCGCGCCGAGAAGCTGCGGGTCGAAGTGTATCCGGAGGTCAGCCGCCGGTTCGACAAGCCTCTCAAATACGCCTCGAGCCGCAACGTTCCGGTGCTGGCGATTATCGGCGAGGACGAGCACGCTCGCGGGGAAGTCGCGGTTCGCGACCTGCAGACCCGTCAGCAGGAAGCCGCGCCGCGCGACACGGCGGCGAGCTGGATCGCCGCGCGAGTGCGGATCGATCGGTAGAATCGATTTCTGTTTTTGAGGAATTCAGACCTTGGCAGCACCGCTCGGCGACTGGACACGTACTCACACCTGCGGCGAACTTCGCACGGGCGACCTTGGCGCGAGCGCCACCCTCCTTGGCTGGGTGCATCGCGTTCGCGATCTGGGTGGCGTCGTCTTCATCGACATCCGCGACCGCGCCGGCATCTCTCAGGTCGTCGTGCGGGACGATGAGGCGCTGCTCGGTGAGGCGAAGCGGCTTCGGCCCGAGTTCGTGGTCGGCGTGCGTGGCCTGGTCGAGCGCAGGTCGCCTGAGACAGTGAACTCGAAGCTCGCCACCGGCGAAGTCGAGGTGCTGGCCGCCGAGATTCGGCTGCTGAACGAAGCCCGGACACCTCCCTTCCAGATCGCCGAAGACGCTTCGGTGTCGGAAGACGTCAGGCTGAGATACCGATATCTCGACCTGCGCCGGCCGCGACTGCAGGCGAACATCGGACTGCGCCACCGCGTCGCGTTCGCGGTGCGCCGCTTCTTCGACGAGCACGGGTTCTGGGAAATCGAAACGCCGATCCTGACGAAATCCACGCCCGAGGGAGCCCGCGACTACCTGGTGCCGAGCCGGGTGCACCCCGGCGAGTTCTACGCGCTGCCCCAGTCACCGCAGATCTTCAAGCAGATCCTGATGATTGCCGGCACCGACCGGTATTTCCAGATCACGCGCTGTTTTCGCGATGAAGACCTCCGCGCCGACCGCCAGCCGGAGTTCACCCAGGTGGACGTCGAGGTGTCGTTCGCGTCGGAGGAGGTGATCTACGCCGTGATCGAGCCGCTCATGCAGCGGGTCTTCAGGGAGATCGGCCGCGACGTGTCGCTTCCGTTCCGCCGCATGCCCTACGCGGAGGCGCTGGCCAAGTACGGCTCGGACAAGCCGGATCTCCGATGCGGCCTCGAGATCGTGGATCTCTCCGGGATCTTCAAGGACTCGGAGTTCCGGGTGTTCAAGCAGATCGTCGCCGAGGGCGGGGTGATCCGCGGATTCGCCGTGCCCGGGGCGAACAGGTACACGGGCAGCCAGGTCAAAGCGCTGGTGGACCAGGCGAAGCAGATTGGTTTCAGCGGGTTGATCTGGGTCCGGCCGGGTGAGCCTCCGGTGAGCTCGGTCAAGGCGCTCGATGAGGGGACGCTCCGCGGCGCGCTCGCCGGGAGCGGCGCGTCGGCAGACGACCTGCTGCTGATGGCGGGCGGGCCAGGTGAGCACATCTCGAGGCTGCTCGGTCAACTGCGGCTGGTGATCGCGAAGAGGGAGCAGCTGCTGAACCCGGACCAGTTCTCGTTCCTGTGGGTCACCGATTTCCCGCTGCTCGAGTGGAACGGCGACGAACAACGCTGGTTCTCGATGCACCATCCGTTCACCTCGCCTGCCGATGCCGATGTCGAGTTGCTCGAGAGGGAGCCGGGAGCGGTGCGGGCCAAGGCCTACGACCTGGTGCTGAACGGGAGCGAGCTGGGCGGAGGCAGCATCCGGATCCACGATGCGCAACTGCAGGCACGCCTGTTCCGTCGCCTTGGTATCAGCGACGAGGAGGCCAGGGCGCGGTTCGGGTTCTTCCTCGAGGCGCTCGAGTACGGGACGCCGCCGCACGGTGGTATCGCGCTCGGGCTCGACCGTATGGTCGCCCTCCTCGCGGGCGAATCGTCGATTCGCGAGGTGATGGCGTTTCCGAAGACCGCCAACGCCGTCGATTTGATGTCCGGTGCGCCGTCGGCGGTCGACGCCAAACAGTTGCGGGAGCTACACTTAAGGGCGCACAAGTAGGGGTGCTATAATCCGCAGCTAAGTGTCTGGTATATAAGGAGATACTGGCAGCCGCCAACGAATGAGCAAGCGCATCACGGTTCCCGAGGACGGCATCGAAACTCTGTTCGGGTCGTACGACGAGAATCTCAAGCACCTCGAATCGTTGTTCAATGTCCGCATCCGCACACAAGGACAGGAATTGCTGGTCGATGGCGACTCGCCGGGACCGGAAAACGTCGACCGCGTCGTCGGGCAACTGGCGTCCCTGATGCGGGATGGATACAAGCTGTCGAATGCAGACGTGAAAACCGCGTCCGAGCTGGTCGCGCAGGACCAAGCCGTTGACCTGCGCGATCACTTCCTGAAAGGGAGTCTGACCCCGGCCGGTAAGCGCCGGATTGCCCCCAAGACCATCAACCAGCGAAAGTACCTCGACGCGATCGAGGCCCACGACATCGTGTTCGGGATCGGACCGGCTGGAACCGGGAAGACGTATCTGGCGATGGCCCAGGCGGTGGCGTTCCTGATCTCGAAGAAGGTGAGCCGCATCATCCTGGCACGGCCAGCGGTTGAAGCTGGCGAGAAGCTCGGGTTCCTGCCGGGCGACCTTCAGGAGAAGGTGAATCCCTACCTGCGGCCGCTCTACGACGCGCTGTACGACATGCTCGACGTCGAGCGGGTGGGGCGATATCTCGAGCGCGGAACGATCGAAATCGCCCCGATTGCGTTCATGCGCGGCCGGACGCTGAACGACTCGTTCGTCATCCTCGACGAAGCGCAGAACACCACGTCCGAACAGATGAAGATGTTCCTCACCCGCCTCGGATTCGGATCGAAAGCGGTGATCACCGGGGACATCACGCAGATCGACCTGCCGGCCGGCAGGATCTCGGGGCTGGTGGAGGCGATGAAAGTCGTGAGCGCGATCGAGGGCATTTCCTTCACGTATTTCGACGAGCGCGACGTCGTCCGTCACCGGCTGATCGCGCAGATCGTCAAGGCGTATGATGCGTACTCGGCCGGCAATGGCCGCCACCCGTAGCCATGGCGCCAGGCGACCAACCTTCATCGGCCCCGCATCGCCCCAGATCCGGCGTCCGTCAGGGTGTGCGACCGGCTCGCGGCGTGTTCGTCACGGTGTGCGACGAACGGGGCCGGGCGCGCCTGCCCGGGCTTGGGTCGTGGCTTGCCGGTGCCGCCCCGGCCCGGGCCAGGGGTGTCGTGCACCTGGCGCTGGTCAGCGACGGGCGTGTCCGCAAGCTGAACCGGCAGTATCGCCGCCGCGACGACACCACGGATGTCTTGAGCTTTCCCGCCAGCTCCCCGAGCTCTCGGGACGGGGTGCGCCCTGTGGCTGAACCCTCACCCTTTCTCGGCGATATCGTGATCGCTCGCGGAGTGGCGCGGCGTCAGGCGCGTCGCGCCGGTCATGACGGGGAGACCGAGCTGCGCGTGCTCGCGCTTCACGGCCTTCTGCATTTGCTCGGGTATGACCACGAGCGCGACACCGGCCAGATGGCACGGCTCGAGCGGCGGCTGCGCCGCAGGGCCGGCTTGACGGACGGGCTGATCGAGCGGGCGAAGTCATGATCCCGCTTGCCGTGTTCCTCCTCGGCTGCCTCGGGATCTACCTGGGCACCATTGAAGCCGCGTTCAGCGCGCTGATGCGCCTCTCGCTGCGCCTGATGGCGGAGCGGAGCGATCGTCCCGGCGCGCTCTCCACCTATCTCGACGACCCGATCCTGCTGTTCGTGCCGGTGCGATTGCTGCTCGGGCTGATCACGGGTCTGGCGACGGCGCTGCTGGCGCGCGGGATCGGGATCCAGAACGCCGGCGGCCTGCCGATCGTGATCCTGAGCCTGGCGGTGTTCGTGATCGTGTTCGAGCTGCTCGTGCCGCTGCTGATTGTCCGGCGCGATCCCGAGCGGGTGCTCGAAGTGCTGCTGCCGACGTTCAGCCCGTTTGCCAGGCTGCTCGGACCGATCGCCATCTGGAGCGCGCGAACCGTCGGTGCGGCTCGACGTCCACCGTCATCGCCGGCGCCGGACGCGGCCGATACCGCTCCGGGCGAAGCGAGGAAAGCCCGTCGCGAGAGCGCCGAGCAGGAAAGGCTGAACGAGGGCGAGGAGCGGCGACTCCTGCAGAGCATCGTCGACTTCGGCGACACGCTGGTGCGGGAAGTGATGACACCGCGCCCCGATATCGTCGCCATCCGTGAAGACGCGACGATCGGAGATCTCCGGGCTCTGTTCCGGGAACAGGAGTACTCGCGGTTCCCAGTGTTCAAGGACAGCCTCGACAACATCTCCGGGTTCGTGTTCGTGAAGGACCTGGTGGCGCTCGACAGCGGCGAAGAGACCCGGCCGATCACGCCGCTGCTGCGCCCGGCGGCGATCGCCCCCGAGAGCAAGCGCGTGCCCGAGCTGCTGAAGCAGTTTCAACGGCAGCAGACGCAGGTCGCGATTGTGGTCGATGAGTACGGCGGCACCGCCGGACTGGTGACGATCGAAGATCTGCTCGAGGAGATTGTCGGGGAGATCCGCGACGAGTACGACGTCGAGGGAGAGTCGATCGAGGACGAAGGGGGCGGGTCGTTCGTCTTCAACGGCAAGGTTGACATCGACGAGGTGGCCGAGCGCCTGAACGTGCAGATCGAGCGGGAAGGCTTCGAGACGGTCGGCGGGTACCTTCTGACGCACCTCGGGCGCGTGCCGGCCGTTGGCGAGCACGTCGACATCGACGGCCTGCACGTCGAGGTGCTCGGGATGGAACGGCGGCGCATCAACAAAGTTCGTGTCAGCAAGGTGGCGCGCCCGGAACTGGCGGAAGACACGGTTCGCGGCGGGACGCTGTCGTGAGCCGGGTAATGGCGCCAGTGCGCTCGGATCATCCGGCCGCGCGTGCCCGACGTCGCCTGGACCGGGCCGGTGGCGTCACGATGTCAGGGAAGCAGGAAGCCGGCCCGCCGGCGCTGGCGGTGGCGTGAAGAGCGGCTTCGTGTCGTTCATCGGCCGCCCGAATGCCGGCAAGTCGACGCTGTTGAACCGGCTCGTCGGCTCGAAGCTGGCGATCGTGTCGGACAAGCCCCAGACCACACGGAACCGCATTCTTGGCGTGCGCAACTATCCCGGGGCGCAGGTCGTGTTCCTCGACACACCGGGCATCCACCGTCCGCTTCACCGGATGAACGTGAGGATGGTCGATGCCGCGCTCGATACCATCCGGGACGTGGACGTGCTGTGCCTGCTCATCGACGTCTCCGAGAAGACGGGGCACGGGGATCAGTATGTCGTCGAGCTCGTCAAGAACGTGAAGGCGCCGGTGTTCCTGGTCTTGAACAAAGTGGATCTGGTCAAGAAGGTGAGGCTGCTGCCGCTGATGCAGCAGTTCGGCGAGCTGGGGATCTTCGCCGAGATCGTCCCGATATCCGCTGCGACCGGCGACAACGTCGACAGGCTGGAACGGCTCATTCTCGACCGTCTTCCTGAGGGCGAAGCGCGGTACCCGAGCGACTATCTCACCGACCAGCCGGAGCGGTTCCTGGCGGCCGAGATGGTGCGGGAGAAGCTGCTGCAGTTCACCCACGCGGAAATTCCGTTCTCGAGCGCGGTCTTGATCGACCGGTTCGAGGAGCCGGCGCAGGCCGGTGGGCTGCTGCGGCTGTTCTGCTCGATCGTCGTCGAGCGCGAGTCGCAGAAAGCGATCGTCGTCGGGAAGGGCGGCGACATGGTCAAGCGAATCGGCGTCGCGGCGCGCGAAGATCTCGAGCGGTTCTTCTCCACCCGGGTGTTTCTGGACCTGCACGTCCGCGTCAAGACCGACTGGCGTGAGGACGAGCAGGTGCTGCGCGACCTGGGCTTATAGTACAGTTGTGGCCCGCCTTGAATGCCGCTTCATACCACTGACGCGTTGATTCTCAGGACCTACAAGCTCGGCGAGTCGGACCGGATTGTGGTGTTTCTGACGCGGGATCGCGGGAAGAGGCGTGGCGTGGCGAAGAACGCGCGGCAGAGCCGCCGGCGGTTCGGCGGCGCGCTCGAGCCGATGACCTGCGGCCGGGTGCAGTACGTGGAGCGCGAGCGCCGCGACCTGGTGCTGCTCGAGTACGTCGAGGTGCAGCGTTCGCCATTGTCGGCCGCAGACGGCGACGCGCTCGGCTACGTCAGCTACTTCGCCGAGCTGATTGACGAGTGGGCGCCGGAAGCCGATCCCAACGAATCGCTGTTCCGCCTCGGCTCGTCGGTGGTCGACGCGATCTGCGCGGGAGTGCCGATCGAGCCGCTCGCCCGCTATTTCGAGTTCTGGCTGCTGCGGCTGCAGGGCGTCTACGAGCCGGCGCAAGGCGTCTCGGCCGAGGCCCGCGCCTTTCTGGCGTCGGCACGGATCTGCAGCCCGCTGGCACTTGCCCGTGTGCGGGTCTCGCCGCAGACGATCAACGAGCTCGACATCGCCCATCGCGAGCTGATTGAGATGCACCTGGAGAAGAAGCTGAGGTCGGCGCGGGTGTTGCGCGAGATGAGGCGATGACGTTTCAAAGCCTGATCTTGAAGCTCTCGGAGTTCTGGGCGTCGCGCGGCTGCGTCATCCAGCAGCCGCTCGACATCGAGGTCGGCGCCGGCACGATGCATCCCGAAACGTTCCTGCGGGTGCTGGGGCCGGCGCACTGGAACGTCGCCTACGTCCAGCCGTCCCGCCGCCCGGCCGATGGACGCTTCGGCGAAAACCCGAATCGATCGTTCAAGCACCACCAGTTTCAAGTGATTCTGAAGCCCGCGCCCGATGAGGTGCAGCAGTTGTATCTCGAGAGCCTGGAGGTGTGCGGGATCAATCCGCGCCACCACGACATCCGGTTCGAAGAAGACAACTGGGAGTCGCCGACCCTCGGCTCCTGGGGCATCGGCTGGCAGGTAATGTTCGACGGCATGGAGATCTCGCAGTTCACCTACTTCCAGCAGGCAGGCGGTATCGAGCTCGCCCCGGTGTCGGCGGAGCTCACCTATGGGCTCGAGCGCATCGCCATGTCGCTGCAGCGGGTCGACAGCATGTACGACCTCGACTGGGCCCCCGGCGTGAAGTATCGCGACGTGCGGTTCAGGGAGGAAGTGGAGCAGTCGAAATACGTGTTCGGGCAGGTCGATATCCCGGCCGCGGAGTTCGGCGCGTTTCACCGCGACCTGTTCGACAAGTACTACTGGCTTTCCGAGCGGCTGTTGCAGAGCGGTCTCGTGTGGCCGGCGCTCGAGCACTGCCTCAAGTGCTCGCACCTGTTCAACGTGCTCGATGCCAGCAACAGCATCGGCGTCACCGAACGGACGGCGTACATCCTGCGCGTGCGCCAGCTGGCAGTGGCGATCGCGAAGCTCTATGCCGGCCCAGGCGGCGCGGCTGGCACCGCCGGCGCCGAATCCTCAGCCGTCAGTGGGACGGCATAACGTGGAACGCGAGCTGCTTCTTGAAATCGGCTGCGAGGAAATCCCGGCCGGATGGCTCCCATCGCTCACCAATCAGATCGGCGAGGTCGTCGTCGCCGCGCTGCGCGAGCATCGTCTCGAGCCCGGGTCGCCGGCGGAGACCTACAGCACGCCGCGCCGTCTGACCGTTCGCATCCTGCGGCTGGCGGAGCGGCAGACCGACCTCGAAGAACTGGTCAACGGCCCGCCGGTGTCCGCCTCCTTCAGGTCCGATGGTACGCCGACGCCCGCGGCGACCGGATTTGCGGCCAAGAACGGCGTCGAGGTGCATACACTCGAGCGGGTCGAGACCGCCAAGGGCGTCTACCTGGCGTTTCGCCGCCGGCAGCGCGGAAAGGCTGCGGTCGACGTTCTCCCGTCCGTGCTCGGCGGCACGCTTCGGGCCCTGGCATTCCCGAAGTCGATGCAGTGGGACGCGATGCTGGAAGACGGCCGCGGATCGTTGCCGTTCGGACGGCCGATCCGTTGGATCCTGTTCACCTACGGCGGGCGGGTCGTGCCGTTCACCATCGCCCGGACCCCGGCGGCGCAGACCGCCCAGGTGCAGGAGGTGGCGTCGGGCGCGGTCACCTACGGGCACCGCTTCCTGACGACCAGCGGGCGCGCCGGACGCGCCATCAAGGTCCGATCGTTCGACGAGTATCGGGCGCGGCTGCTCGAAAACTTCGTGATCCTCGAGCGCGCCGAGCGGCACAACAAGATCGCCCGCGAGCTCGACGCCAAGGCGCAGCGGCTGCAGGGCCGCGTCAGCCGCGCGGTTCATGGCCGATCGGGACTGCTCGACGAAGTGCCAGACCTCGTCGAGTATCCGTCTGTCGTCGCCGGCACATTCGCCATCGAGTTCCTCGAATTGCCCGAGGAAGTGCTGACGACGACGCTGATTCACCATCAGCATTATTTCCCGGTCGATGGCGAGGACGGACGGCTGAAGAACGCGTTTCTGGCCGTGATCAACACCGAGCCCGACAACGAACGGACGATCGCGCGCAACGCGGAGCGTGTCGTCACGGCACGGCTGCGCGATGCGCGGTTCTTCTGGGAGGCCGACCGGCAGGCGACGCTCGAATCCCGTCTCGATCGCCTCGGCACGCTGCTGTTTCACAAGCGGCTCGGAACCTACCAGGAGAAGGCGCGGCGGATCGAGCGGCTCGCCGGCTGGATTGCGCGCGAGGCGCTCGGCGCGTCGGCCGAGACCGCCCGCCACGCCTCGCAGGCGGCACGACTGGCCAAGGCCGATCTCACGACCGACATGGTTCGGGAGCTGACCGAGCTGCAGGGGACCATGGGTGGCATCTACGCCCGCGAGGAAGGGCTGCCGGAGGAAGTCTGGAAGGCGATTTACTTCCAGTATCTCCCGGTCGGCGTCGAAGCGGATGCCGCGCCGTCGCGTGCGCAGCTGGGGAATGCGGCGGTCACGTGGGCGGCCGTTTCACTGGCCGACAAGCTGGACACGGTGGTCGGGCTCTTCGCCGCTGGCGAGAAGCCGACCGGGTCGCGCGATCCGTTCGGGCTGCGCCGCGCCGCACAGGGAATTGTCCGGCTGCTCGCCGACCTGGAGCCGCTCTGTGGCGTCACCACCCGTCCGGCCCTCGGGCGGCTGATCGAGCAGGCCTACGCCGGCCTGAACGGTCCCGGTCCCGACGACGAAGCGGCGAATTCCTTGAACCTGTTCATGATGGAGCGGCTGCAGCACGTCATGCGCACCCGCGGTCTCGGGTACCAGGAGATTCAGGTGGTGACGAGCGGCGGCATCCAGCGTGTCGCCGACATCAACGTCGCCGACCTGATTGAATGGGCGACAGAGTGGAAGCGCGTCGTGGGAACACCTGAGTTCGAGAAAGCCGCGGAAGCCTACAAGCGGGCCAGCAGGATCGTCGAGGCCGAATGGGACGCCGCTGCCGCTTCGAGCGATGAAGCGGCCGGGCGAGAGCTCCTGGTCGAGCCCGCAGAAATAGCCCTGCGGCAGGATCTGAACCGTGTCAGCGACCAGATCGAGCAGGCCTTGAAAGCCAGACAGCCTGGCAAGGCGGTCGATGCCGTGGCCTCGATCCAGCCGGCGATCACGCGGTTCTTCGACGAGGTGCGCGTCATGGTTCCCGATCAGTCGGTGACCCGCGCGCGGCTGTCGTTGCTCCGGGAGTTTCGGGACGCGGTGTCGCGGTTTGGCGACCCCTCGGTCCTGGCATCGAAGCCGGCGTGAACCAGGTCGAATCAGCGAGACGCCAGAATCGCCTTACAATGACGGTCGCCGATCCCCCGATCGCGGGCGCGACCGACGAGAATTCCGCTCAATTGCGCGACGGAGTCCGACATCGATGGCCAAGAAAGCCAGAGCCAGAGTGACCAAGAAGCCTCGGCCGCGCTCAACCCGCTCCCGGGCGCGCAAGCATGTGTATTTCTTCGGCAGCGGCAAGGCCGACGGCGACCGCAGCATGAAGGATCTTCTCGGTGGAAAAGGCTCCGGTCTTGCCGAGATGACCAACGCCGGCCTGCCGGTGCCGCCCGGGTTCACCATCTCCACCGACGTGTGCACCATCTACTACAAGGAACAGGCGAAGATTCCGCCGGCGATCGACCGCGAGATCGCCGGGCACGTCGGCCGGCTGGAGAAGGCCGCGGGCGCGACGCTCGGCTCCGCCGCCAACCCGCTCCTGGTCTCGGTCCGGTCGGGCGCCAAGTTTTCCATGCCCGGCATGATGGACACGATCCTCAACCTCGGGCTCAACGACGCGGCGGTGGAGGGGTTGAAGACGAGGACACAGAACGGTCGCTTCGCGTTCGACAGTTATCGCCGCTTCATCCAGATGTTCGGCAGCGTGGTGCTCGAGATCCCGAAGGACCTGTTCGAGCACGAGTTCGACGCCGTGAAGACGTCGTGGCGCGCGACGCTCGATACCGAGCTCGACGAGAGCGCGCTTCGCGACGTCGTGGAGCGGTACAAGGGGATCGTCCGGAAGCGGACCGGGCGCGATTTCCCGTTGAACCCGGCCGCTCAGTTGCAGATGGCCAGGGACGCGGTGTTCAGGTCGTGGATGAACCCGCGGGCGCGGGAATACCGGCGCATCTACGACATCCCGGACCATATCGGCACCGCGGTGAACGTGCAGATGATGGTGTTCGGCAACACCGGCGACCGATCCGGCACAGGCGTCGGGTTCACGCGGAACCCGGCGACCGGCGCCAACGAGTTCTACGGCGAGTTCCTGATCAACGCCCAGGGCGAGGACGTGGTGTCCGGGGTGCGGACGCCGCAGCCGATTCGAGAGCTCGAGCAGGTGATGCCCAGGGCCTACAAGCAGCTGCGCGACATCACCACCCGGCTCGAAAAGCACTACAAGGACATTCAGGATTTCGAGTTCACGATTCAGGACGAGCGTCTCTTCATGCTGCAGACGCGGAGCGGGAAGCGGACCGGCCACGCCGCGGTCGTCATCGCGACCGATCTCGTCTCCGAGCGGTTGATCTCGCAGAAGGAGGCGGTTCTGCTCGTCGATCCCGAGTCGCTCAACCAGCTGCTCGCCCCGATGTTCGATCCGGCGGAGTGGAAGAAGATTCCGGTCGCCACCAGGGGGCTGCCGGCGTCGCCCGGCGCCGCGAGCGGCCAGGTGGTGTTCTCGGCCGACCATGCGGTCGAGTGGAGTGAGCAGGGCAAGCAGGTGATTCTCGTGCGGCGCGAGACGGTGCCCGACGACATCCATGGCATGTTCGTCTCCCAGGGCATTCTCACCGCCACCGGCGGCATGACGTCGCACGCGGCGGTGGTCGGCCGCCAGATGGGCAAGCCGTCGGTCGTCGGCGCCGGGGCACTGAACATCGACGAGGCGGGCAGGATGTTCCGCGTCGGGGAACACACGGTGAAGGAAGGGGACTACCTCTCCTTCGACGGCCTCTCGGGCGAGGTGAAGATCGCCCGCGCCGGCACCAAGCCGAGCGAGATCCTGCAGGTAATCAACGGCACGATGAAGCGCGAGGAGTCGGACATCCACCAGCGTGTCGATCGGCTGCTGACCTGGTCCGACAGGTTCCGGCGCATGGCGGTGCGCGCCAACGCGGACCTGCCGGATCAGGCGGAGCTCGCCTACGCGTTCGGGGCGCGCGGCATCGGTCTGTGCCGGACCGAGCACATGTTCTTCGGCGAAGGCCGGATCCCGATCGTCCAGAGGATGATCCTGGCCGACAGCGAAGCCGATCGCCGGACGGCGCTCGACGAGTTGCTGCCGCTGCAGCGGGACGACTTCTACGGCGTCTTCAAGGGCATGCACGGGTGCCCGGTGACGATCCGGACCATCGATCCGCCGCTGCACGAGTTCCTGCCCAAGCGCGAGGATCTGATGGTCGAGATCGCGCGGATGGAGGAACGGGGCGGCGCCACCCCCGAGCTCGCAGTGAAGCGCCGGCTGCTCGCCCGGGTCGAGGAGTTGCACGAGTTCAACCCGATGCTCGGCCATCGCGGCGTTCGTCTCGGGATCACCTACCCCGAGATCACGGAGATGCAGACCCGCGCGATCATCGAAGCCGCGTGCCGCCTCCACCGGGAAGGGATGAAGGTCGTTCCCGAGATCATGATCCCGCTGGTCGGCCTGGTGAACGAGCTGCGCGATCAGAAAGCGGTGGTCGATCGCGTCGCCGCCGAGACCATGAAGGCGCAGGGCGTGACGATCAAGTATCTCGTCGGCACGATGATCGAAGTGCCGCGCGGCGCCATGACCGCCGATCGGATCGCGGAGGAGGCGGAGTTCTTCTCGTTCGGCACCAACGACCTCACCCAGCTCACCTTCGGCTTCTCGCGCGACGACGTCGGCAAGTTCCTGAAGGTCTACCAGGACAAGAAGATCCTCGACCGCGATCCCTTCGCCTCGATCGACACCGAGGGTGTCGGCGCGATCGTGCGCACCGGCGTCCAGCTCGGCCGCAGGACGCGAGCGGATCTGAAGATCGGGATCTGCGGCGAGCACGGCGGCGACCCGGCGTCGATTCATTTCTTCGAGCACGCCGGGATGGACTACATCAGCGCCTCGCCGTACCGCGTGCCGGTCGCTCGTCTGGCGGCCGCGCAAGCGGCGCTGGCCGTGTGGGTCGGGGACTAGCAAGGCCGGAGAGCCTGCCGCCGTCTCCATGCTCACCATCTTCATCCATCGCAACGGCCAGACGGAGCGGGTCACGAGCATCGAGCGAAACTGGCTCGCCCCGGCCTCGAACACGCTGGTCTGGCTCGATCTCGCCGCACCCTCGATTCCCGAGCTGCTGATCCTCAGCGACACCTTCGGGTTCCACTCCCTGTCGGTCGAGGACGCGCGGGCCGATCTGCAGTTCCCGAAGATCGAAGCGTACGACGGCTATCTCTACGTCATCCTCCACGGCATCGACTTTCATGCGGGTGTCAAGGGGTTCGCGACCCACGACGTCGATTTCTTTCTCGGATCGAACTACCTCGTCACGGTTCACGACGGCCATTCGACTTCCATCGCGGCCCTTGCCGCTTCGGTCGAGCGCAATTCGAATCTGATGCACGAAGGCCCGGTGGCGCTGCTTCACCGCATCGTCGACTCGATGGTGGATCACTATCGCCCCGAGATCGAGAAGCTGGAGGATCGGATCGACGAGCTCGAAGACGCGGTGTTCGAACAGCCCAGCCGCACCCTCGCCCGCGAGATCCTCGGCGTCAAGCGCGAGGTCGCGGGCCTGCGGCGGGTCGTGCTGCCGCAGCGGGACGTGGTGGCGCGGCTCGCGCGGCGCGACTACGTGGACATCAGCACCGACATGTCGTTCCGCTTTCGCGACGTCCACGACCACCTGGTGCGCCTCGCCGACGACGCGACGATCTTCCAGGACCGCGTCACCGGTGTGCTCGATGCGCACCTGACCGCCGCCAGCAATCGCCTCAGCGAGGTGATGAAGGTGCTGACCGTGATGTCAACCATCGTCATGCCGCTGACGCTTCTGTCCGGGCTCTGGGGCATGAACATCGATCTGCCCCGGTTCCCCGGTGGCGACGCCGCCCAGTTCTGGTGGCTGTGCGGCATCATGGGCGCCGTGATCGGCGTCATGCTGGCCGCGTTTCGTGTCCGCCGCTGGATTTGACCGTGGCCGCCAGGATCACACGGCTGCCGCCCGACCTTGCGAATCAGATCGCCGCCGGGGAGGTTGTCGAACGGCCGGCGTCGGTCGTGAAGGAGCTGGTCGAGAACGCCATCGATGCTGGCGCGCATCGCATCGCCATTCACATCGAGCTCGGCGGCAAGAAGCTCGTGCGCGTCGAGGACGACGGCGAGGGGATGACCCCGGAAGATGCGAAGTTGGCGATCGAACGCCACGCAACCAGCAAGATCAGGCGGGCTGAAGATCTGGCCGCGATTCTCACGCTCGGGTTCCGTGGTGAGGCGCTGCCCTCGATTGCATCGGTGTCGCATTTCGTGCTCCGGACCCGCTCGCGCGAACGGGATACCGGCACCGAGGTCCGGGTGAACGGCGGGTTCGTCACCGCGGCGTCCGAGGTGGCCGCGGCCGGAGGCACCGCGATCGAGGTTCACGATCTCTTCTACAACCTGCCGGCCCGGCGGAAGTTCTTGAAGGGGGATGCCGCCGAAGCCGCGCAGGTGTCGCGCGTCACCACGCAGCTCGCCCTGGCGTATCCCGAGGTCGGGTTCACGCTCACGAGCGGTGGACGCACCGTCGTCCAGTGCCCTCCGGTGGCGACGCTCGGCGACCGGCTGTACCAGTTGTATGGCGACCGTGACGATCTGCTTCAGGTGCGCAAGGAAGTTGGCGGAATCCGCCTGAGCGGCTACATCGCGTCGCTGGCCGAGCAGGGCCCGACACGCGGCCCCCAGCATCTTTTCATCAACCGGCGCATGGTCAAAGACCGGACCATCGCGCACGCGATTATCACCGCCTACAGCGTCGCGTCGATCAAGGAGCGCAGTCCCGAAGTGCACCTGTTCATCGAGATGCCGCCGGACGCGCTGGACGTCAACGTGCACCCGACGAAAGCCGAAGTGCGGTTCCGGGACCAGTCGTTCGTCCACGAAGTCGTGCGGCGCGCGTTGATGGATGCGCTTGGGGCGGGTGGCGTGCCGCAACTGCAGCTTCGCCCTGAAACCGCCCCCGGCCCGCTGCCGTCGGCGGTGACGCTGCCCGGTGTTCTCGCCGGCGGCATGTTTCCCAACCGGTGGGTGCCGGGAGCAGCCGGTCCCGCTCCGGGCGCCCGCCCGCGCGAGCTTCCGCCCGGGGGTGACGCGGCGCCCGCACCAGGGCGCGGAGCGGCCGAGACGGAGGCGCCGAACCTCGGCCGCACCGCCGGTGAGATTCGGCCGATGATTCCGCTCGGCCAGTTCCGCGACACGTTCATCATCGCGATCGACGACGAGGGCATCGCGATCATCGACCAGCACGTCGCCCATGAGCGCGTGCTGTTCGAGCGCGTCATGCAGACGCTGACGACCAGACCGCTCGAATCGCAGCGTCTGCTGGTGCCGCTGGTGATCGACCTGCCGGCGGCCGCGCATCAGGCGCTCGTGAGCCGCGCGCCGGAGCTCGAACGGCTTGGCTACGACGTCGAGCCGTTCGGCGACAGCACCATCAAGGTATCGGCGGTGCCGGCGCTGCTGACCATGGAAGGCAGCTCGAAAGCGCTGCTCGCGCTCGGAGAGGATCTGGAAGGGCTCGACCGTGGTGCGCACGTGCACGAGGCGCTGCAGCGGATTGCCGCGCTCACGGCCTGTCATGCCGCGGTGAAGGCGCATGACCCGCTGACCTACGAGAAAATGACGCACATCCTCGACGAGTTGCGAGCGACGTCGTACTCCACGATCTGTCCGCACGGGCGGCCGGTGATGCTGCGGCTCACCCGGCGCGAGATCGAGAAGAACTTCGAGCGGATCTGATGGCCGCCCTCTACTACCTTGGACGATTCGGGCAGTTGCTGGGCATGTGGCTGCTGCTGGTGGACGTGGTGACGGCGGGACCGCTCGGCCCGAACCCCAGGCTGTTCGCCGTCGGGGTGGCCGTGTTCCTCGCCGGCTGGGGCGCCACCCGACTCTCGAAGAAATAGGGTGGTCGAAAATCTGTCGGTCCGGACTTGACCATGGTCGGCGCCGGCTGTTACACTCAAGACGTTCGCTCACAATTGAATAGCGCTTTTTGCCAAGCGAAAGGGCAGTTCTGTCTCCGCCACACGTGCGTTCACGATGGCAGGGGTGGGATCGCAAAGCTGTAAACCAGGCGTCGCCTCACGCGAGCCGTGCGGCCGGGTGGTTTAGCTGCCGAACTTGGAGTACCGCATGGTTTCGCGCCGATTCTCTTTTGCCATCGCCCTCGTCTGCACGGCCGGCTGCTTCTATCTTCTCGGCGACTTCAACGCGCGCGCCGGGGACGGCATAGAGCGCGCCGAATACGACGCCAAGCTCGAGGCCATCCGTGTCGAACTCCGCCGGGAAATTGGCCGCGCGCACGGGCCGTCTGCGCTCCTGACCGGCACCAGCGGCACGATCCCGCCAGTCGGGGGCGCGTCAGTCGAGGGCGCACCGCTCGAGGGCGCCTCGGTCGAAGGCGACCTTCAGCCGGCGGCGGACGACACCGCCCGCGCAAGAATGGTGGCCGAGATCAAACAGGATCTCCAGAACGAGATGGGCCTGCTGCCGCTGCAGCTGCTGCGAGACCGTCGATCGAGCTTCGTCGAGCTCTACACCACCGACAACTTCGGAAGCACCAGCTACGGCACCGCAGGCTACCTCGGCGACGGCTACTTCATCACCGTCAAGCACGCAGTCGTCGCCCTGAAGGATGCGGCCAACCCGCAGGGCGAGCGGAAGGTGACGTCAATCAGGGTGATGGATCGAGGCACGGAGGTGGAGGAGCGGCTCATCGACGTCGGCGACGCCGACGTCGAAGTGCATCCCGGCGACTGGGCGATCATCCGCACCAAGCCGATCGACATTCCGGCCCTGCACGCCGACACCCGCTTCGGCTACGACTTTGCCGAGCCGATCTTCCGCCTCGGCAACGATTACTCGAAGGGCATCATCCTGTCGACCGGATACGTCGGCCAGCGCACGCCGAACGGCCTCGTCACCTGTCTCACCGACGGCCACCCCGGCGTCTCGGGCGGCGGCGTCCTCGACCGTGACGGCGACCTGGTGGGCATTCCGGTCGGCCGGATGCAAGGCGATTTCCGGTTCTCGTTCATCCTGCCGATTCGCGCCGAAATGTTCCGCAAGATCCCGCAGCAGGTCGAAACGGCCGGTCCTGCGGTCGTGGAGGCCCACTGAAGCTGCCCGCTGGTCGTCGCTAGTTCCCCCCCGCCCCCCGGAGGCTTTCGTCCTCGTTTATCGTGCGCCTCTGCGCATGACGCCATGGGCGGCGACTTATAATCCGCCGCATGGCGCGTCGTTCTCTCCCGCTCCTTCTTGCTGCCGCTGTCGTGCCGGCGACCGTCGCCTGTCAGCGCCCGGCGCTGACCTCGGCGGACCGCGTGGAACCGCCGGATGCGAGAGTCACAGCGCTCGCCGACACGTACCTCGACGCCTACCTCGAGCGCTATCCCGAGCAGGCGACCTACTTCGGCATCCCTGGCCGGAGTCACGATCGGCTGTCGGACAATTCGCTGGCGGCGCAGAAGGCGTGGGAGGCTCGCGAGGACGCGTGGCTGACCGAGGCGAAAGCGATCGATCCGGCTACGCTCCAGCAGGCGTCGCTCAGGGCGACCTACGCGATTGTCCGGGAGGCACTCGAGGGCGCGGCGGGGGCGCGCGTGTGCCGCAGCGAATTGTGGAACGTCAGCCAGATGACCGGCTGGCACGTGAACCATGGCTACCTGATCACGATTCAACCGGTTGGCACCGACGACGCCCGCAAAGAGGCGCTGGCTCGATGGTCGGCGTTGCCGACATACATCGATACCGAGATCGCCAACGCACGTGAAGGCCTGCGGCTGAAATTTTCGGCGCCGCGTGACAACGTCCGCATCGTCATCGGTCAGATCGACAGCCTGCTGTCGGGCGGGGAGGCGGAATCGCCGTTCACGTCGCCGGCGCAGCGCGACAAGACGTCGGCGTTCACGGCCGCCTTCACGACGCTCTACCGGGATCAGATCGCGCCGGCCCTCACGCGCTACCGGGATTTCCTGCAGCACGAGTACCTGCCGGCGGCACGAGACATGATCGCCGTGACGGCGAACCCGGACGGCCTGGCGTGTTACGGCGCCGCGGTGCGGTATTTCAGCACCTTGCCGATCGAGGCGTCCGAGGTGCACGAAACGGGATTGCGCCAGGTGGCGGACCTCACCGCGGAAATGCACGTGATTGCCGAGCGGCGGTTTCGGACCTCTGACGTGAAGTCGCTGCTCCAGAAGGTGAGGAGCGACCCGCAGTACATGTTCAAGAGCCGTGCGGCGCTGATTGGGTATTCCGAAGCGGCGCTGGATCGAGCGAAAGCGGCGGCGCCCGCATGGTTCGGGCTGCTGCCGGAGGCCGACGTGCGGATCGAGCCGTACCCGCGCTACCGCGAGAGGAACGCCGCGAACGAATACAACGCACCGGCCGAGGACGGCACCCGTCCGGGGCTCTTCTACATCAACGCCTATCAGGCGGAGACCAAATCGATTTCTCCCGCCGAATCGACGGCGTTTCACGAAACCATCCCGGGTCATCACCTGCAGGTCGCGATTGCGCTCGAGCGGAAGGACATCCACCCGATCGGCCGCTACATCTTCAACAGCGGCTTCGCCGAGGGATGGGGTCTGTATGCCGAGCGGCTGGCGGACGAGATGAAACTGTACTCGTCGGACCTCGATCGGCTCGGGATGCTCTCCTCACAGGCGTTCCGGGCGGCGCGGCTGGTCGTGGACTCCGGCATGCACACCATGGGATGGACCCGCCAGCGGGCGATTGACTACTTGCTGGCAAACACCACCGAAGCGCACGACGACATCACCTCGGAGATCGACCGCTACATCATCTGGCCCGGACAGGCCACCGCCTACATGCTCGGCATGCTCGAGATTCGAAGGGCCCGCGACCAGGCGCAGGCGGTGATCGGAACAGGGTTCGACATCAAGGCGTTCCACGATCGGGTGCTCGAGGACGGCAGCGTGCCGATCACGTTCCTCACCAGCAAGATCCGAAGCTGGGCGCAGTCCGCGCCATAGCACACGTTGCGATCCCCAGCGCGTGTATGATCGGTCGATGAATCCCGGCGAATGCATCCTCTTCAGCGGCGGCGCACAGGGGGCGGAAGGTGAGTTCGGCGCCTGCGCCGAGCGTCACGGTATCGAGGAAGTGAACTTCACCTTCGACGGCCACAGGATTGTGCGCCACCGCGGCGTGCGGGTGCTGAACCACGAGGAGCTGGAGTCCGGCGACGTCAGCCTCGAGTACGTCTCGAAGCTGATGCAGCGGCGCTTCAGCGATGCCCCCACCATCCGCAAGATTCTCCAGACGATCTGGTATCAGGTGAACAGCGGACAGGAGGTCTACGTCGTCGGCACGATCCTGGACGACGATACCGTGCGGGGTGGCACGGGATGGGGCGCCGAGTTCGCGAAGATCTGCAACAAGCCGTTGCACGTCTTCGACCAGGATCAGGACAGCTGGTTCACGTGGAGCGGGCTGAAGTGGCGGGAGCGGGAAACGTCGAACGGGCCGGTCATCGCCCATCGGCACTTCACCGGCACCGGGACACGGACGATCAAGCAGAACGCGCGGGAGGCGATCGAGTCGCTCTTCACTCGGTCGTTCGGCGCCGTTTCTTGATCTCGTCCCAGCCCTCGAGCCGGCGTTTCAGCTCTTTCTCGAACCCGCGATCCGTGGGGCGGTAGTATTTCCGGCCGGCCAGTGCCTCGGGCAGGCACGGCATCTCGGTGACGGCGTCGTCGTCGTCGTGCGCGTAGCGGTAGCCGGCGCCGTAGGCGAGGTCCTTCATCAGCTTCGTCGGAGCATTGCGCAGGTTGAGCGGCACCGGTTGCGCGAGGTTGGTGTGCGCGTCTTCCGAGGCGCGGTTGTAGGCCTCGTAGACGGCGTTGCTCTTCGGAGCGGCGGCGAGGTAGATCGCCGCCTGGGCGAGGGCGGTGTTGCCCTCGGGCATGCCGATGAAGTGCACCGCCTCCTTGGCCGCCACGGCGATTGTCAGCGCCTGCGGATCGGCGTTGCCGATGTCTTCCGAGGCGAACCGCACGAGGCGACGCGCGATGTACATGGCATCCTCCCCGGCCTCCACCATCCGGGCCAGCCAGTACACGGCTGCGTCGGGGTCGCTGTTGCGCATCGACTTGTGCAGCGCCGAGATCAGGTTGTAATGTTCCTCGCCGGTCTTGTCGTAGAGGAGCGCCCGGCGCTGGATCGCCTGCCGTACGCGATCGGCGTCCAGTTCCCGATGGCCGTCGACCAGCGGCGCCGCGCTGACGCTCAATTCCAGGAGGTTGAGCGCGACGCGCGCATCGCCGTTGGCGTA
>WHSN01000126.1 GCA_009380045.1 Luteitalea sp.
GCGCCTGTCCGACCTGCAACGGCGCCGGGGTGATCTACACCGACCTCGCGATGATGGCGGGCGTCACCACGGTCTGCGAGGAGTGCGAGGGCCGGCGGTTCCAGGCGTCGGTCCTGGACTACCGGCTCGGCGGGCTCAACATCGCCGAGGTGCTCGACCTGTCGGTCGAAGACGCGGTCGGCTTCTTCGACGCCGGCGAGGCGCGTACGCCGGCCGCGCACGCGATCCTGCAGCGTTTGGCCGACGTGGGTCTCGGCTACCTGCGGCTCGGCCAACCGCTCACCACGCTGTCGGGTGGCGAGCGGCAGCGCCTCAAGCTCGCGACCGAGATGGATGCCGACGGCGGCGTCTACGTCCTCGACGAGCCGACCACCGGGTTGCACCTGGCCGACCTCGAGCAGCTGCTCGGGCTGCTAGATCGGCTGGTCGACGCCGGGACGTCGGTCATCGTGATCGAGCACCACCTGGCGGTGATGGCGCACGCCGACTGGATCATCGACCTCGGGCCGGGCGCGGGCCACGACGGCGGGCGGATCGTGTTCGAAGGCACGCCGGTCGGCCTGGTGGCGGCGAGGTCGACGCTGACCGGCGAGTACCTGGCGGCATTCGTCGGTAGCCGTCTGAAGGCTGTCGCACCTCGCTGAGCGAGTCCGCGTTTCCCATCCGCCTCCGCGCGTGCCTACGGATTCCACTCATCCGCCCCGCGGGACGTTCGCAGGCTCGGCGTCTCAGATTGCGCGGACGATGGCGCGAAAGGATGTGTCTGTGATCCGCAATTACGCTGTCCGCCGAGAAACCGGGGGGATTTCCGGTGATCGGCGGGGAACATGTGGGCTGGCGCTTGGGGCGTCCGTACGGAGAAGCGGCAGCATCGCATGATTCCGACGGGTCAGCGTGCCCGCCAAGCACGGCAGTTCGCCTAAGGCCGTCCAAAGCGCATTCTGTTCACGCCTGGATCCGTCTGAGCCCGGACGCTCTGCACGGGTCTATGAGAGCCCGGAGGCTTGCCCGGAAATCGGGCCTTCGTATACACTTGCCGTTTGCGCCACGTGAGTTTCGGCCACTCCTGAGGTCTGCATTTCCACAACTGATTGACGAATTGGGGCGTGGCCAAGCGGTAAGGCGCGGGACTTTGGATCCCGTATTCGAAGGTTCGAATCCTTCCGCCCCAGCCAACTCGCGAGGGCTGCAGGTTGATAGGTGAACCGTTGACGGCAACCGGTTTCGGTGAACTGAAGGTTTTTGCCGGGAGCGCGCATCCTGACCTGACGAGGGAAATCTCGGCGGTGCTGGGCGTACAACCGGGGCAGGCCCGCCTTCGCCGGTTCCCCGACACCGAAGTGTCGTTCCAGATCGACGAGAACATCCGGGGCACCGATGTCTTCATCGTGCAACCGACCTGCGCGACGATGAACGGCTCGGTGGATCAGCACCTGATGGAGCTGATGATCATGACCGATGCGTTTCGCCGCTCGTCGGCGGCGCGCATCACGGCGGTGTTGCCGTACTACGGCTATGCCCGGCAGGATCGCAAGGACAAGCCGCGGGTGCCCATCTCGGCCAAGCTCGTCGCCAACGTGTTGAGCGCGTCGGGCGTGAACCGGGTGCTGACGATGGACCTGCACAAGGCGCAGATTCAGGCGTTCTTCGACATCCCGGTCGATCACCTGTTTGCGGCGCCGGTGATCATCGAGTATCTCGCGCGTCTCGACTCGCCCCGGCTCACGATCGTGGCGCCGGACGCGGGCGGCGCGGAACGGGCCCGCGCCTATGCGAAGCGGCTCGACGCCGAGCTCGCGGTGATCGACAAGCGGCGCACCGACGACGGAACGGCGGAAGTGATGAACGTGATCGGCGACGTCGATGGGCGCACCTGCATCATCCAGGACGACATCGTCGACACCGCGGGGACGATTACCAAGGCCGCCGTCGCGCTGCAGAAGAACGGCGCGTCGCGGGTGCTCGCCTGCGCCGTGCACGGGGTGCTCTCGGGTCCGGCGATCGAGCGGCTCGAGAAGTCGCCGATCGACAAGATGATCGTGACCAACACCATCCCGCAGTCGAAGGCGAGCGAGGCGTGCAGCAAGATTGTCGTGCTTTCGGTCGCGCGGCTGCTCGGGCAGGCGATCAAGAGCATCCACGAGGAAACGTCGGTGTCCTCGCTGTTCGTGTGAGTTCTCGGTTTCAGGATTTCAGGATTTCAGGATTTCAGGATTTGAGGGTCTGAGGATTTATGGAAGCAGTACTCGAAGCCGTCGCCCGCGACACGTTCGGAAAGAACGAGGCGCGGCGCACCCGCCGCGAGGGACGGGTGCCGGCCGTCGTCTATGGAGCGACGACCCAGGGGGGCGGGCGCGAGGCGACCGCGATCGCGGTGACGCCCAAGGCGTTGCTCAAGATTCTTCACTCCGAGTCGGGCGCCAACACCCTGATCTCCTTGCGCCTGGGGGACGGAGCGGCCACCAAGGTGCTGGTCAAGGAGTATCAGCTCGACCCGGTGACACACCAGATTCTTCACGCCGATTTCTATCGCGTCGCCATGGACCGTGCGCTGCAGGTCACGGTGCCGGTGATTGTCAAGGGTGAGCCCCGCGGCGTGAAGCAGCAGGGCGGCATCCTGGAGTTAGTCCGGCGCGAGATCGAGGTCGAGTGCCTGCCGGGAGACATTCCCGAACACGTCGAAATCGACGTCACCGAGATGATGTTGCACGACGGCGTTCGGGTCCGCGACATCTCGAACGATCCGAAGTGGAAGCCGCTCACCGAGCCCGATGCCATGCTCGTCCACATCGTGATGCCGAAGGCCGAGGAAGCGGCGCCGGCGGCCGAGGTGGCGGCGGCGCCGACGGCGACCGCCGAGCCCGAGGTGATCAAGAAGGGCAAGAAGGACGAGGACGACGAGAAGAAGGACGAAAAGAAGAAGTAGCCGACGTGAAGCTGATCGTCGGGCTCGGCAATCCCGGTCCGAAGTATCGCGGCACCCGGCACAACATCGGCTTCGCGGTGGCGGACGAATTGGCGCGCCGGGCTGGAGCCGAATTCGAAACCGCGCCGGCCGACGCGCTGATGGCGAAGTGGCGGCAGCGGGGGACGCTGGTGGTCAAGCCGCTCACGTTCATGAACGCGAGCGGCGAGGCAGTCGCCGGCCTGGTCCGGTACTTCAAGATCGAGCCGGCCGAGCTGCTCGTCGTCACCGACGAAGTGCAGTTGCCGCTGGCGCGCCTGCGGGCGCGGGCGCGGGGGTCGGCCGGCGGGCACAACGGGCTGAAGTCGATCATCGCGCATCTCGGCGTGGAATTTTCGCGGCTGCGGGTCGGCGTCGGGCGGGGCGAGGTTGACGGCCGTGCCAGGCGGGATCTCGCCGACCACGTGCTCGCCATGTTCGACCGGGACGAGCGCGACGAGGTCGATCGGATGACGACGCGGGCGGCCGATGCGGCGGAGATGTTCATCTCGTCCGGAATCGCGGCGGTGATGAACGAGTTCAACGGCGGCGATTCATCGACAACTGAATAGGGCGCATCCTGCGCCACCTTGCCACCGTTTCGGTGGCCTCGAGCGGTCCTCCGGGATCGCCCGAGTCCTGAAGGAGCAACATGGCGGACCGACAGTACGAGCTGGTCTACATTCTTCCACCCGATTCCACGGAACAACAGTCGACCGAGCTGCACGCGCAGGTCGAAGCGGTGGTGTCCCGCATGGCGGGGCAGATCGAGCGCACCGAGAACTGGGGCCGCCGCCGGCTCGCCTACGAGATCGCCCACTTCAAAGAGGGCGTCTACGTGCTCGAGGTGATCAACGGCGGCGGCGATCTCATGAAAGAACTCGATCGCCGACTCCGGGTGATGGACCTCGTGATCCGGCACATGGTGGTGCGGGTGGACGAGGAAAAGAAGGTCGTCGATCGCACGCGCACCAAGCGGCAGTCCGAGTCGGAGCGCCGGCGGGTGAAGCGCGGATTGCCGCCGCAGCGTCAGCCGGGCGAGGGCCGCTCGGCCGACTCCGAGGACGACGGCGACGATCGCTTTGACGGGGTGGAGGTCTAGATGGCATTCGGACAAGGACGATCGGGCGGCGGCCGCGGCCGCGGTGACAAGAAACCGGGCGACAAGGAAAAGGGCCAGCGCCGGCCGATGTTCCGCCGCCGCAAGGTGTGCAAGTTCTGCGCCGACAAGATCGACGACATCAACTACAAGGACGTGAAACTGCTGGGACCGTTCGTGCCGGAGCGCGGCAAGATTCTGCCGCGCCGCATCTCGGGCACCTGCGCGATGCACCAGCGGAAGCTGCAGACGGCGATCAAGCGGGCGCGCCAGATTGCGTTGATTCCCTACGTCACGGACTGACGCAGAATGGCGGGATGGCAGAACGGTGGGATTGCAGGACGGCGATTGGGCCCCTTGCGAATGGCCTCACTCCATCCTGCCATCCTACCATTCTGTAATTCTGTAATTCTGCCATTCAAGAGGCACGAGCATGGAAGTGATTCTTCGAGAGCACGTGGAACATCTCGGCGACCGCGGTGAGATCGTCAAGGTCGCCGACGGCTACGCGCGCAACTATCTGCTGCCCCGCAGGCTGGCGCTGCTGGCGAGCGCCGGCAACAAGAAGCAGGTCGAGCGCGAGCGCGCGAAGTTCGACGCCAGGGAAGGCGAGGAGCGACAGGTCGCTGAAGCGATGGCGGCGCGGATAGCGTCGGTCGAGGTCGTGATCGCGCGCAAGGTCGGCGAGACCGAAGCGCTCTACGGTTCGGTGACCAGCGCCGACATCGTCGAGTCGCTCGCCGCCAAGGGGTTCGACCTCGATCGGCGGAAGCTGCAGCTCGCCGATCCGATCAAGAAGCTCGGCGACGTCGAGGTTCCGGTGAAGCTGCACCGCGACGTCACCGCGACGCTCAGGGTGCGGGTGATCGCGGAAGGATCACCGGCCTGAGGGTGGTCGCGGATCTCGCGCCGCCGATGTTCAGGCGGCGCTGCGCGGCCGGAGATTTTCGTCTCCGGCCGTTTTCTTTTTCGGGTAGACTCGTTTTTCTCACCCGCTCAAGATGCCAGACACTGCCGTCGCCATTCGGACCCTGCCTCACAATCTCGAGGCAGAGCGATCCGTGCTCGGCGCGATCCTGCTCCACAACGATGCGTTCGACCTGGCGGCGGAAGTCCTCGACTCCGACGACTTCTTCCGCGACGCGCACCGCCGCATCTTCGAGAAGATGGTCAAGCTCTCGGAGCGCAACGATGCGATCGACCTGGTCACGCTGAGGGAAGAGCTGTCGCGCTCCGGTGAGCTCGACGAGGTCGGCGGTCCGGCCTATATCACGGCGCTGGTCGACGGCGTGCCGCGCTCGACCAATGTCGAGCACTACGCGCGGATCATCAAGGAGAAGGCGACGCTCCGGAGCCTGATCTCTTCCGCGAACAAGATCGTCACCTCTGCCTACGAGGCCGAAGACGAGGCGGACCTGATTCTCGATCGGGCCGAGCACGCGATCTTTGCCATCGCCGACAAGAAGATCGGCGACGGGTTCGTGTCGCTGCGCGATCTCGCGCAGGGAAGCCTGGACACGATCGAGAAGCTGCACGCACGGAAGGAGCTCGTCACCGGCGTGCCCACCGGGTTTACCGACCTCGACGAGATCACCGCCGGTCTCCAGCCGTCCGACCTGGTCATCGTCGCCGCCCGTCCGTCGATGGGAAAGACCAGTCTCGTGCTCAACATCGCGCAGCACGTCGGGACGAAGACCGACATGACGGTCGGCGTGTTCAGCCTCGAAATGTCCAAGGAGCAGCTGTTCCTGCGCATGCTCACCGGCGAGGCGCGCA
This sequence comes from Luteitalea sp., assembly GCA_009380045.1. Taxonomy (GTDB): domain Bacteria; phylum Acidobacteriota; class Vicinamibacteria; order Vicinamibacterales; family CAVVIG01; genus WHSN01. The sequence continues at coordinate 5,820 of WHSN01000126.1, forward strand.
TCGACGCCCATCGGCTCCGCGGCGGGTTCCTCGGCGAGCGCGACTGGGGCAAGCTGGCGCAGGCGATCGGGACGCTGAGCGAATCGAAGATCTTCATCGACGACACGCCGTCGATCGGGGTGCTCGAGATGCGCTCGAAGTGCCGCCGGCTCGCGTCGCAGCACGGTCTGCACCTGGTGATCATCGACTACGTGCAGCTGATGCAGGGGCGCGGGCGCTTCGAGAACCGGACCCTCGAGCTGGCGTCGATCTCTCGATCGCTCAAGGGTCTGGCGAAGGAGCTGCGGGTGCCGATCGTCCTGCTCTCGCAGTTGAGCCGGGCCACCGAGTCGCGCGCCGACCACCGGCCGCAGCTGTCGGACCTCCGGGAGTCCGGCGCCCTCGAACAGGATGCGGACGTGGTGATCTTCATCTATCGTGAGGATCAATACGCGGACAAGAACGCGCCGCCGACCGATGCGCAGGGCACCGCCGAGTTGATCGTCGGCAAACAGCGCAACGGCCCGACCGGCGTCGTGAAGCTTGCCTTCATCCGCGAGTTCACACGGTTCGAGAATCTGGCGGGCAATTCTTGAATGGCCGGCAATTCTTGAATTGCGGGATGGCAGGATGGCAGGATGGCAGGAAGGGAACCATCCTGCCATTGCCGTGAGTGTTCGCCCGACGACCGCCCGCATCGACCTTCGCGCGCTCCAAACCAACTACCGCCACATCGTCGAATCGCTGGCGCAGGAGCAGCCGGCGCATCCACCAGGGGTGATCGCGGTCGTCAAGGCCAATGGCTATGGCCACGGCGCCGGACAGGTGGGCCGGGCCCTCGAGGACGCGGGCGCCGATCTGCTGGCGTGTGCCGACATCGAGGAAGGCGCCGCGCTCCGCGCCGCCGGCGTTCGCGCCGCGATCCTGGTGTTCGGCGCGCTCGGTGTCAGCGACCTCGACGGTCTCTTCGACTGCCGCCTGACGCCGACAATCTCGACGCCGGGTGCCGCCCGCGCGGTGCAAGCCGTCGCCGACCGCTACCGCCAACGGCTGCGGTACCACTTGAAGATCGACACCGGCATGAACCGCCTCGGGTTCAGGTTCGACAACCTCCATCGCACGCTGCCCGAGGTGTTTTCGAGCGGGAAGCTTCAGCTCGAAGCGGTCTACACGCATTTCGCGACCGCCGAGGATCCGGGTTCGGCGCTGTTCGCGAGGCAGCAAGACCGGTTCGCGCGCGCTCTCTCGCAAGTGGAGGAGCTCCATCGAGGGTCGGCGTCGGCGCTGCCCGACGGCACGCGTCCCTACCGTCACGCCGCCAACAGCGCGGCGTTCCTGCGCGATTCCCGCGTCTGGTTCGATCGAGTCCGGCCCGGTCTGCTCCTGTACGGCGTCGTTCCGCCGCCACTCCACACGACGATCGAGTTCGAGCCGGTCATGACACTTGTCAGCAAGGTCGTTGCGGTGAAAGGGCTCAGGCCTGGCGAGGTCACCGGCTACGGCGCCCGCTACACGGCCGCGGCGGCCACGACTATCGCGGTGGTGCCCGCGGGCTACGCCGACGGGCTCGACGTGCGGCTGTCCGCCCGCGGGTCGGTCCTGATTCGAGGGCGACGCGCACCAATCGTCGGGTCGGTCTGCATGGACATGTTGATGGCGGATGTGACCGGCCTCGAGGTGTCGCCTGGCGACGAGGTCGTCCTGATTGGCTCACAGGGAGACGACCGGATCGACGTGCGGGAGATGGCCGCCTCGATCGGGACGATTCCGTGGGAAGTCGTGTGCCGAGTCGGCTCGCGGATCGAACGCGTATACTCGGGCAGATAGGGCAGGTGCGGCGGCTCAACCTGACCGAAGAGATCCGGTGAATGGCCAAACGTCCCTCGACCGTCTTCGTCTGCCAGGAGTGCGGCTCGCAATCGCCGAAGTGGCTGGGCCGCTGCGGCGACTGCGGCGCGTGGAACGCGCTGGTCGAGGAGCGTCCGGCTGAAGAGGGCGTCGGAGCCGGTCTTCCGCATCGGTACGCGCTCGCCGGCGCAAGCGCGGCACGGTTGTACTCCGACATCGAGCTCGAGCAGCACCCGCGGCTGACGACCGGGATCGACGAGTTCGATCGCGTGCTGGGCGGCGGCATCGTGCCCGGATCGCTGGTGCTGCTCGGCGGCGAGCCCGGCATCGGCAAATCGACGTTGCTGCTTCAGACGGCGGCGAACATGGCTCGCACCATCGGTCCCGTCCTCTACAGCTCTGGTGAGGAGTCCGAGCACCAGGTGAAATCGCGCGGCGAACGGCTGGGGATTGGCGACGCGCCGCTCTATCTGCTGGCCGAGACCTGCCTCGAACGCATCCTTGAAGAGATCGCTCGCATCCAACCATCACTGGTCATCGTCGACTCGATTCAGACCGTCTTCTCGTTGAAGTTCCAGTCGGCTCCCGGCAGCATCGGTCAGGTGCGTGAGGCGGCGACGCAGCTGCTCTTCACGGCGAAAGGTCAGAACATCCCGACGCTCCTCGTCGGGCACGTGACCAAGGATGGAAGCCTCGCCGGTCCGAAAGCGCTCGAGCACGTCGTCGACACGGTGCTGTACTTCGAAGGAGAGCGGCACCATTCGCACCGCGTCGTGCGTGCGGTCAAGAACCGATTCGGCGCCGTGAGCGAGCTCGGCGTGTTCGAGATGACGTCGATCGGCCTGCGGCCGGTGCCGAACCCGTCGAAGCTGTTCCTCGCCGAGCGCCCGGCCAACGCTCCCGGGTCCGCCGTGCTCTGTTCGGTGGAGGGATCGCGCCCGATTCTCGTGGAGGTGCAGGCCCTGGTCAGCAGCAGCACCTACGGAACGGCGCGGCGGATGGCGAGCGGCGTCGATCAGCAGCGGTTGACGCTGCTCCTTGCGGTGCTCGAAAAGCGTGCCGGGTTGAACCTGATTGGCGACGATGTGTTCGTGAACATCGCCGGGGGGATGACCGTCGACGAGCCGGCGTCAGACCTCGGTGTGCTCGCCGCCATCGCGTCGAGTGTCCGCAACCGGGTCATCCCGGCCACGACCGCGATGTTCGGAGAAGTCGGTCTGGCCGGCGAGGTGCGCGGCATCAGCCAGGCCCCGCTACGGGTGAGAGAGGCGGCGCAGATGGGCTTCCTGCGCTGCATCATGCCGGACGCCAATATCGATCCGGGCGATCGAGCAGCGTCGGCCGGCGAGTGTGAGCTGGTGGGGGTTCGAACGGTCGGCGAGGCGCTGGATGCGCTACTGCAATGATGGTATGGTTTGCGGTCATTGCTCAGGTTTCATAACGGGGGTCCTGGATGGCCTGGTTTGCGCTCGCACGGGTTGTCATCGTCGGGGCGGTCGGCTACACGGCGGCGGTCCTCCAGCCGCTTCCGTCAGGGTATCTGTCCAATCTCGCCTTTGGAATCACGCTGGTGCTGCTCGTCATCCTTCTCGAGCGCCGCCTGGGTCAAACGGCGCCGAGCCGCATCCTTGGCGCGATCCTCGGGTGCATCGTCGGGCTCGCGATTGCCCGTGTCATCGAGTCCGGCCTGTTCTGGGCCGACAGCGGCGACAGCAAGGTCGAGTTCCTTCATAGCTTTCTGCTGATCGTTCTGCCGTACCTCGGCCTGACGATCGGGGGCAAGAACGGGGAATGGCTGGAGCCGGCCCGCTTGATCAGCCTGTTTCGTGCCCCCGGTCCGGAGCGGCGTTACAAGATTCTCGATACCAGCGTGATCATCGATGGCCGGATCGCCGACGTCTGCGAAACCGGCTTCGTCGACGGCGCGCTCGTCATCCCTCAGTTCGTCCTGAAGGAGCTGCAGCTGGTGGCCGATTCCGGCGACTCGATGAAACGGAATCGCGGCCGGCGAGGGCTCGACATCCTGCAGAGGATTCAGAAGATGTCGGGCATCGAGGTCATCGTGTCCGACGTCGATTTTCAGGAGGTGCGAGAGGTCGATCTCAAGCTGATCGAGCTGGCGCGCTCGCTTCAGGGAAAAATCGTGACCAACGACTTCAACCTCAACAAGGTCGCACAGCTTCGCGGCGTCGATGTGCTGAACGTGAACGAACTGGCCAACTCGCTGAAGCCGGTGGTGCTTCCCGGTGAGATCATGAAGGTCTTCATCCTCAAGGAAGGCAAGGAATACAACCAGGGCGTGGCCTACCTCGACGACGGCACGATGGTGGTCGTCGACAACGCACGCAAGATGATCAGCAAGACGATCGACATCGTCGTCACCAGCGTGCTGCAGACGACGGCGGGCAAGATGATCTTCGGCCGCTACATCGACGCCGGCATCGCGACGCAGCCCGGGCCCGCACCGGTCGCCGATCGGCCGCGCCTGGCGCCAGCCGCGCCGATCACGCCCGCCGCCCAACGTACGTGACGCGCGAGGATCCCAATTCTTGCGAACTCTTCCCTACCACTGGTGGCGGACCGTATTTTTTCTGATCCCCGCCATCACCCTCTACACCATCGTCCTTGGCGCCGCCTCGATCGTGTCGAGCCTGTTCGATCGCGACGGGTCTCTCGCGCACGCCTGCGCGCGTTGCTGGTCACGGTTGATTCTGAGGACGACGGGCGTCCGCGTGACGGTGCAAGGCCTCGGGCGCGTCACGCCGGGGACGACGTATGTGTTCGTGTCGAACCATCAGAGCATCTACGACATTCCGGTGATCTTCGCCAGCCTGCCCTATCAGGTGCGCATCATCGCCAAGACGTCGCTGGCGAAATTCCCAGTGCTCGGGTGGCACTTGAAACGAGGCGGCCATCTGTTCGTCGACCGCCGGCACCCCGACCCGTCTGGCATCCTGAAACGATGGCGCGCGCTGGTCACCGAGGGGCTGTCGCTGTTGATTTTCGCCGAGGGCACCCGGAGCGGCGACGGTCAGGTCGCGAGGTTCAAGGCGGGCAGCTTCCTGCTGGCGCTCCAGGCGGGCCTGCCCGTTGTCCCGCTGGCCGTGATCGGTACGCGTCACGTGATGCAGAAGGGGCGGCTGCGGACCGAACCCGGGGACGTGACGCTGGTCGTGCACGACCCGATCTACCCTCCTGCCGGATCGACCGAACCGACGGTTCGCGATGCGAAGGCGCTGGCCAGCCGAGTGCGCGCCATCGTCGCGGTTGCGGTTCATGGGAGCAGCGCCCCTTCCGATCCCGCCTGCGGATCGGCCTGCGGATCGGCCTGCGGATCGAATGAGCGCCAGGGGCACGCCACTCGCACGCGCACCCGCACGATATAATCGCAGATTGTTTGTTTCAGCCATTATCGCAGCCGGGGGGCGCGGTCGGCGGTTCGGCGGCGACGTGCCCAAGCAGTTGCTGCTGCTGGCCGGGCGCTCGCTGCTCGAGCGAAGCGTGGCGTTGTTCGTCGCCCATCCGCAGGTGGACGAGATCGTGGTCGCGCTGCCGGCCCACCTGATCGCGGCTCCGCCGTCATACCTCGCGTCGTCGCGGAAGCCGGTTCGTGTGGTTGCCGGCGGAGCGCGGCGGCAGGACTCGGTCGCCTCTGCATTTCAGTCGATCGATCGACGCACCGACGTCGTGGTGATTCACGATGCCGCACGCCCGTTCGCCAGCAGCGATTTGATCGCGCGGACGATCGATGCGGCGGTCGAGTACGGCGCTGCGGTTGCGGCGGTCCAATCGAGCGACACGGTGAAGAGAGCCCGCACGGCGACCGGCGGGGACCTGCTGGTCGAGGAGACATTGGTCCGGAGCACCATCTATCTCGCCCAGACCCCTCAGGCGTTTCAGCGAGCCGTCCTGCGCGAGGCGATCGCGGCCGGTGCTGAAGGGGCCGATGCCACCGACGAAGCGTCTCTCGCCGAGCGCGCCGGCCACGCCGTTCGGATCGTCGAAGGCGAGCGCGCGAACATCAAGGTGACGACACCGGAAGACCTGGCAGAGGCGGCGGCGCGCGCAGGCCGAGAGGGGGAATGGGATCCGGCAATCGAGGGCGCGAGGATCGGCACCGGATACGATCTGCATCGGCTGGTCGAGGGACGCCCCCTCGTCATCGGCGGCATCGTCGTGCCGTCCGACCGCGGCGCCTTGGGCCATTCGGATGCGGATGTCGTCTGTCATGCCATCACCGACGCCATCCTGGGCGCGGCGAGCCTCGGTGATATCGGCCGCCACTTTCCTGACAGCGATCCGCAGTGGCAGGGCGCATCGAGCCTCGACCTTCTTCGGCGGGCGGCTGCGCTCGCCGCAGACCAGGGGCTCGCTGTGGTGAACGTCGACGCGACGGTGGTGCTCGAGCGCCCGAAGGTCGCCGATCACATCGGCGCCATGCGGTCGGCGGTCGCTCGCGTGTTGGGCATCGAGCCCGGGCGGGTGGGCATCAAGGGGAAAACGAACGAGGGGGTCGACGCTGTCGGCCGGGGAGAGGCGATTGCCGCTCACGCCGTGGCCCTGTTGCGTGCCTCTGTGCGCCGGGCGCGCGGCTCGGCGGCAGGACCACCGCCCCCGCGGGTCGCATGAGAGTCCGCTTCGCGCCAAGTCCCACCGGCCGGCTGCACGTCGGCAACGCGCGCACCGCCCTTTTCAACTGGCTGCTTTCGCGGGGCTCCGGCGGCGCGTTCGTGCTGCGCATCGAGGACACCGAC
>WHSN01000198.1 GCA_009380045.1 Luteitalea sp.
CCGACGGCGGTGCCGGCGCGAGACGGATCCACGAAGGCTAGGCCTTCCTCATGTAGTTGGCCGCGATGTACTCGTCCACCAGGCGTTCGAAGTCGGCGGCGAGCTCGTCACAGGTGCCGCGCAGCGTCTTCACGTGCTCACCGTCGATGTAAATCGGACAGTTCGGCGCCTCGCCCGTGCCCGGCAGGCTGATGCCGATGTTCGCGGCCTTCGACTCCCCGGGTCCGTTCACGACGCACCCCATCACCGCCAGCGTCATGGTCTCGACGCCGTCGTAGCGCGCTTTCCACTCTGGCATCATGTCGCGGACGTAGCGCTGAATGCGCTCGGCCAGCTCCTGGAACGTGCTGCTCGTGGTGCGGCCGCACCCGGGACAGGCGGTCACACTCGGCGAAAACGACCGCAGACCGAGGGCCTGCAGCAGCTCGCACGCGGCGTACACCTCCTCCCGGCGATCACCGCCGGGACGCGGCGTGAGAGAGACGCGCACGGTGTCGCCGATGCCCTCGTTCAGGAGCACACCCATGGCCGCCGCCGACCAGACGAGCCCCTTGGTGCCCATGCCGGCTTCGGTCAGACCGAGGTGCAGCGGCTGGTCGGTGCTGCGGGCGAGCGCGCGGTAGACGGCAATCAGGTCACGCGGTCGGGACGTCTTGCACGAGATGACGATCTGATCCTTCCGCAGCCCGCTCTCGAGAGCCAGCGCCGTCGACTCCACCGCCGAGAGCACCATGCACTCGTTGATGATCTCCTCGGAGCTCTTGCCGAGCGCGGCGTCGGTGTTCTCCTGCATCTTGGCCACGACGAGCTCCTGGTTCAGGGAGCCGCCGTTCACACCGATCCGAATCGGCCGGCCATGGTCGGCCGCGACGCGGCAGATGGTGGAGAACTGCTCATCACGCCTCCTGCCGGTGCCGACGTTGCCGGGATTGATGCGGTACTTGTCGAGGGCGTCGGCGCAGGCGGGCACCCTGGTCAGCAGCAGATGCCCGTTGTAGTGGAAGTCGCCGATCAGCGGGGCGGTGCAGCCGGCATCGAGCATCCGCTGCTTGATCTCGGAGACCGCCGTCGCGGCCTCGAGGGTATTGACGGTGACACGCACCATCTCGGATCCGGCCTCGCAGAGCTCGATGCACTGAGCGGCCGTCCCGCGCGCATCGGCGGTGTCGGTCATGGTCATCGACTGGACGACGATCGGCGCGCCGCCGCCCACCTGGACGCGTCCAACTTTCACGCCCACGGTCCTGTGGAGCCTGGCAACTGACATGAATTTCTCATGATAGCATTCGGCTCCATGCGCGCCATTCTCGTCCGCGAATTCGGTGGTCCAGAGGTCATGCACCTCGACGACGTGCCGGCCCTCGAGGCGGGACCGGGACAGGTGCTCGTCACCATCCGCGCCGCCGGTGTGAATCCAGTGGACGCCTACGTCCGCACCGGCACGTATCCCCAGAAACCGGCGTTGCCGTACACACCGGGCTTCGACGGAGCGGGCGAAGTCGCCGCCGTCGGCGGCGACGTGGTGAGCGTCAAGTCGGGCGATCGCGTCTACATCGCCAACGACAACCTCGGCACGCCTCGGACCGGCACCTATGCGCAACAGGCGCTCTGCGCCGCGACCCAGCTCCACCGGCTTCCCCCGAATGCGTCGTTCGCGCAGGGCGCGGCGCTGGGCGTGCCGTACGTCACCGCATATCGCGCGCTGATCGTGCGCGCTGGCGCCAGACCGGGCGAGACGGTGCTCGTGCACGGCGCGAGCGGCGGCGTCGGCATCGCGGCGGTGCAGTTCGCGCGAGCGCAGGGCATGCGGGTCATCGGAACCGCCGGAAGCGATCGCGGCATGCAACTGGTTCGCGAGCAGGGCGCCGAGGTTGTCGTCAGCCACAAGGAACCGGAGTACACCAGCGCGATCATGAAGGCGACGGACGGGCGCGGCGCCGATGTCATCCTCGAGATGGCGGCACACCTGAATCTCGACAAAGACCTCGCCATGCTCGCCAGGTTCGGGCGGGTGGTCGTCGTCGGCAACCGCGGGCGCGTCGAGATCGATCCGCGCGCCACGATGGCGCGCGACGCCGCGATTCTCGGCCTCACCCTGTTCAACGCGACGTGGGCTGATCTCGGCGTCGTTCACGCGGCCATCGTCGCCGGCCTGGCCAACGGCACGTTGAAGCCGGTCGTGGGCCGCGAGCTGCCGCTGGCCGACGCGGCGAGCGCGCACGAGGCGGTGATGAAATCGGGTGCGCTCGGCAAGATCGTGCTCATCCCCTGATCGCCGATCGATCGAACGCCTCTCGCTCGTCCCTGGCCACCAGGCAGGGGTGCGGAGCCGTGTCCAGCGGAACCGCAGCCAGGACATCCCTCGTGCGGTATGGCAAGGCCGACGCGGTGCGCCGGAGTAAACTGGTGGCTGGAGTACTCGAAATGAAACAGCTTCTGTCACCAGCCGCTCTGGCGGAGGTGCATTCCGCTCCGGCCGAGGTGGATGCGGCGGGCATCGCCGGGCGCCGCGTGAATCACAATCTGAATGTGCGCGTCGAGAGCTCCGGTGTGCTGTGAGCACGATTGACTGGCCGCCGCCGAGCCGGCCGCAGCGGCGGCGTGGCCGGAGGATTGTGTTCGGCCTCATCGCCGCGCTGCTCTTCGGAGGGGGCACCGCCCTTTCGTACTACGTCGAATCGTTGTGGTTCGGGGCGCTGGGCTTCAGCGACGTCTTCTGGAAGACGCTCAACTTCCAGGCCGCGGTGTTCGTGGTCTTCGCGGTTCTCACCTTCGCGGTGCTCTACGGCTCGTTCCTGGCGTTGAAGCCGGCCCGGCTCGCAGACATCACGAGCGGCCCGATTCTGATCAACGGCCAACCCATCAGCCTGCCGGTGGAACCGGTGCTCCGGCTGATCGCACTCCTGATCGCGGTTGTCATTTCCGGCCTCACCGGGCTCGGCATGATGGCTCAGTGGACAACACTCGGCCTGTACTGGCACGGCTCGGCGGCGGTCGCCGCCGGCGGCACGGTTGATCCGATCTTCGGCCGGCCGTTGGGCTTCTATCTGTTCACGTATCCGGCCTGGCAGCTCGTCGCCGGCTGGTTCACGACCCTCGCGGTGATCACCTGCGTGATCGCTGGCTTCTTCGCGGTGATTACCAACGGAACGCGCGCGATCACGCGCAAGCCGGCCGGGTATGGCTCGCTCCGAGGCGTGTCGTTTGCGTTCGCCGTCCTGCTCCTCGCGATCGCCGCGCAGGTGTATCTCGGACGCTTCGCCCGCATCCTCGCCGACCACCAGATTTTCGCCGGCGTCACCTACACCGATGCCAACATCACGTTGACCGGGCTGCTCTACGTCGTCGGCGCCCTCGTGCTCGGCGCGCTGATCTGTCTGGTGAACGGCGTTCGCGCCCCGAGGCTCGCACTGATTGTCGGCTCCGTCGCGCCGGCCCTGGTGGCGTACGTCGTCCTGACCGTCATCGGCTGGTACGTCACCAGCTTCATCGTCAAGCCGAACGAGCTGGTTCGCGAGCGCCCGTACATCGCCAACAACATCGAGTTCACCCGCCGGGCGTTTGCGCTCGACCGCGTCGAGCGGGTGTCGTTCCCGGCGGAGACCGGGCTCGAGGCGATGGACGCCGACAACAATCGACAGACGCTCGAGAACATCCGCCTGTGGGACTGGCGTCCGCTGCAGGACACGCTCCGCCAGATCCAGGCGATTCGAACCTACTACGATTTCGCCGACATCGACATCGATCGGTATCAGGTCGATGGCGAGACACGGCAGATGCTGGTCGCCGCGCGCGAGCTGAACATCGAGCGGTTGCCGGCGAGCAGCCGGAACTGGATCAACGAGAAGCTGATCTACACCCACGGCTACGGCGTCACCATGACCCCGGTGAACGGGTTCACGCCCGACGGCGGCCCCGAGCTGCTCCTCGGCAACATGCCGGTCGAGAGCAAGGTGCCGTCGCTGAAGATCACACGGCCCCAGATTTACTTCGGCGAGCTGACCAACACCGACGTCTACGTCCGCACCGGCCAGCAGGAATTCGACTACCCCGAGGGGGACACCAACAGCCTGACCTCGTACGAGGGGGACGGAGGAATCAGGATCGGCGGCTTCACCCGCCGGATGCTGATCGCGCTCGATCGCGGCGACATCACCAAGCTGCCGTTCAGCGACGATGTGAACGCCGACAGCCGGCTGCTGATGCGCCGCAACATCCGCGATCGCGTTGAAACGCTCGCCCCGTTCCTGCTGTTCGACGATGACCCGTACATCGTCATCACCAACGACGGCCGGCTCACCTGGATGATGGACGCCTACACGGCGTCGGCGAGCTATCCCTACTCGCGTCATTTCGTGGTCGGACGTGACCGCGTCAACTACCTTCGCAACAGCGTCAAAGCGGCGGTGGACGCCTATGACGGCACCGTCGTCTTCTACGTCTACGACGAGGATCCGATCATCGCCGCCTATCGGGCGATGTTCCCGAGCCTGTTCAGGGACAAGACCGCGATGCCCGCCGACCTCCAGCAGCACGTCCGCTATCCCGAGCTGATGCTGCAGCTGCAGGCCACGGTCTACGGCCTCTATCACATGACCACTCCGGACGTGTTCTACAACCGCGAGGACCTCTGGAGCATTGCGAGCGTGGCGGGCCTCGACGCCGATCGGCAGCAGGGGGCCCAGACGATGGAGCCGAACTTCGTGCTGATGAAGCTGCCTGGCGAGGAGGCCCTGGAATTCATCGAGATCCTGCCGTTCACACCGGCCAACCGCAACAACCTGATCGGCTGGATCGCGGGCCGCAGCGACGAGCCGAACTACGGCACGTCGATCGTCTACAACTTTCCCGAGAACAGGCTCGTCGACGGCCCGCTGCAGATCGACGCGCGCATCGAGCAGAACGCCCAGCTCTCGGGTCAGCTGTCGTTGTGGAACCGGCAGGGGTCGCAGGTACGCCGCGGCAGCGTCATCGTCCTGCCGATCGGCAAGGCGCTGCTGTACGCCGAGCCGATCTATCTGCAGGCGCAACGCAGTCCGATGCCGGAGCTCCGAATGGTGGTGCTGGCGCTTCAGGACCGGCTCACCTACGCACCAACGTTCGAAGGAGCCCTGGCTGCCCTGTTCGGTACCGCTCCCTCGACACTATCGGCCCAACCAACCGAGCTTCGGCCGCCGCCCGGTGAATCGCAGCCGGGCGCGCCGGTGGCGCCGTCAGGGAACGGGTCGGATCCCTATTCCCTGATCTCCGAGGCGGCCCGCGACCTCGAGGAGTATCAGCGCCTCACCGCCGAGGGGCGACTCGGCGAGGCCGGTCAGCGGCTTGAAGGACTGAAGCAGAAGCTCGACCAGCTGAACCGCCGCCCGCAATGAGTGCGGGGATTCGGCGAGCCGCGAAATGGAGCACCTCGTCGACAACAACGCCGATCACGACTGGAGACCGTCGATTCGCATGCGCGCACCCATCGTCGCTCTGATCTTCGCCAGCCTGTTCATCGCCGCGCCTGGCGCGCAAGCGCCCCGCACGATTTCTCCGCCGCCCGACGTCGCTGCGGCGCCGGCAGGCGCAACGAAGACACCGTCAGGGCTCGCATCGCAGATCATCAAGCCCGGATCCGGGACAACGCATCCCGGAAAGGCCGATCTCGTCACCGTGCACTACACCGGCTGGACGACCGATGGGAAGATGTTCGACAGCTCGGTCACCCGGGGAATGCCGGCAACGTTTCCGCTGGACCGCGTGATCGCCGGGTGGACCGAGGGCGTGCAACTGATGGTGACCGGCGAAACGCGCCGGTTCTGGATCCCGGAGGCGATCGCCTATCGTGGCCAGCGGGACCCGAAGGGGATGCTCGTCTTCGACGTGGAGCTGATGTCGTTCACCCCATCGCCGACCCAGGCGCCGCCCGACGTCAAGGCGCCGCCGGCCGATGCCAAGAAGACGACCAGCGGCATCGCCTACCGAGTGCTCACGCCTGGGGCCGGCTCACGGCACCCGAACGCCACCAATCGGGTCACCGTGCACTATTCCGGCTGGACGGTGGACGGCAAGCTGTTCGACAGCTCGGTGCTGCGCGGCGAGCCCGCGACCTTCCCGCTCGACGGCGTGATTGCAGGATGGACCGAAGGCGTCCAGTTGATGGTGGTGGGCGAGAAAACGAGGTTCTGGATTCCAGAGGCGCTCGCCTATAAAGGCCAGCGCGATCCGAGAGGCCTGCTGGTCTTCGACGTCGAGCTGCTCGGCATCGAATAGCGGGACTCTTGTCGCGGCTCAGGGCCGCGGACCTCGTCCAGAAGCGCCGCCCCGGCTCGGCCCGCCGGCGCTTGCGGTCGCTGGTTTCGCCCCGCCAACCGCGGTGAGCTTCTCGTTGATGCGCCGCACCGCGCGCTGAAATCGATCCGCCAGCGGACGACGATGACGGTCGGGAACCAGGCCGATGCGGGACCAGGCCGCTTGCGCCTGCCGGGCCTCTTCGGCGGCGGCGCGAAGGCGACTGTCGTCTTCGACTTTTCCGCCAATGGTGTTCGCGGCGAGCGCCTCCTTGAGCATTGCTGCCAGGCGGTTGGTCGGCGACAGTGACGCATCCACGGTCGCCAGCGGACCGGCGACCGAGACGGCGAGATCTTCCACACGCTTGACCAGCGCTTCCATACGCTTCCGGTTCGCCTCCGGATCGAGCTCGCTTCCGGCAAACGCGGCCGGCCAGCGGCCGGTCACCCGGTCGAGCGCGGCCGTGAAGCGTCCCTCGAGTGCGCGCGCACGTTCCGCGTCGACACCGCGGGCGGCGATCTCCTGTTGCCATCGGCCGCGGAGCGACCGAACCGTTGCGGCAAGGTTCTCCGGCGCCTCGTCCGCGCCCACCGTCTCGGGCGATGTGCCGGGCTCGCGGTCGTGATGCGCCACCGTTGCGGCGGGATCCTCGCCGGCCGCTTCGGGTATCGCCGCGTCGCTGCCCGCATCGAGCGGCGGAGGTTGATTTGTCGCGACCGGCGCAGGCGCTTCGGTGGACGCGACGCCGAGGCTCGGGGGCGGAGCCGCGGCCGGTGTCCCGAAAGCGGCTGCGGCGTCCGGCGGCGGAGGCGCAAGCGCCTCGAGCTCGGCACAGATCGCCTCCCGCGCCGCCACGCGCTCGCCACGGGCGGTGTCGTGCCGTTGCGCGTACCGGGCGAAGAACAGATCGCAGGCGCTGCGGAAGCGCTGCCAGATTGCCTCCGACTTGCTCTTCTTCACCGGCCCGACGGCCTTCCATTCCACCTGCAGGCGTTTGATCTCGGCCGCGGTCTGATCCCACTCGGTCGATGACACCAGCGCTTCAGCGCGTGCCGACAGCGTCTCCTTCCTGGTGAGGTTCGCGGCCCAGATCGCTTTCCGCTGCGCCAGATCCTCGTGACGTCTGGTGAAGAAGCGATCGCAGGCGGCGCGAAACCGGTCCCAGATGGCTTTCTCACGGCCGCGCGACACC
>WHSN01000026.1 GCA_009380045.1 Luteitalea sp.
ACCCGCCTGCAGGTGGAACACCCGGTCACCGAGCTCGTGGCTGGGGTGGACCTCGTGCACGCCCAGATCCTTGTCGCATCAGGAGGGCCGTTGCCCTGGCGGCAGTCGGATCTGTCGCAGCGCGGCCATGCCATCGAGGCCCGCGTGTACGCGGAAGATCCGGCAAACGGCTTTCTGCCGCAGGCCGGACGGCTGCTGTTGTACCGGGAGCCGCCCGGCGTCCGCATCGATGCCGGCGTCGTCGAGGGCAGCGAGGTGCCGGTGCAGTACGATCCGATGCTGGCGAAGGTCATCGCCCTGGGCGAAACGCGCGATCAGGCGATCGCCCGGCTCGAGGCCGCGTTGCGCGCGTATCCGATCCTGGGGATCCGCACCAACATCCCGTTCCTGCTGCGCGTTCTCGGGGACCCCCGGTTCCGTACGGGGGAGGTGCATACGGGATTTCTGGACGAGGAAGGCGCCTCGCTCGCACAGGCGCCGGCGAACGCGCCGCCGCCGTTTGTCGTCGCCGCCGTCGCCACGGCAGACACGCAGGACGACGCGCAGACCGACGGCGGCCCTGGAGGCGCCGGGCAACTCGCCGGCCAGGCGCCTGCCCGACACGTTCCCAGCGCCGGACGGACGCCGGAGGCGTGGGATCCATGGTCACGGCTCGCACGGTGGCGATCGTGACCGCTCCCACGCCAGCCGTCACGAGGGTCGGGCCAGGCATGTTTCGGGTCGAGCACGAGGGACGCTTCGAGATCGTGTTCGTCGCCGGCCCTTCCGGCGACCGGTGGGTGTTCTGGAACGGGCAGGTCTTCCGCGGACCGTTTGGCCGAGCGTCGGCGAATGCGCCGCGGGCCAGTGGCCCAGGCGGTCCGCAGTCGTTGCGCGCACCAATGCCGGCCACCGTTCTCGAGGTCCTGGTCGCGCCAGGGGCGGTGGTCAAGCAGGGCGACACCGTTCTGATTCTGGAGGCGATGAAGATGGAGCTGCCGGTTCGGGCCCCGGCGGACGGGACCGTGGTGGCCGTGCACTGCCGCGAGCAGGAGCTCGTGCAGCCCGACACCGTGCTCGTGGAGCTCGCGTGAAACTCACTGTGGTCGAGGTCGGCCCACGGGACGGCCTGCAGAACGAGCACGCCCGCGTGTCGACCGACGACAAGGTCGCGTTCGTGGACCGCCTGAGCGCGGCCGGTCTTCCGGTCATCGAAGTGTCGGCATTCGTCAGCCCCCGATGGGTCCCGCAAATGGCCGACGCGGCGGAGGTCTTCGCGGGGATTACGCGGGCGCCTGGCACGCGGTACACGGCGCTCGTCCCCAACCTGGCCGGGCTCGATCGTGCGGTCGCAGCCGGCGTTCAGGAGGTTGCGATCTTCGCCGCATCAAGCGAAACGTTCAGCCGCAAGAACATCAATCTAGGCATAGACGACTCGCTTCGGGTGTACCAGGCGGTCTGCGACCGCGCGGCGGCGGCCGGCGTTCGCGTTCGCGGGTATCTGTCAACGGCCTTCGGCTGTCCGTACGAGGGGGAGGTCGCGCCTGCCCGCGTCGCCGACCTCACGTCGCGCCTGATGGACCTGGGAGTATTCGAGGTGGCGATCAGCGACACGATCGGGACGGCACATCCCGGCCAGGTTCCTCGCGTCCTCGAGCCGGTCCTCGCACGGGTGCCGGTTTCGCAGATCGCGCTTCACTTTCACGACACGCGGGGCACCGCGCTCGCCAACGTGCTCGCATCTCTGCCGCTGGGAGTGACGACCTTTGACGCGTCTGCGGGAGGGCTCGGGGGATGTCCATTCGCGCCAGGCGCAGCCGGCAACCTTGCAACCGACGACCTGGTGTACATGCTGGAGGGCCTGGGTCTCGAAACCGGCGTGTCGCTCGCAGGGTTGTCAGAGGCATCGGCCTTCATCGGCACGCGCCTCGATCATCCGCTACCCTCGCGCTACGCCCAGGCGGTCGCGGCGCTCAGGCGGTCGCGGCCGGGCGTGCGTCCGGATCCTGAAGGGCCTTGACGACTTCGTCGAACGGCACCATGTTGATCGCGTCGTAGTCAGCCGGACAGCCGAACTCGCGCTGTTGCGGCGCCGTAGGGTTCCCGAGCGTGACACACAGCCCACAGCCGATGCACAGGTCGGCGCGAACGGCGCAGACCATTCGGCCGTCCCGGTCCGGTTCCTCGACGATACAGCCGGCGACCGGGCATGCAGCCTGACAGATTGAGCAGGCAAACGCGCCGAAACAGGCGTCCGGGTCGATTACCGCTATTGTTTTCGGGGCCTTCTTCCGCGGCCCACCCATCATCTTGGTCCACATCGTGCTGTGATTATAACGTATGAGCCATCGATGCCGGCGCGGCTGGTGTTTGCACGTCGCCCCTCCGTCCGTTCGGCCCGCATTTGCGGGGGCGGCGGCGCAACGTAGTCCGGTTCTTGCTATAGGAACGCACATGAGAACACGGCTCCTTCTGAGTAGCGTCGCCGTTACGCTGTCGGCAACCCTAGTGGTCGGACAAACCAAGATCACGCCGCCGGACAACAAGTACACCCCTGCCCAGGATGTGGAGCTCGGACGCGAGGCAGCCGCCCAGGCACGCCAGCAACTGCCAATCATGCGGGACGACGCCGTCACGTCCTACATAGAGGACATCGGACGCCGATTGGTCGCCGAAATTCCGTCGGACCTGGACCACAAGGAGTTCCGCTATACCTTCGATACGGTGAACGTCCGCGAGATCAATGCCTTCGCGTTGCCAGGCGGGCCGATGTTCGTGAACCGCGGCATGATTGAGGCGGCAAGTACCGAAGGCGAAGTCGCCGGCGTCATGGCACACGAGATCGCCCATGTTTACCTTCGCCATGGCACGGCGCAGGCCAGCAAGGCGACGAAGTACGAGATCGGGTCGATTATCGGCGCAATCGCCGGCGCCGTCATTGGCGGCCGGGTCGGCGATGTCGTCGCCCAGGGAACGCAGTTCGGGTTGGGCACCGCGTTTCTCCGTTTCGGCCGCGAGTTCGAGCGTGATGCCGATATCGGCGGCGCCCAGATCATGGCGCGCGCCGGATACGACCCGCGCGAGATGGCCAACATGTTCCGCACCATCGATAAGCAGGGCGGATCGAATGGTCCCGAATGGTTGAGCGACCACCCGAATCCGGGCAACCGCGTCGAGTACATCGCGAAGGAAGCGCAGGCGCTGCGCGTCGAGAACCCGGTCCGGAACACACAGGGCTTCGAGCGCGTCCGCGCGCATTTGAAGTCGCTGCCCCAGGCGCCGACGACCGAGCAGGCGACACGCACCGCCAGTCGCGGCGGCACGCCGAAGCAGGGCGGCGCCCGGCCGACCGGCCGCGTCAGCGCTCCATCGAGCCGCTACACCGAGTACACCGAAGGAGACACGTTCCGCGTCAGCGTTCCGTCGAACTGGCGCGAGCTGCCGGGATCGACCGCCGTCACCTTCGCGCCGGAGGGGGCGTTCGGCGAATACAACGGGCAGGGCGTCTTCACCCACGGCGTGGAAATCGGCGTCGCGCGCAACGAAGCTCACGATCTCCAGACGGCGACCGAGGAGCTGGTGGACTCGCTGGCAAAAGGCAATCCGAGGCTGTCGCGGCCAAGCGGCTACCGCCGTGCGTCGGTGCATGGACGCGCCGCCCTTCAGACGACTCTCCAGAACGTGTCCGAGGTCACCGGGCAGCCGGAAGTCATCCAGCTCGTCACCTCGGAAATGCGCGACGGGAGCCTGTTCTACTCCATTGCGGTGGCGCCGGAGGACGAGCTGCGCATCTACCAGCCGGCCTTTCATCGGGTTGTCAGCTCGATCCGGTTCACGCGGTGAACAAGGCCGCCGAGAAGCAGGAAGATCATGGCGGGTTTGTGAGTCCGGTCTTCAGGTCTGGGACAGCGCTTCTCTTGGGATGGTGGCCCGCGCCGCGACGACGATCCGACCCTCGGTCGTCGTCAGCTCGAGGCTGGTGAGATGGTGAAGCGCCCCGGCGGCGCCGTACCGCTCGAGGAGGGCCGCCACATCGACATACAGACGATCCCCATCGAGCCGCAGACCCTGGGGAAGCACCTGCAGAAACCGCAGGGTCGTGCCGGCAAGCCACGCGAAACCCTCGGACACGATTCGGAGCACGAGAACCGGGGACAGCGGCAGGAGCGGTTGCTGCTCGATCGCCAGCCGTATCGTGACGGCGGGCAGGAACGAGGCCCGCGCCAGTCGCAGCCGCACGGCGAGCTGGTTCCCGGCCGCCGCGCGAACCTCCACCTCCCGGATCGGCCAGGAGGCGGGGACGCGAGGCGCGATCAGCCGCGTCACCAACCTGTCGGAAACCGGCAGGGTGAACGCGCACTCGGCGCCACTGACGTCAGCGAAGTGAGCGGCCTGCTGCTCCCGCAGGAGGCCCATCCACCATGGTTCCATCAACAGACAGGCGAGAGTCCGAAACCACCCGGAAGGTGCGGCTCCGCGAGCCAGCTTTGGGCGTCCTCGACCGTGAGAAAGAGCCCGACCGCCAGCGACGTGAGATCCCCGAGACGCGCATACCGGTGGCCCATCTTGAGAAGCTCCGGATCGAGCACCACGAGCGCAACCCGGCCGCGGGGACCGTATTTCGTCGTCATCGTCCCGACATGCTGGACCAGGCGGTGCAGGTCCTCGGCGGTCGGCACGTTCACCGACCCGCGCGCGTCGTACAGCATCGCGTACGACCACGCGCCCTCGGCCCCCTGCCGATTGATGACGGCAATCGTCTCCTCGAGCGTCACCGGCGCCCGAGCGACAATCAGAATGCGGCGACGGGTATCATCGCGTTCGTAGTGAAGCGGCATGTCGCCCGCATAATGTAGCGCGGTCCAACGATTTCCACACAACCGCGCTCCTGCCGGAACAGGATGCGGGCCGCGAGTGGCCGATGCCGCGTGACTTGTCACGTCGCCTCCATGCCGGCGCCATCGCTTCCTGCTCGCCGCTCGTCCCCAGCCGACTCATCTGTGCGGCTCTTCTTATAATCAGCAGATGCTGCCAGCCGATTCCGCCGCTCAGGACGCCTGCTGAATGAGCGAAGCGGTCCACGCCCAGCCCATACCAATCGACTTCCGCGAGAATCCGCCGCCGCCTCAAGAGCTGTACACGCAGACTCAGCTCGCCGAGCACGCACGCGCCATGGCCATGGCGCAAGCGATGACCACCGCGGATCCCTCGCGCGCCAGACCGCTGTTGCCACGTCTCGAGAAGAGCGCCGAACGCCTGGAGCACGCCTACCAGTTTTTCTCGGCGATCGCGCGGAGCGATCCGCAGCCGGTGCCGGCGGAGGACTGGCTGCGCGACAACTATCACATCGTTCAGGACCAGATTCGAGAAGTCCGCCGCGATCTTCCCAGGAAGTTCTACATCGAGCTGCCGAAGCTGGTTGACGGCCCGAGCGGCGGCTACCCGCGCGTCTACCCAATCGCGTGCGAGCTGATCGTGCACACCGCCAGCCGGCTCGACCTCGAAACGGTGATCGACTTCATCAGCGCCTACCAGGAGGTGACGCCGCTCTCGATCGGCGAGCTCTGGGCCGTCCCGATCATGCTGCGTCTGGCGCTGGTCGAGGAGCTACGACGGCTGTCCGACGGTGTGGTCGCCGCTCGTAGCAGCCGCGAGCAGGCGCGCAAGTGGGCCTCCGCCGCCGCGGCGATTGCGCCCGACGCCGAGGACGCTCTCGACGAGCTGCTGCACAGCCAGGTCGATGCCAGCGGCCGACTGTCGTCGGCGTTCGTCGTCGAGCTGCTCCAATGGCTGCGAGACCAGCCGCCCAGCGCGACCCCGGCATGGCTGGCGCTCCAGCGCGCACTCGAGGCGCAGGACGACTCGCCCGAAGAGCTCCTCCGCGTCGAGCACCAGCGCGAAGCGTCGGTGCAGCTGGCGATGGGAAACGCAATCACCAGCATGCGCCTGATGTCGGCGATTGACTGGCCGGTGTTCGTCGACCGGGTCAGTCTCGTCGAGAGGATTCTGCGCCGGGATCCGGCCGGGGCGTACGCCGAGATGGATTTCCCGACCCGCGACCGCTACCGGCACTCGGTTGAGCAACTGGCCAAGGGCTCGAAGCAGCCCGAATCGGAGGTCGCGGAAAAGGCCATCGAGCTGGCCCGGGGTGCGAGCAGTGCCGACCCGCACAACGACCGGCGGCACCACGTCGGCTACTACCTCATCTCGCGCGGCCGGTTCACGCTCGAGGAGCACCTGCGATATCACCCGAAGGTGCGGGAGCGGCTCGCGCGTTTTTTCTTCCGCCATCCAGCGATCGGATACCTCGGAACCATTTCGCTCGGCACCGCCCTCGGCGTCGCGAGCCTGATTGCCTACGCCGGACGCCAGGACGCCAGCGCCCTTGACCTCTGGCTGGTGGCGGTGTGCGTGCTGCTCCCGGTCAGCGAGCTGGCAATCAGCCTGATCAACTCGGTGCTGACCTCTCAGATCCCGCCGCGCCAGCTGCCGAAGCTGGCGATGCGCGACGGCATCCCGGAATACGATCGGACGATTGTCGTCGTTCCGGCGATCGTCGATTCCGAGGCGCACCTGCTGACGCTGCTGCACGATCTGGAAGTCCGGTTCCTCGCCA
This sequence comes from Luteitalea sp., assembly GCA_009380045.1. Lineage (GTDB taxonomy): Bacteria > Acidobacteriota > Vicinamibacteria > Vicinamibacterales > CAVVIG01 > WHSN01. The sequence continues at coordinate 6,596 of WHSN01000026.1, forward strand.
ACCGCGATCCCTTCGTCCACTTCGCGCTGCTCAGTGACTTCCCCGATTCGCGCCGGGCCGAGGAGGAAGGAGACGAGTCCCTTGTCCAGGTCGGTCTGAACCGGGTCGAAGAGCTGAATCGGGAGCACGGACCCGATCGCTTCTACCTGTTGCACCGGCGCCGGCAATGGAACGGCAGCGAGAGCCGTTGGATGGGCTGGGAGAGGAAACGCGGCAAGCTCGTCGAGCTGAATCGCCTGCTTCGGGGCGCGACCGACACCACCTACCTTCCCCCGGCCGGGAGCCTGACGATTCTCCGGTCCATGAGGTACGTGATCACGCTCGACTCCGACACCCAGTTTCCTTTGGAGGCGGCGCGGCAGCTGGTCGGGACGTTGTCGCATCCGCTCAACCGGCCACGCTTCGATCCAGAGCTGCAGCGGGTCACCGAAGGCTACAGCGTTCTACAGCCTCGCGTCGGCGTCGGCGTCGACAGCGCGAGCCGCACGTCGTTCGCTCAGGTCTTTGCCGGACACGTCGGCGTTGATCCGTATACGACTGCCGTGTCCGACGTCTATCAGGATCTCTTTCACGAGGGCAACTTCGTCGGCAAGGGCATCTACGACATCGATGCCTTTCAGGCGGCGTTGGACGGCCGGGTGCCCGAGAACACGCTGCTCAGTCACGATCTGTTCGAGGGGCTGTACGCCCGCACCGGCCTCTGCACCGACATCCATCTGGTTGACGACTACCCGTCGAACTACCTCGCGTACTCGGCGCGGCAGCACCGATGGGTGCGAGGCGACTGGCAGATCGTGCGATGGCTCTGGCGCACGGTCCCGGACGGAAACGGACGTCCGGTCCGGAACACGCTGCCGGCGATCGCGCGGTGGAAGATTCTCGACAATCTGCGCCGCAGCCTGCTGCCGGTGGCGCTCGTCGTGCTGCTGCTCGCGGGATGGACCGTTCTCCCTGGCTCCTCGATGGTCTGGGCCGGTCTCGCACTGCTGGTCCTGGCCTTCCCCGCCTACGTTCAGGTAGGACGATCGCTCTCAAGCCGGGTTCGTGGCGTTCCGCTCCGCGAACACGTGCTCGCCGAACGCGACAACCTGGTGACCAGCGCCCTCCAGGCATTCCTCTCGACCGTGTTCCTGCTGCACCAGAGCTTCGCCATGATCGACGCGATCGGCCGGACGCTGGTGCGGATGCTGGTGACACGGAAGCATCTCATCGAGTGGATGACCGCCGATCGGTCCACGCATGTCGCGGTTTCAGCGACGGCTGTGCTCCAGAGGATGGCGGGCACGCCCCTGGCCGCGGCTGCACTCGCGCTGGCCGTGGGACTGACGAGTCCCGGGCGCCTCCCGCTCGCGCTTCCGGTCGTGATCCTGTGGGCGATCTCGCCGGCGCTCTCCTACGCCACGGGCCTGCCGCTGCGTCGGCAGCGTGTTCCGCTGCGCCGCGCCGACCGTCAGTCGCTGCGCGTGCTCGCCCGGCGCACGTGGCGATTCTTCGACGATCTCGTCGGCCCTGCGGATCACTGGTTGATCCCGGACAACCTCCAGGAGAACCGGCGCGAGCTGATCGCGCATCGCACATCGCCGACCAACATCGGTCTTCAACTGCTCTCGACGCTGACCGCCTACGACTGCGGCTACCTGAGCTTCGCCGGCCTCCTCGACCGGCTCGAGCCGACGTTCGCCTCCCTGCTGCAGATGCCGCGATACCGCGGGCACTTCTACAACTGGTACGACACCAGCACGCTCGCACCGCTGACGCCGGCCTACATCTCGACCGTCGACAGCGGCAACCTGACGGGCTACCTGATCGCCCTCCGCGCCGGCTTGTCGGACGCGGTGGAACATGCGCCGATCGTCGCTCCCTCGCTGCTCGATGCGGTGAACGATCTGGTCGATCTGTTCGACGATGAAATCGGACGGGTCATGGCCGAAAGCCGCGCGACCGCGGGCGCGAGCCGGGCGATGAACCGGGAGATCGCCAACGTGCGGGCGCAGATCGAGGATCGGCCGGCGACGCTGGCGGGTTGGAAGAAGCTGCTGCCTCAGGTGCGCGACCGGTTGTCCGCCCTCGGTGTGTTGCTTCACGAGCTCGAAGAGCCGCTGCTGGCCACGGCCGCGTCAGGCGCATCACCAACCACCGTGAGCGAAGCCGGCTATTGGCTGGATCGGGCCGCAAGCATCGTCGCGGGCGGGCAGGCGGACCTCGAACGGCTGGCGCCGTGGATCGACCACCTGGCGGCGCCGCACAACGGCTTCACCGCGCCGGTCGCGGTGCCGAGCCTCGGGCGGCTGGTCGCCTGGGGTGAGCGGATCAGCCGGGGCGATGTCTCCAGCCCCCTCCGCGCCGAAATCGAGCACGCCTGGGGCAACGCCGCCGATCTGATCGATCGGGCCGTGCGTCTGGGTGAGCTTGCCGACGACCTCGTCGTCGAAACCGAGTTCGCCTTTCTTTTCGATCCGGTACGCCGGCTGTTCTCGATCGGGTTCAACGTTGCCGATGGCCGGCTCGACTCCTCGTACTACGACACGTTGGCGTCGGAGGCGCGGCTCGCCAGCTTCGTTGCCATCGCCACCGGTCAGATTTCGCACGAGCACTGGTTCAAGCTCGGACGATCGCTCACCCCGGCTGGCAATCTGCGCGCGCTCCTGTCGTGGAGCGCCTCGATGTTCGAGTACTTCATGCCGCTTCTCGTGATGGAGTCGCATCCGGGCACGCTGCTCGACGAAACCTACGCCGCGGTGCTCAAGCGGCAGGTCCAGTACGGCGCGCTGCGCCGGGTGCCGTGGGGCATCTCGGAATCCGCCTACAACGCGCAGGATCTCGAAGGGAACTATCAGTATCGCGCGTTCGGCGTCCCCGGCCTGGGTCTCAAGCGCGGCCTGGCCGACGATCTCGTCGTTGCCCCCTACGCCAGCGTCATGGCGACCGGGCTCGATCCGGAAGCGGTGGTCGCCAACCTCGCGCGGCTGCGTACCGAGGGCATGGCCGGCCGCTACGGCTATTACGAGGCGATTGACTACACCGTCGACCGCCTGCCGGCGAACGCCACGGGAGGCGTAGTGCTCCGCACCTACATGGCGCACCACCAGGGCATGATTCTGGTGGCGCTGAACAATGCGCTGCACGACGCCCCGATGCAGCGGCGCTTCCACGCCGACCCGCGGGTGCAGGCGGCCGCACTGCTGCTGCAGGAGCGCATTCCCCGCCTGGTTCCACTCACCAACCCGCCGATCGAGAAGGCCGAGCACGTGCCGTCGACGCGACGTCAGCATGCACCCTTCGTGCGCCGCTACGTCACCCCGCACACGCTGACGCCGCGCACGCATCTGCTCTCGAATGGCTCGTACGCCGTGATGCTCACCAACGCCGGCGGAGGCTACAGCCGGCGCCAGAATCTGGCGCTGACCCGGTGGCGCGAAGACATCACCACCGACGACTGGGGCAGCTTCCTCTACGTGCGCGACCTGGACACGCGACGGGTCTGGTCGACCACCTATCAGCCGACCGCGATCGAGCCGGACGACTACGAGGTCAGCTTCGCGCCCGACCGCGCCGTCTGGAGGCGCGTCGACGGCGACATCGAGATCAGGACCGAAGTCGTGGTGTCTCCGGAGGACGATGCCGAATTGCGGCGGGTTTCGCTGACCAACCACGGCCGCCGGGTTCGCAGCTTCGACGTGACCAGCTATGCGGAGGTCGTCCTCGCTCCAGCCGACTCGGACCTGTCGCATCCGGTGTTCAGCAACCTGTTCGTTGAAACCGCCGCGGTCCCCGGCCGCGACGCGCTGATCTGCGTGCGGCGCTCGCGCACCGGCGGTCCCCGACCGTACCTGGTTCACGTGCTCAGCGGACATGGACACCTCGGCGGGGGGATCGAATACGAAACCGACCGTGCGCGCTTCATCGGCCGCGGCCGGACACTGGCCAATCCGCTCGCGTTGTCCACCACCGAGGCGCTCTCCAATACCACGGGCGCCGTGCTCGATCCGATCATCAGCCTGCGGCAGACGCTGCGCATCCCCGCCGGCAGCACCGCCCGTCTCGCCTTCACCACCGCGTTCGCCGACAACGAGGACGCCGCGCGGCAGCTGGCCGAGAAATACCACGACCGCCGCGCGGTCGCCCGGGCGCTGGCGCTCGCCACCACGCACAGTCAGGTCGAGCTGCGTCACCTCGCCTTGACCGTCGAGGAAGCCTCCCGCTTCCAGCGGCTCGCCGGCCGCATGCTGTACGGCGACCCGCGCCTCCGAGTGCGCGACGCGATCGAGAGCAATCGGCGAGGGCAGTCGGAGCTCTGGAAGTACGGCATCTCGGGCGACGTGCCGATCCTCCTGCTGCGCCTGTCCGACGAAGCTGAATTGCCGATGTTCCGCGAGCTGTTGAAGGCGCACGAGTACCTGCGCCTCAAGGGGTTCGCCTTCGACTTCGTGGTGCTGAACGACCACGCGTCAAGCTACCGGCAGGACCTGCAGGAGATGCTGATGCAGATCGTCGAGGGGGGCCCCGAGCAGTCGTGGGTCGACCGCCCGGGCGGGGTCTTCCTGCGTCGGGTGGATCTGATGCCGCTCGAGGACCAGACGCTGCTGCGCGCCGTCGCGCGGGCATTCATCGACGCCGCTGACGGGAACCTGGGCGAACAGCTGAAACGAACGCAGATTCCGTTCGAGTCCGAGCAGCCCACGGCGCCGGCGCCGCCGGTCGTTCCACCCTCTGGCGACGCTCCGCCCGGGATCCTGCAGATGCCCGGCGACCTCGAGATGTTCAACGGCGTTGGTGGGTTTGCCGAAGGGGGACGTGAGTACGTCGTCGGGGTCCATCAGAACCAGGGTGTGATCCCGCCATCTCCCTGGACGAACGTCGTCGCCAATCCTCGGTTCGGGTTCGCGGCAACCGAGTCGGGGCCCGGCTACACCTGGTCGGTCAACAGCCACGAAAACCGGCTCACGCCATGGAGAAACGATCCGGTCAGCGATCCTCCCGGTGAGGCGCTGTTCATCCGTCATGAAGGCACCGGACAATTCTGGTCGGCAACGCCGTTGCCCTCCGGACAGGGGCTGCCGTACGTCGTGCGTCACGGTCAGGGCCATTCGTCATTCCAGCACGAACGCCACGGCATCGGATCGATGCTGGTACTGTTCGTCCCTCCCAACGACACGATCAAGGTGTTCCGACTCGCGCTTCGGAACACGACCGCGAAGCGGCAGACCTGCTCCGTCACGTTGTACGTCGACTGGGTGCTCGGTGAGAACCGCACGCGCTCACAGCTGCACGTCGTCACCAGCCGCGACCGGGCGACCGGCGCGCTGCTGGCGCGCAACGCGTTCCGGCGTGAGTTGTCGGAGCGGGTCGCGTTCCTCGACCTGACCCGCGGCGAACGGTCCACCGTCACCGGCGACCGGACCGAGTTCGTCGGCCGCAACGGCAGCCTCGGCCGCCCTGCCGCCCTCTCGCGCGACTGGCTGTCGGGCCGCACCGGCGGCGGGTTCGATCCCTGCGGCGCCGTGCAGGTGACAATCACTCTTGAACCGGGACAAGAGCGAACGCTCGTCGGTCTGCTGGGTGATGCGCCCTCGGTCGATGACGCGAGGGCGCTGGTGCAGCAGTATCGACAACCCGCCAGGGTGGACGAGGCGCTGCAGGAGAGCCGGGATTTCTGGGATCGCCTGTTGGGCACGCTCGTGGTGCGGACCCCGGACGCCGGACTGAACGCGCTGCTCAACCGATGGCTGCCCTATCAGACGCTGGCCTGCCGCGTCTGGGGACGGTCGGCGTTCTATCAGTCGAGCGGCGCATTCGGCTTCCGCGATCAGCTGCAGGACGTGCTGTCGCTGCTGCTCTCGGCCCCCGAGATCGCGCGGGCGCATCTCCTGCGGGCAGCCAGCCGGCAGTTTCCCGAAGGCGACGTTCAGCACTGGTGGCACGAGCCCGGAGGCGAGGGCGTCCGCACGCTGTTCTCCGACGATCGTCTCTGGCTGGTCTACGCCGCCCTGCAGTACGTCAGCGTCACCGGCGACCGCGCCGTGCTCGACGAGACCGTGCCGTTCCTCGAGGGCCGGGCGCTGAATCCCGGAGAACATGAAGCGTACGAACGACCGACGGTGTCGCGCGATCAGGCATCACTCTACGAACACTGCATCCGCGCGGTGTCGGTGAGCCTGGCGACCGGCGCGCACGGGCTCCCGTTAATCGGCAGTGGCGACTGGAATGACGGCATGAGCCTGGTCGGTCACGAGGGGCGTGGCGAGAGCGTGTGGCTGGCGTGGTTCCTGATCGCCGTGCTGCGGCCACTCGCTGACCTCGCGGCCTCGCGGGGAGAAGGGAGCCGCGCCGGCGTATACCGGCAGCACGCCAACCGTCTTGCGGACGCGGCCGAGAATGCCTGGGACGGCGCCTGGTATCGCCGTGCCTATTTCGACGATGGCACCCCGTTGGGATCACGGACGAACGAGGAATGCCAGATTGATGCGATCGCGCAGTCCTGGGCGGTGATCGCCGGAGGCGATTCGGCGCACGCGCGCCACGCGATGGACTCGACCGACCAGTTGCTGGTGAAGCGAAGCGACCGGATGGTGTTGCTGCTCGCCCCGCCGTTCGACCGGATGTCGCCGAGCCCCGGCTACATCCAGGGCTATCTGCCGGGCGTGCGGGAGAACGGGGGCCAATACACGCACGCCGCAATCTGGACGGCGCTCGCGTTCGCGCGCCTCGGAGACGGCGACCGCGCGATGGAGCTGTTCTCGATGCTGAGTCCGGCGAATCACACTCTGACGAAGGAGGCTGTCGGCCGCTACCGTTCGGAACCGTATGTGGTCGCCGCCGACGTCTACTCGCGGCCGCCTCACGTCGGCCGCGGCGGATGGAGCTGGTACACCGGCGCGGCCGGGTGGATGTACCGCGTCGGCGTTGAGTCGCTGCTCGGTCTCACGTTGCGGGACGGGGCCCTGCACATCGACCCTTGCCTGCCGCGAACGTGGCCAGGATACGAGGCGGTGCTTCGAACGGCTCACGGAGAGCTCCAGATCGTGATCGAGAATCCTGACGGCGTGAACAGGGGCGTGCGCACGATCGAGCTCGACGGCGAGCCACATGCGACCGCCACGATTTCGCTCGGCGACGGCCGTCGTCGTCTTCACGTCAGAGTGGTGCTCGGACCACCGCGGCAGCCCGATGCGAGCGCACCCTGATGGGGAAAAGAACGCCGGCGTTCCTCGACCGCGACCGCCGTTGAAGCCGGTCCTGAGCTCTTCGGTTAGTCGCAAGGCCCAGGATTTGGTCGCAAGGCCCAGGATCCTTTCCGAGCCCCCACTTGCGATAGTATCTGTCTCTCGATTTTGACGTCTTCCGTGGAGGATGTGTGCAACGACATATTCCTTTTCTGACGATGTTCGCAGTCGCGATCGCGGTCGGCTGCAACGACAACCCGGTAGACCCGTCGCGCGGCACGACGATGAGCATGTTCGTGAGCAGCGCCAGGAGCACCACCGGCAACCTCGGAGGCTTGCGGGGCGCCGATGCCACCTGCCAGAACCTCGCTGGCGCGGTTGGGATGGGCAACAAGATCTGGCGCGCATACCTGAGCGTCGAAAGCGACGCGGACAACAACGGCCGACCGACCGATGCCCGCAGCCGCATCGGCCAGGGTCCGTGGTACAACGCAGACTTGGTGCTGGTGGCGAGAGACCTCACCGAGCTGCATGCGCGGGCTGGCGACGCAGATCTGTTTCTGGACGAGCGTAGCCAACGGATCGCCGGCCAATGGCCCAACTCGCCACGCCCGGTCGAGCACGACATCCTGACCGGTTCCACGGCGCAGGGAACGCTGATGCCCGGGCTCACCTGCCGCGACTGGACATCAAGCGCCCCTGACGTGGCCGCGCAGGTCGGTCATTCTGACGGACTGGGACCGAATGCCGATCCGTCCGGGGCGCTCTCCTCCTGGAACTCGTCGCACGCCAACCAGAACTGCGCGAATACCGCTCCGCGAGGAGGAGCCGGACGGATCTACTGCTTCGCGACGAACTAGTGCCGTGCCGATTTCAACGAAGCCTTTTGGGCAACGAAACTTCGTGTTCCTTCGTGAATGCCGTCGTGACGGCAGACCGCTACGGCAGATCGAAACGCGCCCTGCGATCCTGGGCCTGGCTGCTTCAGTGACGGCAGATCACGACGTTCACCGCCGAGCGCTCAGCTCGCCGAGCACGATCGAGGAAGCGTCTACCGCTCTGCGGTCTCGGCGCTGGACCTCGTCTCCGGCCGCGCTGATTGATCAAGGACAAGAGAACCAGATTCCGCATCGGCCTCGTCGTGCGAACCGCGGCGTTACCGCCCTGCCCTTGTCTCGGGCGGCGTCAGGGAAGGCGCCACCTTCCGGCTGGTCTTGGATCCGGCCTGTTGCCAGGCCTCGGTCAGCACCGGCTTGATGATGGCGGCAAACAGGTCGTAGGCGGGCGGATGAAAGTGCAGGCCATCGGGACGATAGAGCTCGGTGCGCGGCTCGCCGCGCGCATCGAATAGCGCCGGATTGAGGTCGATGTACCCGAGGTGAGAGGTGGTTGCGGCCAGCGCTTTCAGGTCGGCGTTGACCTGGTCGACCACGTGCCAGTGCGCTCGCTTGTCGGGCGAACGGTTGATGGCGACGTAGTAGATCCGGGTCTCCGGCAGCGCCTGGTGCGCCCTGGTGAGGAAAGCCTTGATGCGGCCCGTGATGGCCGGCGCCGGCTCGCCGGCGTTCACATCGTTGCTGCCGGTGTAGTAGACGATGATCCGGGGACGGTAGGGCAGAACGATCTGGTCCATGTAGTGAAGCACTTCCCAGGTCCGGGAGCCGCCAAACGCGCGGTTGAACACCGGCAGCGGCGCCATGTGTTCCTTCACGTTGGTCCACTGCCGGAAAATGCTGCTGCCAATGAACAGAATCGCCTCCTTCGGCGGAGGGCTGGTGCGATCCTCGTCGAGGAAAGCCTTGATCCGATCGGCAAACCGCATCTCCTGGCCGGCGGGAACTCCCGGCGCCGCCTGCGCCGCCGTCTCGCGCGTCGTCAACAGCCCGAGAGCGCCGACGGCCAGGATGACAGCCAGGAATCTGCGGCACGAGGCGTGAAGGCGGTGGTGAAGCATCGTGTTCCTCCCTGTTTGCTGTGCGGTGAGCACGGCGTATTGTGCCCCAGAATTGATTCCTCCCGGCTGTCGGCCGGGGCGCCAACCTCGTCCGTAATGGGACTCCTGCGTCACCAGCATGTCGCCGTATCGTTCCTCAAGGGACGGGCGCGGCTCGCCGCTCTTCAGACGCTCGGCCTTGGTTCTTCCACCTCCAATGTTCGAATACCCCAGAGGTCGAGGCCATCGGTGTCGGGCTTCGGCACGAACAGCTGATTCTTTTCCCGAGCGTGGGCGGCAGCTGCGTGATGCGGCCTCCAGTCGATGTTAAGCCGCTGCCAAATTTTGGCAGCGCCAGTTCGCTCATCACCATCGGGAATTTCACGCCAGGGATTGCCGGAAAGGCGGCCCGTACCGCGTCCAACGACACCAGCGTCTTATCCTCTAGCGTCGGGTAGTTGCTCTTCGGCGGAACGACGCCGCGATCGACCCACCCTCGAGGGCCATGAGGAGCGCTTGGGGGGTCCGTTGCCAACTGCCGCTGTGCCCCTGGACCTGACAGACGATGTCCTGACCCCGGAAAGGTCCCGCGGTGCCTACCGCCTCGAGAGTTCGCGCACATTCGAGAACGGCGAGAGCCGCGTCTTCTCGATCAGGGATGACCTGCGGCGGCTGCTCGACCAGCGCTCGCCCCGCCCTCTTCCTGTCTGTAGTCCCGCTGAATCACTTCACCCTATGTCGGCCTTACGCACCGCTGAATCACTTCACCCTATGTCGGCCTTACGCATGGGCGAGGAGTCGAACTCCTAATCATCATCCTCATCAGAAGCGAACACGAAGCGATACCTCCACCGACCGAGGATCGCCCAGCACCCACTGCAGCCAGCTTCCATACAGGTTGCGGGCGTACAGCTCGTCGGTCAGGTTTCGCACGGTCACGCCGACGATACTGTTCGCAAACACGTTGCGCTGAACCGTCGCGTCCACAACGGTATACGGGCGAATCAGTGCGGTATTCGCGGCGTCGCGGTACCGGGGCCCGACGTAGCGGACAGCGGTGTTCGCCACCCACTTCGGAGCAAATTCCACAAGGCAATGAAGTTCGCCGATCGCTGCGGCGTGTCGGCCGGAACATTTCCGTTTCTCGAGAACAGCACGCTGGCGACCGATTCGGCGAAGTCGTCATATCGCGCTTGCATCACCGATGCGTTCGCCTGCAGATGGACGCCACCGCCAACCGCAAGCGCCACGGAAGCCTCGCTGCCACGCGACGACTGCTGTCCAATCTGCACCGTAATGCTCGGATCAAACGCGTCGCGCGAGAGCAACTTGTGCTTCACGATGTCGAAGACCGCAAACGTCCATTCGGCGCGGCCATGCCAGAGACTGCCCTTCACCCCCGCCTCCCTGCGTCCACGTGTCCTTGAAGTGCAGATTGTTGTCGCTGACGTTGTAATTGTTCGTGCGGATGTCCCGTCTGAAGGCGCCGTTCAGCGTCGGTACGCCATACCATCTCGTCGGGTGCGAGTCGTTATAGTCGTGCGTCAGCGTGAGCTGCGCGCGATCGGAGGGCTGAAAACGGAGAGCGCCTGCGATCGCCGTGTTGCGCGCGTCGCCTCGTTCCATCCACCCCGAGGACCTGTTGACCCGAGGTCCACGCGATACGAAATCTTGTCGCTCAACGACCCGCCCGTGCCGGCGCCAAGCCCGACTGTGTCGAACGAGGCGGCGGAAATCTTCACCTCGCTCTGGCGCATGCGAGTCGGCCCCTTGCGGACGACGTTGATGGCCCCGCCGATGGCGCCTTCGCCGTACAGCACGGACGCTGGTCCGCGCAGGACTTCAAGGCGCTCGGCCATCCACGGGTCCGACGGAAAGGTGACAGTCGTTACGTACATGCGCATGCCGTCGTACAGCTGCATCACGGAGTTGTTGCCGCTGAAGCCGCGCGCGCTCAGAGCAAAGCCAAACGCGGACGACGTGTTGACGATGCCCGTTGCCCGAGAGGCGACGGCGGTAATCGTCTGGTCCGCAATGACCTGCATCGATTCGCCAGTAATGATCTCGACGCTGGCCGGCGTCTGTAACGGCGACAAATCAAGCCGGCTGCCCGTTGGCGTCCGCGTTGCAGGTGCTGGGACACCACGCCGGTCACGACGATGGCTTCATTGAGGCCTCCAATCTGCAGCATGAAGTCGCGGGACAGGTCCGCCGCCGACGTCTGCACCTCAAGGGTCTGCTGCTCGAACCCGTCGAGAGCGATTCGCACCCGGAACAGCGCATTCGGCGCAAGCTCGACGCGATAGCGCCCGGCCCCGTCCGTCGTCGCCATCGCTACCTCACGGCCGCCAGAAGTGACTTCTACTAACGCGCCCGGCAGTACGGCGTCGGACGCATCGGTAACGATGCCGGTCAGCGCAACGGGGCGTATCCCAGCGATCTGCGCGGTGGCCGCTGGCACAGCCACAAATAAGGGGAACTACTTACTTGACAGACCGCAATGAGCCTGCTACGCTGGGCCGCATGAGCAAGGTGACTCAGAAGTCCCGAACACCAGCAGAAGCCTCTCGCGGCCAGCGGGGCCTGCGAGGGATGCGTGGTGCCCCAGGTATCACTCCTCGTGAGTTACACGCGATGATCGGGAGTTTTGAGAAGATGCAGGCAGACGCGGCCATTCAGTTCAAGCGAATCGCCCAAATGCAGGTCCAGATTGACGAGACCCTGAAAGCATTGAAGCAGATGGGCGAGAAGGCGGGACGGCAGCGCAAGAAGCGCTAGGCTGGCGTGGCTGGGTCGTGCGATCAAGTCGAACTTCATGGCGTCCTGCCGCAGTGGGTAGACGGAATGGCTGACGAGGGCGACTGAGCCGGCGTTTTATCGGCCCCTGAAATAGAATCCTCCGCCACCAAGGAGGATAACGAGCACGACGATGATGAGAAGCGTGTTGGTATCCATTGGGCGCTGATGGTAGCAGAAACGACACGACGTCGGGGCTGTTTTTGTGGCCGTGACCGATCACAACCGCTGCTCCCGCGCTCAGCGTCAGATTCAGGCTGAATGTGGACGCCGCCCTGCCACTGGTAGATTCGCATTCGCAGTGCTCTCCTGATAGGCGTAGAATCGCCTGAGAGAACGCGAAAGCGTTGAGGGTAGGTCGTAGGGCGCAACGCTGTCAGGCTTGCCGGCGCGGTAGCGTGCAGTCCCTTTCCGGTGACGCTCTAGGGCGCCGCGGTGGTCGTAGTGTACCACGCCACAAGGGAAAGGGCGACGTGACGCTTAAGAAAATCTATCCCCGCCGTTCCACGACAACCAAATCCGAGTATCGTAATCGCGTGCCGAAGACGACGCGTCCAATATTCTCCGTCTGTTTTAAGGAAGGGCTGGCGACGCGTAACAGACTGCCTCTAGATCACGTCATCAGAGTCCTCAACGAAATCAAGGGCATGATGCAAGAACTGGGACGACGTGTTCAACGGGAGCAGGGCGCTGCTGACCCAACCGGAGACTTTGGGTTAGAACTCATCGCTGGGTTTCAACGCGGCAGCGTGCAAGCGAACATCGTCATGACGCGAGATGTGGAGATTGGCGTAATCGTCGCGGCGCAGATTCTCGACACCGTTAGTCGTCTCGGCGCTACACCACGATTGAAGCGCGCCCGACGATCCACGATGATTCCAGTTGCGCCTATGGCCGATTTCGACCCCCGTATCGTGAACAGACTCAATAACATCGGTAAAGTCCAAGAAATCGATAAGACAAAGATGGAATTGACTCTTCGGACGAACGGCATGAGACCGACAAAAGCAGTATTGGATACAGCTGCCGTCAAGGCCGTCAGTGCTCTACGCGAGCCTAATCTTACTATTGAAGGCGTTACGGTGTACGGGAAACTCCGAGAACTCCACGACAAGTACGATGACGATGACGACGGCACGAAGGCGTTTTTTGGAGAACTCCTGTCTGATGACGGCGAGGTATGGCGCATTGAATTCAAGCCACGCGATGTAAGCAGTGCCGCGCTCTTGTTCCGCCGACAAGTTTTTGTGACAGGAACAGCTACTTACTATCAAGCGGTAAACCCAAAACTTCACGCGATTGACTTTGGTGCGGATGACGAACGCGACTACGAAGCGGCGTTTGATGAGCTATACGGTTCCGTTCCTGAATTAGCCGACTGATATGACCAGCGTGTACTTCGACACATCAGTATTTGTGGCGTTGTTTGGCGGCAAGGACGGACCGACGATTAAAGGCTTACTGCGCGAACTGAAGCAGGATAAAGTCAAAATCTATACGTCTATATTGACCGTACAAGAAGTCTCTGTCGCGGCGTTTATGCGCGGTAGTGTGGTGACAGACAACCATACGAAAGTGTCAAAACTCGCGAGAATATACGGTATTACGAAGGAGATCGCTCTGACGGCGGCCAAATACGAAGCTGTCGTGAGAGAAGCAGCCAAGGGAAGCGGAGAGCGACCTGAGGACACGGAGCAGAATCGACGGCGGAAGTGGGACTGCTTCCACATGGCTACAGCTGTAGCCATGCACTGTCAGACTGTGTACACGTTGGATAACCAGTTTGCAACGAAGCGAAGGCAGCTTGGATTAGAAACCGTCATTTCTGTATCGCCTCCGACTCAGAAACGGCCATCACTATTCCCAATCAATTCAGACCAAGTAGGGACAGGTATATGAAAGCGCACCCAGACATAACTGAAGGACCAGAGGCGTTTGACCGGTTTCGGAAGGCCGTAAAGTCGATTATCTCGGTACCAAAGATGGCCTTGCCGCCAAAACCGCACAGGCAAAAGGCAAAATCTATCAAGCGTAAGGTTTAGCGCACTCTTCGCTTACCGCGACCCTGTCGTGTGCGTTCCTTCTCAGTTAATGGTCGCTGACCCATACTCCTGCATCCCGATCGCCTGTTTCCATGTCAGCCGCTTGCCCACGATCTGTGTGACCGCCAGCCGGAAGCGGTCGAAGTCACCCATCTCCCGCCGATTATTGAAGCGGAACGCCTGTTCATCCAGATAGCGGAACAGATGATACGGCTCAACGCTCACGTAGGTGCCAGCCAAACCGCGCTTGAGCAGGCTCCAGTAGTTCTCCATCCCATTTGTGTGGACCGCGCCGTCAACGTAAGCCACGGCGTGGTCGATGACCTGATGCGCGTACTTGGTGGCCAGCCCGTCGTAAGAGCGAAGGTCGTCGCTGTAGAGCGCTGCGCCAGCCTCGACGTGCTTGTTGACTTCGGCGTGGAGCGCCTTCTTCTTCCGGTTCTCCACCACCACCGTGCGGACGGTGCCATCGCGCTGGAGCAGGCCCATCACGGCCACCTTGTCCTTGCCGCCAGTGCCAGTGATCCGACGCTTGCGCTGCGCGATGTGCATGTTGCGCGCTTTGCCTCCGATGAAGGTTTCATCAACTTCGACCTCACCGGAGAACTTGTCGAACGAACCATGATGCAGAGCCAGCCTGAGACGGTGTGCCATGAACCAGGCCGACTTTTGGGTGATCCCGATGTCGCGGGCGATCTCACAACTACTGATGCCGTTCTTGCAGTTCACGATGAGCCAGAGCGCCGCTAACCACTTGTCGAGGCCGAGCGGGGAATCCTCAAAGATGGTGCCGGTCTTGAGCGAGAATTTCGCTTTCTGATGCTTACCGTAGCACTTCCAGACACGTGCCTTATCCAGATACACAACGTGCTCAGAGCCGCACTGAGGGCACTCTACGCGGCCATCCGGCCAGCGCAGATCCGTGAGGAACTCACGGCAGCGCTCGTAGTCGGCAAAGTAGATGATGGCTTCCTGAAGGGTTTTGGGCGAGTCCATGCCTAAAAGAATACCCGGTCAGGTGTGGTCTGTCAAGTAAATAGTTCCCCAAATAAGAGCAACGCCGCAGCTGCGGGTCGAGCGGCTCCCGAACCTGGACCTGGCAAGCGTTCGTTTGACACCGGCGCAAGCGGTCGAGCGCATCCGCGAAGCCCCTTCGGCTTCCGCCCTGAAACGTCGTAGCGGCCCCGGTCCGCGCCCGGGCGGCGAGCCTCGCGTCCAGTTGCTGACGGTCATTGAACCGCGCCGCCTATCGCGTTGCCGGCACGACCGTGTTCGCCGATTCAGGCGAGGTGATGAACGAGGTCAGCATCGATCAGGCACGAACAATCGCCGGGCAGTTCATGCAAGTCCGGACGCAAGATGTCAACTTCGTCCGGACCGTGGACCGGATAGACCAGTGGACATTGGGCCAGCGCGGTGCGCTGCCCCTCCACAAGTTCCGGGTCGCTGACGAAGCCGGCACCGAGCTGAATGTTCAGCCGCGCAGTGCGGATGTGGCGGTAATGACGACGCGGAAGAGTCGGGCGCTGGCCTGGGCAGGGGTGATTCCCCACTTCCTGTACTTCGCCGCCATCCGACAGAACCAGCCGTTGTGATACCGCATCGTAGTCTGGACGACGACCGCGGCGTGCGTCGTCTCCGTGCTGGGTCTATTCCTCGGCTTCACCCAGTGGCGCAGGACTGGTACAACCGCCGCCCGCTTTGGGACATCGGCATGGTCACATTGCTGCTTGGCGGATTGGCGACGAGCGGACTTGAATTCGCAATGGGCGTCAAGCGCCTGCGACGCGGCGCGAAACCGCGGCTCGAGACACCGGACGCACCCGTGTCGCCGCAGACCGCCTCCACGATGACCGCTGCATCTCGGTCGCGCGTGAGCAGCTAAACGAGTCGACGCGGCCGACGTCGAATCACAGAGCGGATGTGCCGACCGGCGACCGTACCACTTTCTGGCAGTGACGGGTCTGCGCTGATGACTTGAAGAACGCCGACGATTGTTCTTCGGGAGCCCGGCGTTCTGTTAATGCATCACCGTCAGTTGGCGGTTACGACTACTTCTGCCTGGCCGCGTCGTCTTGTGCCGCCTTCTCGTCATTGGCACGCTTGATGACGTACGCCAGAATCGCATCGATGGTGTCCTGCGACAGGGTATTGCTGAACCCGGGCATGCCACGCTGCGCGCGATCGCCGTCACGCACCGTCGGGTTCCAGCCATTGCGAATCGGCAAGAGGCCGCTATAGCGGAGATCGGGACCGACTGAGCCTGCCCCTGGAACCGCTGCTGGTCCGTGACAGACGGCGCAGTTGGCAGCGAAGGCCTGTTCGCCCGCGAACACGGTCTCGTTGCTGGCCGTGAGCAGCGGCGGATCAATCTTCACGCGCGGTGCGCCGGCCGAGGTCGTTGACATCGCCGTCGGCAGCGTCGCTGAACCACCCAGCTTGAACACGAGCAGACGCGAGTTGTTGGCGCTGGCCGGATTCGTGCGCGTGGCGGTATTCGGTAGTCCACGTCCACCGACGAGAATGGCCACGTGCTGCTGACCCTCCGCGGCGAAGGTGGCAGCGCCGGCGACGACGCGAGCCTGCACCGGGGCGGACCAGAGTTTCTCACCCGTCGTCGCCCTGAACGCGCTGAACTCGCCGTTGTGATTGCCGGAGAAGATCAGGTTACCCGCCGTCGCGAGTATTCCCGACGCGCCATAGATCTCGTTCTTGATGCGCCAGGCTTCTTTCGCGTTGACGGGATCCCACGCCAGAATATAGCTTTCGACGTTGCCTTTTGTGGGTGCGCCCGGCCTGTCGTATAGCGCCGCCCCGCCGGCGAAGCTCACGCCTGTGTTGGTTCCTTCGAGATTCAGCTTGAACTCCGTGGGACTCGCATACGATGCATTGTTGACGTGTACGGGAACGTACACGAGACCCGTTTTTAGACTGAACGCCATCGGGTGCCAGTTGTGCATCCCCAGCGCGCCGGGTGCGACAATCACCGGTCGCTGCGTGACTTCATATCGCGCCTCGTCAACCTCAACTGGACGACCGGATTTCAGGTCGACGTGCGTCGCCCACGTCAGCGGAGCGAACTTCTCAGCCGACAACAACTGGCCCGTCCTGGCGTCGAGCACATAGAAGAAGCCGTTCTTCGGCGCTTGCATCACGACGCGGCGTTTGCCGCGAGGATAGACGAGGTCGGCGACCATAATGGGCTGGGTCGCCGTGTAGTCCCATGTCTCACCGGGTGTCGTCTGATAGTGCCACTTGTACTTTCCGGTGGTCGGATCGAGCGCGACGATGGAGGCGAGAAATAGATTGTCCCCGCCACCTGGCGACCGGATGGCCTGATTCCACGGGTTGCCGTTGCCCGTACCCACGTACAGGGTGTCGAGCTCCGGGTCGTAGGCCATGCCGTCCCACACCGTTCCGCCGCCACCGATCTTCCAATAGACATCGCCTCGCCACGTCTTGGCGGCGCGCTCCAGCTCCGGCTGTTCGTACGGCTTCGACGGATCACCGGGCACCGTCCACCAGCGCCATACCTGCTTGCCTAACTCGGCATCGTACGCGGTCACGTAGCCTCGCACGCGGTACTCCGCACCACCGTTCCCGATGATCACGCGGCCCTTGATGATGCGCGGCGCCCCTGTGATGGTGTAGGGCAGCGACGCTTCTGTAGTCTGGACCGACCACACTTCCGTACCGGTTCTACCGTTGAGTGCAATCAAGCGGCCATCGAGCGCCCCGAGGTACACCTTGCCGTTCCACACGGCGAGACCCCGGTTGACTACGTCGCAGCAGGCATCTACCGCTTTGCCCTTCGCCACGTCCGGATCGTACTCCCACAGCAACTGTCCCGACCTGATGTCGTACGCCTTGACCATGCTCCAGGCGGTGGTGACATACATGACGCCATCGACGACAACAGGCGTCGCCTCTTGTCCACGCTCCGTGTCGATGTCTGCGTACCAGGCGAGTCCCAGTTGTTGGACGTTGGTCTCGTTGATGTGCTCGAGCAGACTGTACCGCTGCTCATGATACGAGCCACCTACGGCGAACCATGAACCTGGTTCGCTCGCGGCGGAGATCAACCGATCTGCATTCACTGCCGCGGAACCGATCGGCGTGACGGAGGGGGACTGCGCTTGCAGTGCCGTGTACGCACCCGCTGCCAGAAGGGTGGGTACCGCGACGGTCAGCAACATCGTTCGCATACGCACACGCTTGCTCCTTATCGAGGCGATGTCGCCCTATATGGATATTCCCGTGGAACGGTGTTTGTTCACCGTTTTTCTAGGGTGTGCCCAGGTCATCGCGCCGCATCACACCACTCACCTTGCCGACCCGGATGAACGCTCCGAGGTCGACTGCTGTCGTGACGACCTGTGTGCCGTCTATCAACGACAAACAGGCACGCCCCTGTCGGTCGATGGCGACCCGCCGATTCTTCGCCCGATCGCCGCGCCGTGCGAGGACCCACGCGGTAGCCATCCCACAAGTCGGCAGGCCGCATCACGGAGACGAATGCCGCGCCGCTCTGAGCGCGTCTGCTATTTTTTTGCCGATTGACGTGAAGTTCGTGGCCTCAGTATAGCAGGCGCTGAACAGCGGTCCTCTCCATTTTGGGCCGGACTTGCAGCGCCAACCACGGCGCGTGTGGGTCAACAAGCGGCTGCTCGATGGGGCCTCGCGCCGCATCGACCGCTTCATGACTTCATCGAGGAGGCCCACCCGTGCTGCGTGGTGAGAATCCACGGGATCGCCTCCTCGCCGCTGGCTATCGCTCGATGCCTGGCACCTTCAGCCCGCGCCCGCGATCAACTTTTGGCGTGGGGTTCCGGCCAAGTACGCCGGCTGCCTTCGCCACCTGTGGCGGGCGGGCGCGAAGTAGCTGGACCGCTCTCTGTAGGGCTGCCCCTTGCGACAAGCAAAAGCAGAACGCAGAGCGAGAACAGGCATGAACTGTCAGCCGACGTACTTCATCTCGCACGGCGGCGGTTTCTTGCCGTACCTCAACGGACCCTTCCGCCGCCGCTTCGACGACTTCGAGAAGTCGCCGCGTGGAGGCACAAATTTTGGCTGCTGACGCAGTTCGGCTTGAGCGCAACGCAGTCGAAGGGCGTGTCATGAGAGTTCAGCTGTGGCCATGAGACGGCGGGCATGTGCTCAAGACTCCAGTACTGACACCGCAGGCCAACGCGTTCAGCGAGCGACTGATCGTACGATGCGTCTGGAATATCTGGATTGGCTGATCCCAATTCACGACGACATCTCCGCTCCATCCTTCGCGAATGGATGGCCCAAACCGCGGCCGGCCAGACGCCACCCTGGGACCCGGGATTCCCGAATCTGGTACCCGAACGGAAGCCGCCCGTGTTTACCGGCCATCGACTGCCCGAACGGCCGCGGGTGGCCCACCCCTCTCCCGCCGCAGCAACGCTCGCACGCGCGCCAGGAGTTCGTCGACGGCGAACGGTCGGACGAGACAATCGTCCGCTCCATGATCGAGCGCCTTAACGCGGTCGCATACCGAACCGGAGGGCATCGTCGCCAGGATCGGCGCTCTGACATCGCTGTCACGCAGCGTCGAGATCATCGACAGGAGGGCAGGCACACCCATGTCAAGCAGCACGAGCTGGTAGCCCGGCCAGTCCGACCGCGCCGGCGACCGCTCGATACTCTGGACCACCACGTCGTAGCCGACTTCGTGGAACGCGCGCGTCCAGGCCTCCGACGTCTGGTTGGCATCCTGAACGACCAGGATGCGAGGTGTCCTATGATTGCGGTCGTGCGCCTCACCCGTCGGGCGGGTCACCTGCACGCCCGGCAATGCGACCGCGCGTCGCTCGAAGTCGCCGCGGCTGCCGGTGGTTCACGCGAACGCCCAGTTCCGGACCAGCCAGTATTCCAGGCGATTCATCGCAGCCGATCCTAATGCGCGCGCGACCGGTCTGTATCTGAAGAGTTCATGAACTCTTGTTCAGGCCTGCAGGCGCACGGCTCACGCCGTTGTTGACACGGTCACCCGCAGGCGGCGATCGGTGGCGGGACAGACGGTGCGGTGTGCGGATAGGTCGTCGAGAGCCTGACGGAGATTTCAGAAACTTCATGGAGGCACGATACAACGGTCAGTACACTGGGCGGCGGCCTCGGCCGGCGCGTCGCCGTACCAAACTGTGAGGCAGGTGACGAATGTGCGCACTTGTTGTTGCGGATGCACAGAAGATCGCTGGGCGCTCGCCGAAGATCATTCTGACGAAGGCTACGAGGTCACAGTCGCGAGAGTACCGGGGAGGGCCTCGGCCGGGATGGTCAATCTGGCCGACCGCACACATCGCCCGGCTGCGCCGCAAGCTCGAGTCGGACGGCCGGCCGCCACTCATTCAATAGTCCGCGATGTCGGCTTCGTTGTGTCCGATGTCCTGCCCTGAGAACGCCGCCGACCGCGCAGACGATGAGCCTCCGCGGAGAGCCCGTCAGAATCGGGCGGTAATTGCAACTTCGGCCGAGCGCGGACGGCCCAGCAGCCATTGCGGCGACGTTGCGCCACCATAGATGTTGTGCGCGTAGAAGCGGTCGAACAGGTTGTACAAACGCAGATCGACCGCCAGCCGTTCTCCCACTCGGCGCCGCGCGCCGGCATCGACGACGGCATAGTGCGGCACGGCGATCCTGTTGGCGTTGTTGAGGAAGCGGCCGCCCACGTAGCGGACACCGACTCGTCCCTGCCAGTCGCGCGTCGGATCCCAGGTCACCCAGACGTTCGCCATCCGTTCTGGAACCGCCAACGGCGTATTCCCCGCACGCGACACGAGGACCCCGCCCACGCTCTCTCCGAAGTCGTCGAAGCGAGCGTCGAGGACGGCGGCGTTCGCATCCACGCGCAAGCCGACGGGCAGCGACCGCCGCGGTCAATTCCACCCCGCGCGACGACTGCTGGCCAATCTGCAGCGACGTGCCGGGATTGACCGGATCGGGCGCGAGAAGATCTTCTTTGACGATCCGGTAGGTCGCCGCAGTCCATTCGACGCGCCGTAAGGACTGTTGTTCGAGTGCTGGAAACCGGATGAAGTCGTGGAGACGCAAACGAGCCGGGCCGCCGCCTTGCTGTCGAACATTTCGGGAAACAGTTCAGGTAATGACACGCGCGCGCGGGCGAGACTGCGGCTCGTCATGCGGGTGCTGATCGTGGAGGACGACCGGAAGATCGCCGACCCGCTGCGCGACGGCCTGCGCACCGAACGGTACGACGTCACCGTGGAACGGACCGGCGAAGGCGCGTTATCGGCACGTCGACCGAGGCGTTCGATATCATCGTGCGCGACCTCCGGGTTGCCGGGTTGCGACGGCCTCGTGTTCTCGAGGCAACTCGCGATCGCCGCATCAGCGTGCCGGTGATCGTCTTGACCGGCGCGACACGGTGCAGGACCAGGTGTCGGGTCTCGAGTCCGGCTCCGATCACTACCCTGTGAACTGGTTCGCCCTCGCGGAGCTGCTGTCGCGAATGCGGGCGCTGCTCCGCGACTCCGCGACGCGGGCTCGCGGAGGTCCGCCTTGCCGCCCCTATCTCGTGGATCGGGATGATTGGTATGCTGCTACCGATTCTGCGGCCCCTCCGCCCGGCCGCGGCGGCGCGCACGGCATTCATTCGCGCGCCATTCGGCGGCGAATCGACGTGTCGAAAGTGGTTGCCGTATCTGTGCTTCTTCGTTTCAGGAGTCGAGCATGCGTTTCCATGGACTCGGTGTCTTCCTCCTGCTCCTCGCCATCGTCGGGCACGTCCTTCGCGCGGAGTCAGCAGTCGGCATCCGCTGGACGGCGCCGCTGGACTGGAAAGCGCAGGCGGCACGTCCGATGCGCGCCGCAACGTATTCCATCCCCGCGGCGGGAGGTCTGGGGCCGGCAGAGTGCGTGGTGAACTACTTCGGCCCTGGCCAGGGTGGCAGCGTCCCGGCCAACGTCGAGCGATGGACCAAGCAGATGCTGGGCGCCGATGGCAAACCCGCGGCCGCCAAGGTGACGACACGAAGCGTGCGTGGCATACCGATTACCGTTGTCGACGCCTCCGGTTCCTACACCGGCATGGGTGGACCGATGGTGAGCAATCCGAAACCGGTCGCCGACTATCGGCTGCTCGGCGCGATTGCTGAAGGTCCGCAGGGAAATGTCTTCTTCACAATGACGGGTCCGGTCAAGACCATCGCGGCGCAGCAGGACGCATTCAATCGTCTGCTCGCGTCGATTCAGCGAGAGTAACCGGTCGCGCCCGCGGCCGCACCGGCAACCCCCCCGCGGCTCGAACCACTTCGCCGCTCGTTCGAACTGTGGGAGCGCCTCGTGGCGCCGTATGAGGGCGCCCGCGTGCGGGTGCTCATCGGAAGGACGTGTCGAGCGCTCGGAGACGCGGAGGCGGCAACACTGGAGCACCAAGCCGCGAGGTCTGTTTTCGAACGGCTCGGGGCGCGGCCGGACTTGGCGCGTCTCGATGCGCCGATCCCCTTCGTCGAACAGCTCTCGAGGCATCGGCTCACGGCTCGTGAGATCGACGTGCTCCGCCTAATCGCGAACGGCCGGACTGATAGAGAAATTGCTGACGCGTTGTGCCTCAGCGAGTTCTTTAACCTCGGCACGGACAACGATCTTGAATCGCACGCATGACTCATCCTGGCGCGGGCAGAAGCCGACGCGATGGGGGATCAACTCGAGGTGTGAACTCACGCAGGCTTGCGCCAGATCCTGACCATGTGGCGTCAAAGAGCTTGTTGACGACCGGGTCCGTGATTCGACGCGACGCCCCCAGGTGCGCCACCCTGTCGCGGTGACGGAAGGATAACGAAAAATTCATGAAGTCTTCAGTTATGCGACCGAAGGGCGCGTCTACGATAAGCACGACCGTTCAACACTGATGACTTCTATAGGAGCCAGTCCGTGACCTGTGTCTTCCGCAGGGCGTGCAGTGTCGCGTTCTTCGTGTGCCTCGTTCCTTGTCTCGCTCTCGGACAGACAGCGGTCATGACAGGCCGCATCGTCGATGCCCAGGGTGGCGCTATCGCCAACGCGGACATCACCGTGTCGACGGCCGGAAAGCCGATGCGATCCGTCCGAACCGGGCAGGACGGGAGCTTCCGCGTCGACGCGCTGCCTCCAGGCGAGTACACGCTGCTCGTCGAGGCGCTTGGATTCGCTCCCTCCGCCGAGACAGCGACGCTTGGCGACGCGGCCGTGTCTCTCAGCATCGAAATGCAGGTGGCGGCCATCAGCGAAGACGTCACCGTGCGCGCGCTCGCCGGCACTATCGCGACCGGCAGGACGACGCTGCCGCTGCGCGAGCTGCCGCTGACGGTCAACACGGTTCTCAGACAGATCATCGAGGAGCAGGCCGCCAACGACCTCCCGTCGGTGCTGCAGAACGTCGGCGGCGTGCATGCCTTCACGGCCTACGGCGTCTACGAGTAGAACACCTTCCGCGGGTTCTTCGACTCGGTGCAGCTGCTCGACGGCGTTCGCAACGAGGGGAACAGGGTCAACACCCAGCTGACGAACATCGAACGCGTGGAAGTGCTGAAAGGCCCGTCCTCGGCGCTGTACGGCGGCTCGGCGCTCGGGGCAACTGTAAACCTCATCCGGAAGAAGCCGACGCCGGTTCAGACGCACGATTTCGCTGCCAGCGCGGGCAGCTGGAAGACCGGGCGTTTCGCCTATGGGGCCGGCGGCCGGGTGGGCAGCGATGCGACGCTCTACCGGTTCGACATCGGCGCGGAGACGAAGGACGGCTACCGGAACAACGACGCCACGCGATTGACAGTGAATCCGTCGCTGCTCTGGCGGGCCGGAGCCAACCAGGTCAACGTCTTCTACACGTTCAACCGCGATCGCTTCGCCGGGGATGCCGGGCTTCCGCTCACCGATTTCGATTTCGGCGTCGCGCTCGAGGACAATGTGCTGAACGTGCCGCGGGATCGCAATTACCGGACCCCGCAGGACGAGGCGAAGTCGTACGACAACAATATCCAGGTCCAGTACGCGCGCCCGTTGCGCAACTCGCTCGGCTTCCGCAACACGTTCTCGTACCGGCGCTTCGACGACAAGTACTTCCTCAGCGAGGAGATCTACTTCGTTCCGCCGGACACGATCGACCGCTGGTACCTGTACTTCTACCACCACCGCCGGCCGGTGCAGAATGTCGCCGAGCTGACGGGCTACTTCACCAAGGGCATCGAGCAGAATCTGGTGCTCGGCTACGAAATCCAGCGGTATCACAGCCACTCTCCCCGCCCTGATAATGACTATTTTCAGGCGGCATCCATCAACGCGTTCGACCCCGTGGAGACGCAGGGCCCGTCGGTGTTGACCCCTGACACGCGCGCCAGCGTGTTCACGAACGTCACCAACGCTGTGTACGTCCAGGATCACCTGACGCTCGCCCCCCAGATCAAGTTGCTGCTCGGTGGGCGGTTCGATGTCTACCGGCGAGAGAGCCACGTCGACCCGATCGTCAACGGCGAGCGGATGCGCGGACCGGTCAGCGAGTTCGACGCCGAAGCGTTCACCGGTCGGGCCGGGCTCGTCTATCAACCGTCGCGTGTCGTCGAGGCATACGGGTCGTTTGCGAACTCGTTCAAACCGATCAACCTGAGCCAGCCCGATGGTTCTACCCTCGATCCGGAGACGGGGTCACAGCTCGAGCTCGGCGGGCGTTTTCACCTGGCGCAGGACCGAATCCAGCTCAACACGGCCGTATATCGGATTCTTCGGGAAAACGTGGCTTTCCGACGGCCGGCTGGCTTCTACGACTTGGCCGGCGAGGTCACGTCGCGCGGCTTCGAGCTGGATCTCCAGTCGACTCTGGCCGCGAACGCCCGGCTCGGTGCAGCCTACGGCTTTACCGACGCCGAGTTCCTGGATTACGAGCAGTCGCTCGGCACCAATCTCCGCGGCGACACGCCGGTGTTCGCCCCGCGCCATACGTTCAACTTCTGGACGGCTTACGACTGGAACAGCGGATTGGGAGTCAACGTCGGCGCTCGCTACCTCGGCCGGACCTTTGCGGACAACGCGAATCAATTCGAGGTCGACGGATACGGCGTCCTGAACCTGGCGGTCCGATACCGGCGAGGCCCGTTCGAGTACGCGCTGAACGTGAACAACGTCACCGATACGGAATACTTCACGCCGCACCTTGATTGGGCGCAGGTCTATCCGGGAGACCCGATCAACGTGCTCGCGACGGTGCGAGTGCGTCTGCAATAGGCAACAGGACGGGCACCGGCAGTGCCCTTTGTCCCCTGCTGCCCTGGTGAATATTCGACCTGAGGTCCTTTACGACGCACCAGTCGTAGGTCCCTCGGTACGAGCGTGCTGCGCCGGCAAGAACAGGACGCGATACTTCACGAAGAGGCCATCGCCCGCCGTCACAGACGTGGCGTACGTTCCTGAGGAACCATGCCGGGCAAATCGTGCTCAAAGCCTACCTGAGCGCCGTTCCACACTGGCTCTACTTCATGCCGCTCAAAGAGCATCAGCCAATCTGGATTCGCTTCGCGATGTACACGGCCATGATCGGTACGGTCGCATGGCTGGCGTGCGGCGTCATCGCGGCTCCTACGGCGCGCGAGGCGCGCCGAGTGGCTGGAGTCCGGCGGGCCACTGACGGTTGCCACACCGGCTAAACCAGGCCAGGCAGGTCTCAGCGGGGCGCAACCGAGACTGGATTTCTCGAAAGTGTGATTTCGCAAGCGACTCCGGCGCGCCCCGCGTCAGGTTCTCTATACCTCGAACGCCAGCGTGACCCAGTACGACTCCCAGTCGGCGGGCGGCGCGCCGGCGTTCGCGGGTCTCGCCATGTGAACGGTCTTGATCAACCAGGCCCCAAGGGCCGGAATGGTAAACGACGCCCGTCCATTCGCGTCGGTGCGGGCCTGGAGGCGCGTGTCCTTCGAGACCGCGGCGACCATCGCTCCGGCGACCGGTCGGCCTTCGACCAGGAGCTGAACGGAGAACGAACTTCCCGCGCTCAGCGCCGCCGGAGTTACTGAGGGCACGAACTCTGCCTTCACGCCAGCGGCCCGCGTCACATGAGCCGCGGCCGCTTCCCCGTCCCCGGCCTCCAGTACGATCTTCGCGTATCGGGCGTATCGCTCCCGCGCCGGCGTGTCGCTCTGGTTGAGACGTGCCCGTTCGGCAATCACCCCGTCGAGTCCCTCCTCCCATAGATAGTCGGTGAACTCCTTGCCGGTCATCTCGATCTCCCGCGCCAGGATGGTCATGATGCCGAGGTAGGTGCCTGGCAACGGGACGGTCACTCGGGCCGCAAGCGATTCGCCTTCCTGGAAGAAGTCGCG